>ONDK01000023.1 GCA_900316565.1 uncultured Prevotella sp. | reverse complement strand
CCACACGTGCCCGATTGTTTATGCGTCCGTTCTGCAAAGATGTCTCTATAATCAGTTAAAACTCGTGGATGCCATAAGCTTTTTTAGAGGAAAGATAATTAAAAAAAAATAATCCGCAAAGAATTCACATATAGATTATACCTAATTCCCTTCTGCATCATCTGTTTACCGCGCTATTGCGCCCAATTTCTATCATCTTCCCAACCATGTTTTCAGTGCCGAGGCTTTCTCACGGCTGCACAGCATCTCGGTATCAGGATAGTTGGCGAGCCTAACGCGCAACTTACCGCCAAACCATGTTTTCAGTCCGATCACAACGTGAATACTGATAATGGTCTGGCGATTGACGCGAAAGAAGTCGCGTGGATTGAGCTGGCTCTCTATCTCCTCCAGTGTCATAGAGATGCTGAAAAAACGTCCTGCGGCCAAGTACAGCTGTGTATCCTTGTATTCTGTGCAGATATGACTAATGTCATCTACGCTTACAACCTCATACCCATCCTTATAGGGGACGAGAAAGCGCTCACGATAAGGTTGGCTGCTCTGCTGCATCATCGCTAGTACGGATTGTAGTTGCGTGTTGGTGGTGCGCAGGTCCCGTATGCGGTTGAGCGTAGCCCGCAGCTCCTCATCGTCAACCGGTTTCAGCAAGTAGGCGATGCCATTGTTACGAAACGCCTGGAGTGCATACTCGTCATAGGCGGTGGTGAAGACGAGCATAGACGATGGACTCAGCTCGCTGAGCGCATCGAAGCAAAGGCCGTCGGCCAGCCGGATATCCGCGAAGACGACATCCGGGGCTTCAGCACCCTGATGGCGATGAAGCCAGTCCCGAGTCTCGTCGATGGTCTCCAAAAGACCTTCCACCAGCATTGTGGCATCGTAGCCGAGGAGAAGTTTCTTCAAGCGGTTGAAGTTATGTTGTTCGTCTTCGATAATCAGTACTTTCATAGTTTTGTGGTTGAATGGATGATAGGGATGGTCACCGCATAGCTTGTGCCATCGTTGCGGATGATGATGTCTTGATGAGCCAACAGCGTGTAGCGGTCGCGGAGATTGCGCAGTCCGACACCTGTGGAAGTCTGTGATGAGGCTAACGGCTGCAGGGGATTTGCGACAGTAATGGACGCTTCGTCGCAACTAACGGTGATGGTGAGCGGATGACTTTTGCTGTGGGCGTTGTGCTTAACGGCGTTCTCCACGAGCAGTTGCATGGCTAGCGGAGGAATACTGCCCTGAGGTGCTTCTGCGGGCATAGTCACGCGTACCGCATCGCCAAAGCGGATCCTTACCAGAGCAATGTAAGCGCGGAGCATGCGCATCTCATCTTCTATGCTGACCAGGTGAACGTTCATGTTGACCAGTTTATAACGATAGACTTTTGACAGACACTCGAGGAAGCTATGTGCACCGTCGCTGTCACTGTCGATGAGGTCATCGAGAAGACTGAGGTTGTTAAAGAGAAAATGAGGATCGACCTGACTGCGCAGGGCCATAAGTGAGGTTTCAAGGCTTAGTTCCTTTTGTCTGACCATCTCCATCTGAAGACGGTTGCGGCGTTCGGCCTCTTTTCTGTAAGTCTGCTGGAATATCCAGTTGGCATGGATGGAAGAGACAAAGGTAGCAATGAGACTAAAGACATAGATGGACTTGGAAGATTCCTGCTGTGGGATGCCGTCGATAGATGTATAGATAAGGGCCATAATCGTGTTTGCGGCCAGGAGGAGCAAGGAGTAGAGAAGCAGTTTGCCCAGATAGTGCTCTAAATGCGGATGAGTACACGGTTCAATGTCAGCGACACGCCAATGAACACCATCATGGAAAGGATATCGAACACGAAATTCTTCAAGTGATAGTTGCCATCGAAGAGCGACTGCTGGTCAAAGATATCAAAATAAACATAGCTCAGCATCAGCGCCGTGAACCAAATCACGGCAAAAAGCGTCATGTCGCGGAGCGAGAAAAGAGAGTGTCGGGTGTTCTTAACCATTTGTCTATTATCATTACACGTTGCAAAGATAATGCTTTATTTTAATAAGACCATGCTTATGTAACTTTTTATATTTAGCTCACGGTTCTTACAATAGTCGAAATATTTTTTGCTTTTCGGATGGGGGATATACAAAGGCTTTGCGTCTTAGGGTTAGAAGCAAAACGAAAAATGAAGAAAAGACAAGCCTACAACACCCATCAACGGTGGCTTGGACGTAGTCGCAAACAAGTCAGGAGTGATCACCAACGTCTCAGCCACACAGTTCTACGTTTCATAAGCGTTTTTTCCCGTTAAGGCAACTTCTTTCATCATTTCGCGGTTGACCCTTCGTAACTTTGTAATTAAAAATGTATTTACAATGAAAGCAAAGATTGATTTTCTGACAGAGATACAGGATAACTTCGTGAACTATGCTTCACGCCCGGCCTTTTGTATCGCCGATCAGCTTTTTACCTACGGACAATTATCCCATTGCGTATCGAAGGTAAGGGAAAGATTAAAAACTGCAGCTGACGAATATATTGGCCTTGTAGCCAATGCCGACTTGATGACCTATGCCTCTATTCTTGCCATCTGGCTGGAAGGCAAATGCTATGTGCCTCTCCATCCCCATCAGCCGCTGGCCCGCAATATGGATATCATCCGCCAAGTAGGTATCAATACTCTGCTCGATTCAAGTCCGTGCAGCAGTTTTACAGCCAACGATCTGAAAGTCATTAACGCAACTGCAGAGGAAGAGGACGAAGACACATGTTCAAAGAACGGGCACACGTTCAACGCAGACCATAACGCCTACATTCTGTTCACATCAGGGAGCACGGGGCGTCCCAAAGGTGTGCCGGTGACCTTCGGCAATGTGTCGGCATTCCTCGATTCTATCCATGATATGGGACTGGCACTCAACAGCGAAGACCGCTGTCTGCAAATGTTCGACCTCACTTTCGACCTCTCGGTAGGCAGTTACCTGCCGTCGTTAGTGGCCGGTGCCTGTGCTTATACAGTGACACCGGGTTGTGTCAAGTGGCAGGAAGTAGGCCGTCTGATAGAGGACTATCAGCTGACAGAGGCACTGATGGTTCCGTCGGTGATACACTATCTGCGCCCATATATGGACGAGCTCGAGGCCGACGCGCTGCGCTATTCGCTGTTTTGTGGCGAAGCCCTGTTGGCCGACGACGTGAAGGCATGGAAGGCGCGCATTCCGCAGGCTAAGGTGTGGAATGTCTATGGTCCCACGGAGAACACCATCTACTGCACGGCTTACGAAATTGGTGACACTATCGCTGAGCGTAATGGCATTGTGGGCATTGGCCAGGACATGAAGAACAGTTCCACGATGATTGTGGACGACAACCTTCAACCGGTGGACACTGGCACCGTGGGCGAGCTTTGCCTTGCAGGGCGGCAGCTAACACCCGGTTACTGGAATGATGCTGCAAAGAATGCATCTGCGTTTTTCGAGTGCAAGGGTGTCCGCTGGTATCTTACCGGTGATATATGCTGCCGGCAGTCCGATGGCAATATTATCTATCTCGGGCGAAAAGACTCGCAAGTGAAGATTCAAGGATACCGAATCGAGTTGAGCGAGATTGAGAACGTGGCCCGTCATTTCTATCATGACGAGGTGGCAGTGGTGGCCACTACCATCGGCGAGGAGAGCGCCCTGCGCATAGTGCTGGCCGTGGAGAGCAAGGATGATAACGGTTTCCAACTCATTGACTATCTGAAGAAGTACCTACCGGCATACATGATTCCCGAAAGGGTCGTGTACATCGGGCGTTTCCCTCAGAATGCGAACAACAAAACAGACCGAAAGGCCATTAAAGAACTAATAAAATAACACATAATCATGGAAAGAGAAGAAGTAAGAGAGTTACTTTCTGGAATTTTTGAAGTAGTACTCAACCAACCCGTCGAGCTTACCGACGACATGACAACCGACGATATCGACAACTGGGATTCGCTGACCAATATGACCATTATCAGCGAGATAGAGCGTCAGTGGGGTATTAAGTTCAAGCTCCGCGACATCATCAGAATGAAGAACGTGGGAGATATCATTGACACCATCATCAAGAAAGCCTGCTGATCATCACTATCCACAATAACGACCACCACAAATTATGGAATTTCTGTCTATACCGTTTGTATGTTGCATGGCAATAACATTTCTGCTGTATTATCTCAGGCAGGAGCGCGGATGGCAACATACCATACTGCTTGTGGCAAGCATGGTATTCATAGGATATTATCATCCGGTATACTTGCTTATCGCCTCAGCAATCACCGTTTTTACATTCTTCTGGGGACGCATCATCCACGCAAATTTGGGAACCCGCGCCGGGACCATATATTTATGGACCGGCATCATCGCATTGACAGGATTCTGGCTGGTGGCACGCTACTGGTTTCCACTGTTTCCTTTGGGTATATCCTTCTACACCTTTCAGGCACTGTCCTATCTTATAGAGATTTATTGGGAGGAGGAGCCAGAGGATGACTTCGTGGATTTCACCCTTTATATGATGCTCTTCGTCAAGTTTCTCTCTGGACCTATAGAGCGTGCGTGCGACTTACTGCCACAGCTGAAGACCGCACGAGTTTTCGACTACACACTTGTCACACGTGGTCTGAAGTTAGTGGCATGGGGCGTGTTTCTAAAAGTCGTCATCGCTGACCGCATCTCACCATCCCTTGACATTGTGCTCAACGATGTGCGTGATGCCACCGGCATGCAGATATTAGTAGCCACTCTACTCTACCCCATCCAGCTTTACAGTGACTTCGCCGGATATACGTGCATGGCCCTGGGGCTGGGCCGCATGCTAGGATTTAGGCTGCATCCAAACTTCGACCGTCCGTTTGTGTCACGGTCTACAGGAGAACTGTGGCGGCGGTGGCATGAGTCTTTATCTTTTTGGGTTCGCGACTATGTCTTCACACCACTTAACGCGTCATTGCGCAGCTATGGACGCTGGGGAGTCTATCTGTCGCTGTTTGTTACCTTCGTAGTCATCGGCGTATGGCACGGAGCAGGCTGGACGTTCGCATGCTATGGTCTGTTCCAGGCCATACTAGTAGTAGAGGAAGCCATGCTCGGAAAAAGACGCGAGCAATGGTACGGGTCCTTAGGAAAGCACATCGGCGGTGCCCTAATGATGACCCGCACGTATATTCTCTTTGCCCTGTCGCTGCTCTTCTTCCGGGTTGCAAAGATATCCGATGTGTTCTATGCCTACCAGCACCTCTTCGATGGTTTTGACTCATCGGTCAAAGAGCTCCGGCTGGGCATGAGCGATCAGGCATGGATAGTATTCGGCATAGCCACACTGGTAATGCTTGTCGTAGAATATGCCAACAGCAGACACAATCTAATCATTGCAACCGAAAGATTAAGGCCTGTATTACGATGGACGGTGTATTTCTCAGTCTTGCTCATCATTCTGTTCTATGGCTCTTTCGGAGTGGAGAATTTCATCTATATACAATTCTAAGAAACGACAATAATGAAGACGACAAATCATATACTGAAATTCTACGGCAAGTGTCTATTGCTCAGCACTCCCCTGCTGGCATCACTGGTATTTTACATCTGTCAGGACCCTTTCATGGTAGTACGTTCCTATAACGACTATGACCATTGTCGGGTGCTGCAAAGTGAGGGAGCGGTCAGCTGGGAAAAGTACAAGCTGTACCGACGAAAGTGCCATTACGATGCTTTCATCATGGGCACTTCATGCACTAAGGCTTTTTCGTGTCACGAATGGAACAAGTACATAGACGCTCACCCCTTCCGGATGTTCTGCAACGCAGAGGGACTAGGAAGCCTGGAGGCAAAACTTAAGGCACTGGACACCGTCCCGGGGCAACGCATCAACCACCTCTTAGTGGTTGCAGAAAGGAATATGTTTGAAAAGACACAGACTACACACGATTTTATCCATGTACTGCCGCCAGACGTCAGTGGAGAGAGCATGGCCAACTATCAGGCTTTGTATTTTCAAACATTTCTCCAGCCTAAGTTTCTCATACCGTATTTGGAGTACCTCACCACGGGACATATAAGCAAAAAAGGGCAACAGGTGATAAACGCCAACTTGCCTACCCGCGAAAAATATACAAATGACGAGGTGATATACAAAGAACAGGAAATAGCCAGCGAAGGCGAACGATACTGGACGAAAATGGACATGGCGGCAAAAAGCAAGCTTCATAACCCACATGAAGCACCAGCCGCTATCGCCTCACCGCAAAAGGCAGCTCTCAAGGAGATAGAGCGGATATGCCAAAAGCATCATACAGACATACAATGGGTCATCGGACCCAATTTCGACAAGGAACGTATAAACAGAAACGATGTCCTCGCATTACAGAAGATATTTGGAACAGACCATGTACACGACTATTCTGCCGACGAAACTTTCTACGACTACCACTGGTTCTATGAACCGGCTCATTACCGGCGGGCTGTAGGCAAAAAGATATTGCACGACATTTATACGACACCTCGTCGGCCATAGCCACTCACGCTTCAGTGCGCTACTTTTCCGTTTCAGCCATATTGCAGACCATTCGGGCGGATATTCATCGTACCTTTGCAGCCATTAATACAGGTATCTATATTACAAGGAAACAAAGATATGAACAGAAGGATAACCGCTGCCGTGGCTGTCGCCATCCTACTGACGGGCAGCTGCAAGCAGCCAACGGCTGACGATGAGAACAACACGACTGCAAAGACAGAAACGATGACGGTGAAAGACACCGACATCACGCCCAACGAGATTCTGCAGACCATTCAAGGCTACTATGGCGGAAGCTACATCTCCAACTTCAACCGCTTCTCGCGCCTCTACAACGTCACCATGCAAGCTGAACCCGACAAGCGGGTCGCAGCGGAGTCGCTCAGCCAGGTTTTCGTGCGCTTAGCCAACGGCAAGATGGCTCCAGTGACACAGTTCGCGCGTCTCACCACGACCACTGGTCCGCAGTCGCTTGCCCGCTTCAACATGTTCGGGTCTATCAGTGTATCCTTCCTCGTACCAGCCTTGTTCATCATCTTCCAGTGGCTGCAAGAGAGAGTGATGCCAAGGAAGCTGATGATGCAAAAAAGATAGCCAGCTCAGGATGAGCCTTTGATTTTTCAATTATTCGTGTTGATCAGGTTCACAGAACTTTCATCATGACATTTTTTTATTCATTACTCATAGCATACATAGTCCCGGAACCGATGCCAGGGTGAGGCGGCATAGGCTGCACGCTGTGCCTTAGGCACATGGATGCGTACGGTGGAAAAATGGGTGGAGTCGAAGACGTCCTCTATCACAGTTGGCCACTGTTCATTACCAATAATGGGAGGTGCGCCTTTTATATATATGTCTCTAAGGTTCGGACAGCTTTTGAAGGCATCCTTCATGACATGGATACCTCCGGGCATGATGACCGCCTGCAAGCGAGTGTCACCGCGAAAGGCGTTAAAGGTCACTTCATCAACCTTATATTTAAAACCATCGTGAGCCACTTTTGCGGGGATCTCCACGGTAGTCTCATCATGGTTTGCGGACCGCATCGTAGCCAGACCACCGCCCCAAGACTCAGAAATCATGTATGAACTGTCTTCTCTCATATGGTGTTGTCCGGCCGTCTTGTAAGAAAGAAGGTTCCTTAGTTGCCCATCTCCGACATGAATTTGATACGGACAAGGCGTATCAGTTCCTCCGGATAGTCCTCGTCGAGCTCATCGTATGCCGCCTCGAGATCATCGGTCTCCGATTCTTTGAAATACTCATAGATGTCTTCGACCTGGTCCTCATCGTAGTATTCTTCCAGGAAGTAATCGATGTTTATCTTTGTGCCACTGTATACTATGTCGTCGAGGTTGTCGAGGAGCTCGTCGAAGTCCAGTCCCTCCGCATTCGCAATGTCGTCGAGAGGTATCTGACGGTCTATGCTTGTGATGATTTTTACCTTCTTGCTCTTCTTAGCCACAGTCCTTACGCGCAGCTCCTCCGGCGGTACGATGTTGTTCTCCTGACAGTATTTCTTTATAAGCTCCAGGAATGGCTTGCCATAGCGCTTCGCCTTTCCTTCGCCGACGCCCTGTATGTTCTTCAGGTCGTCGATGGTTGTCGGGTACATCGTTGCCATCTGGTCGAGTGATACATCCTGGAAGATAACATAGGTAGGGAGTTCCTTCTTCTGGGCTATGTCGCGTCGTAGGCTTACCAGCATCTTCTTCAGTGGCAGGTCGAGGGCCGATGTGGCTCCGTCGTTGCTCTCGTCCTCGTAGTCGTCCTTGAAGACGGCGTCCATGACGATAGGGAATGATGTCGGGTTCTTCAAGTACCGCTTTCCGGCGGCTGTGAGCTTGAGGATGCCATAGTTGTCGACATCCTTGCGGAGGTATCCCGCCAGCAGTGCCTGCCGTATCACCGGGTTCCATATCGCCGTATCGTAGTCCTTGCCCTCGGCAAACTCGTCGAGTTCGTCGTGATGATGTGCGCGTATGTCGTCGGTGGCAAAGCCCTTTACAAAGTTGATGATATACTCCTGAAGGAAGTTTTCTTTCACGGCCTTGACGGCGTTGAGGACGATGACGAGGGCATCCTTACCCTCTATTTTCTTCTTTGGGTTGCGGCAGTTGTCGCACATGCCGCAGTTGTCTTTCGGATACTCCTCACCGAAGTAATGGAGAAGCATCTTGCGGCGGCATACCGACGACTCGGCGTAGGCCTGTGTCTCCTGCAGCAACTGGCGTCCTATCTCCTGCTCGGCGACAGGCTTGTTCTCCATGAACTTCTCCAGTTTCTTCAGGTCCTTCTGAGAGTAGAAGGCTATGCAGGTACCCTCCTGTCCGTCGCGTCCTGCCCGTCCTGTCTCCTGGTAATAGCCTTCGAGGCTTTTTGGGATGTCGTAGTGTATGACAAAACGTACGTCAGGTTTGTCTATGCCCATACCGAAGGCTATGGTGGCAACGATGACGTCTATCTTCTCCTGAAGGAAGTCGTCCTGCGTCTTCGACCTCACCTCCGACTCCAGACCAGCATGATATGGTGCCGCCTTTATGTCGTTGGCCTTCAGTACCTCCGCTAGGTCTTCGACCTTCTTGCGTGACAGACAGTATATTATACCGCTCTTTCCGGAGTTCTCCTTGATATATTTGACGATATCCTTGTCGACATTCTTTGTCTTCGGGCGTACCTCGTAGAAGAGGTTAGGGCGGTTGAAGGAGCTCTTGAACTGCTTTGCGTCCTCAATGTCGAGGCTTCTGAGGATATCCGTCCGCACTTTGTCTGTGGCGGTGGCAGTCAGTGCGATGATTGGTGCCCTGCCTATCTGGTCCACCGACTCCCTTATCTTCCTGTATTCCGGTCGGAAGTCATGCCCCCACTCCGATATGCAGTGCGCCTCATCAATGGCATAGAAGCTAATCTTCACCGTTTTGAAATATTCGACATTCTCCTGTTTGTTCAGCGATTCCGGAGCGACATACAGCAGTTTTGTCTTTCCTGACGAGATGTCGTCTTTCACCTTGTCAATCTCCGACTTCTTCAGCGATGAGTTAAGATAGTGGGCCACACCATCCTCCTCACTGATGCCGTTGATGGCATCGACCTGGTTCTTCATCAGTGCTATGAGCGGCGAGACTACTATGGCCATACCGTCCATGAGAAGCGACGGCAGTTGATAGCAGAGACTCTTGCCTCCGCCTGTTGGCATGAGCACGAATACGTCGTGTCCTTCCATCAGATTACGTATAATGGATTCCTGGTCGCCTTTGAAATTGTCAAAGCCGAAGATTTTCTTAAGTGATGCTTTAAGATTGTCGGATTTCGTCATGTTTTCTGTCAGTGAGGTTAGTCCCTATTGGGAGTTATGGGGTGGGGGAATAAGAAAGAAGAGTTGGGAAAGAGGTCTTTCCCTGTCCCGGCTCTTCGTTCCTATATTGTTATGCTGATTCGAGCCGCGTTATGTGCGACTTGTCGAGCTGTTGCTTTGCATATTCTGCCGTTACCTCGAACGTGCGCTTGCGTGTAGAAGGTATCTCAAACATAGCGTCGCTCATGATACTCTCCACGATAGAGCGCAGTCCGCGCGCGCCGAGCTTGTATTCTATTGCCTTGTCAACGATGAAGTCGAGGGCCTCGTCGGTGAACGTCAGTTTCACCTTGTCCATCTCGAACAACTTCTCGTACTGCTTGACGATAGAGTTCTTCGGCTCCACGAGGATACGGCGCAGTGCCGTGCGGTCGAGGGGCTTAAGATAGGTGAGTACCGGCAGACGGCCGATGATCTCCGGAATGAGACCGAACGACTTCAGGTCTTGCGGCATGACATACTGCATGAGGTCGTCCTTGTCGATCTTGGCAACGTTCTGAACGGAGTTGAAACCAACGACATGCGTGTTCATGCGCTGGGCAATCTTCTGCTCTATTCCATCGAAAGCACCACCGCAGATAAACAGTATGTTATGTGTGTCGACATGAATGTACTCCTGATCCGGATGTTTGCGTCCTCCCTGTGGCGGCACGTTGACCATCGTACCCTCAAGGAGCTTCAGCAGACCCTGCTGGACGCCCTCGCCACTCACGTCGCGTGTGATACTAGGGTTGTCGCTCTTACGCGCTATCTTATCTATCTCATCGATGAATACGATGCCCTTCTCGGCAGCTTTCACGTTGTAGTTGGCCACCTGCAACAGACGCGAGAGGATGCTCTCCACATCCTCGCCGACATATCCGGCCTCGGTGAATACCGTAGCGTCGACGATGGTGAACGGCACGTCGAGCATCTTGGCGATGGTACGGGCCAGCAAGGTCTTTCCCGTGCCGGTGGAACCAACCATGATGATGTTGCTCTTCTCGATTTCAACGCCATTGTCGTCCTTAGGCTGCTGTAACCGCTTGTAGTGGTTGTAGACAGCTACGGCGAGGTTGCGTTTTGCCTCGTCCTGCCCGATGACATACTGGTCGAGATATTCCTTTATCTCCTTAGGCTTTGGCACCTTCATTGGTGCGGAACTGTTGTCCTTAGCCGGGGTTTCTTCGTTGAAGACGCCGGCCTGCTGGGCGATGTTCCATGCCTGACGGAGACAGTCCTCGCAGATATTGCCGTTCAGTCCGGAGATAAGCAGACGGACGTCGCGCTCGCTTCTTCCGCAGAAATTACATTTCTTTACCATAAGGTATTTCTCCTTTCATTATTTACGTTCGAGCACCTGGTCTATCATGCCGTACTCTTTTGCTTCCTCAGCGGTCATCCAGTAGTTGCGGTCGCTGTCCTTCCACACCTTGTCGTAGTCCTGGTGTGAGTGGTTGGCGATGATGGTGTAGAGTTCCTTCTTGAACTTCTGTATCTCGCGGGCCTCAATCTCTATATCGGAAGCCTGACCCTGCACACCGCCGAGCGGCTGGTGAATCATCACACGGCTGTGGGGCAGTCCGAAGCGCTTGCCTTCCTTTCCGCTGACAAGCAGTACTGCTGCCATAGATGCAGCCATGCCTACGCAGTTTGTCGATACGTCGGAGGAGATAAACTGCATGGTGTCGTAGATGGCGAGTCCTGCCGTTACGCTTCCCCCAGGACTGTTGATGTAAATGGAGATGTCCTTTCCGCTGTCTACGGAGTCGAGGTACAGCAGCTGTGCTATCAGCGTGTTGGCTGCATAGTCGTCAATCTCCGAGCCGAGGAAGATGATGCGGTCCATCATAAGACGCGAGTAGACGTCCATCTGTGTTACGTTCAGCTGACGTTCCTCAAGGATGTATGGGTTCATATACTGCTGCTGGGCTTTCACTGTCTCATCAAAGACGAGGCCGTTCATGCCCAGTTTCTGAGTAGCAAACTTCCTGAAATCGTTCATTTATCGTTCCTTTCTTAATTTGTTAGACATAAAAAGAGGTTATCGCGTTTCCCTCTTATTTCGTGTCTTATATGCAAATATCATGCCAATATTATAAGGCATTATTGCATAACTCATCACAAAGATAAGAAAAAAACTCGATAACCTCTAATAATTATCGATGTTTTTTCAAAAAATTATTTATTTTCCTCTTGCATCATCTTGTTGAAGTCGTCGAGACTAATCTCCTTATGGTCGAGTTTCACGACGTTCTTGAGCTTCTCGATGAGCTTCTGGTCGAGTGCGCGGTCAGCCATCTGTCGTACGGTTTCCTCTTTCTTCAGCAGTTCCTTGGCGTAGTTCTTAACATACTCCTCAGGAACGTTGCTCATACCATACTGTGCGAACTGCATGCGAGCCATCTCCTCGGCAGCAGCCTCCACGTCCTTGTCGTCGACCTTTATCTCTGCTGCTACGGCGAGCTGGTTCTTTGCCAGGTCCCATGTCAGCATGTCAAGGCTACCCTTGTAGTTCTCATCGATGAACTTCTGCTTGTCCTCCTCGGTCTTGAGGTTCTTCTCGTTGTTGGCGAGGAGAATGCGCTTGAGCATCTCGTCCGGATACTGGAGCTTGCCAATCTTCTTGAGGACGTGTGCACGTACATCCTGCAGGAACTTGAAGTCGGAGTCGCCCTGAAGCTGCTCGGCCAGACCTTTGGCGATAGCCTCGCGGAAGCCCTTCTCGTCCTTGATGCCGCTGTCCTTGCCGTAGATGCCCTGCCAGAGCTCCTCGTTGACCTCTGCCTTCTCCCAGCGTGACACCTCAGTAACCTGGAAGCTGAAGTCGCCTTTGTGCTCGCCGACCTTCTCGCGGTCGATTTTCAGCAGTGATGCAACCTGTGTCTCACCGCCCTTGTATGCTGCTGTCGGGTTGAAGGTGATGATGTCGCCGGGCTTAGCGTCCTTGAACTTCTCCTTCTGCTCCTCGTCGTCGAAGTAAGCCGGCATGAGCGACTCGTCGCTCTCTGTGATGCCGCCCTCGAGAGTGTTGCCGTTCTCGTCGAGCTCGCGGAGGTCGCCCTTCAGTACGTCGCGCTTCTCCGGGTCGTAAGAGTCAGCAGTTGTATAGTGTCCTGCACGGTTGGCGAACATCTCCACCTGCTGGTCAATGAGCTTGTCGTCGACCTTGATGTCGTAGTAAGCCACCTTGTCACGGCCTGAAAGCTTAGCCTCAAACTCCGGTGCGACGGCGATGTCGAACTGGAAAGTGTAAGGAGCGTCCTTCTCCAGGTCTACAGGCTCCTGTCCCTCGTGAGGAAGAGGCTGTCCGAGCATCTGGATTTTGTTGTCGTTGATGTATTTCTGAAGCTGCTCGCCGATGAGTTTGTTAATGGCGTCAACCTTTACTGATGTGCCGAACTGGCGCTTAATAAGGCCCATAGGAACCTGTCCGGGACGGAAGCCTGGTACATTTGCGCGCTTGCGATAGTTTTTGAGTGTCTTCTCGACATCGTCCTTGAAGTCGTTCTCTTCGACGGTCATGGTCAGCAGGCCATTGACCTTGTCAGGGTTTTCGAATGAAATCTGCATTTTCTTTTGTTATATATTTTGTATTTTATAGTTTCGACTGTTTGCTAATACATTAAGTAAGAAGAACTTATTTTTCTCTTCAAGCCTAATTGAGAGCGCAAAGTTACTCATTATTTGCCAAATTACCTAATATAGAGGATATTTTTTTAGGAATGTTATGAGTTGCAGCCGTTTAAGCGAGGCGTTGTCGGCGTCGGAAACAGTGATAATCGACTATGTCGCGCAATAGTATGTCCAAGATTAGAAAACTGTAATTTATGAGTTATTGAACGTTTTTTTAGGTTTATTTGACAGAATAACCTGGCTAAATAATTTGGCTTTCCGTACCGTTGAATCTGTAAGGTCTAAAATAAAAAAACGCATCGCCAAAACCGGGTAAATCCCAATGGTTCGGCGATGCGTTTGTCGTTATTCTGTACTTTATGATTACTGTCGGTTACAGAGCCTCAAGGTAGAGAACGCGTGATGACCAATCGGTTTTCTTTCCCCATTCCACTTCGTTGGTATAAGGTACATCGAGGCCGTTGTCCATAAGATACTGACCGGTGTAGACCTTGCCCTCACAGTCGAGCGGCTTCAAGTCGATGCGGTCGAGCTCTCTGACGCGGTAGCTGCGGTTCGGATCCAGACCGGCCATTTTCACGCGCGGGATGTGCACGTTGTAGAAGTTCTCAGTCTTCCACCAGTACCACACCGCCTTGTCCTTCTGGTCAGAGACATACATCATCGATGCCGCTCCGAGATGGTCGTAGGGTGACATCAGACGGTAAATGTTTCCGAGCTGTACCACAGGACGTATCTCCTTATACTCCGCAATAGCTTTCTTGCACAGTGCCTTCTCCTCATCGGTCATGTTTTTCGGCTGTATCTCCATTCCGAGACGTCCCGACATGGCCACGTCGATACGGTATTTCAGTGATGTGGTGCGGAAGACAGTGTGGTTAGGTGTTGCAGAGATATGACATCCCATGGCCATTGCCGGGAAGAAATATGATGTTCCCCACTGCATGTAAACCCTCTGCAGGGCATCGGTGTTGTCGGAAACCCAGAACTCATCAAAGTAAGGGAGCAGTCCCCAGTTGGCACGGCCGCCACCGCTGGCGCAGAGCTGTATCGTTACGTCGGGATACTTCGCGCGGATGCGTTTCAGCGTACTCTCCAGTCCCCGGTGATAATCGATATAGAGATGACTCTGCTCGTCCATGGGCAGGTACTGGCTTCCCGGACTCTGTATCGGCATGTTGGCATCCCACTTTATATAAGCGATGTCAGGGTATTTCGACAACAGGTCGTCGACAATCTTAAAAGTATAGTCCTGTACTTTCGGATTACTCATATCGAGGACCAGCTGAGTGCCACCACGGCCGGTGCTGATGGCGCGCTTCGGAGCTTTTATCACCCACTCCGGATGTTTCTCATAGAGCTCACTGGTCGTATTCGTCGCCTCCGGCTCTATCCAGATGCCGAATTTGATGTTGTGCTTCTTGGCATCCTCCACAAGATTGCCAAGTCCGTGGGGCAGCTTCTTCTTGTCGACGACCCAGTCGCCAAGGGCGGCATTGTCGGTGTTGCGTTCGTATTTATTGCCAAACCAGCCGTCGTCCATAACGAAGAGCTCACCACCCATGGCGGCAATGTCGCCCATCATCTGGTCCATGTTCTCCTCGTTGATATTGAAGTAGACGCCCTCCCACGAGTTGAGGAGTATCCTGCGAAGCTCATTGCCATGTGCGAGACGGTACTCACGACCCCATTTGTGGAAGTTGCGCGATGCACCCGACAAGCCCTCCTTGGAGAAAGTCAGTGCCAGTACCGGCGTAGTGAATGTCTCGCCTTTCTTCAGCTGGTAGAAACTGTTCTCCGGGTCTATACCGGCGATAAAGCGGTGATACTCCGAGTCGTCGGTGATGATTTTCAACTTGTAGTTTCCGCCATAGCAGAGAGCGGCTCCGATAACGTCACCGCTGTTCTCCTTAGCCTTGCCATCCAGGGAGAACATCACCTCGGCGTGTGAGGTGTGTGAGTTTCTTGTGCCGTCGCTGTTGCGTATCACCTTGTCGCCGGCGGTGAGAGGCTCCTCGTCGACACGTCCCTCGTTGGCCCATGAGCCGTAGAGAGAGCTGAGCCATACGTTTCCGCGACGTATAGGAAGACAGCCGGAATAGAAGTCAGTGAGTGTCACCGTACCCTTCTCGCCATTCTTTATGTCGGTCCAGGTCTCTATCATGTCCACGTCTTTGTAGGCCCGGTAGTTGACATCGACAGTCAGCCCATACTGTGGGTCTTTGAGGTGTATGGTCGTCACGGTCGATGTTCCGTCCTGCCGTTGGTCGTAGCCCACAGCGTTGAGTTCTGTACTCATGTTCCCGTCGTAATGACGTGCGGCAAAGGCAGGCTCAGCCTGTGGAGCTGGTCCGTAAGGGAGGTATATCTCCTGATGGCTGTAGTTACCCGGAGTGGAGAGGTTCGATATGTCGGCATCACTAATCTTGTGGCCGAAATACACAAAAGTAGGATGTTTGCCGTTCTCCACGTCAATGACGAGCGACATACCTTTTGTCTGCACCGTAACATTCTTAGCCACAACGGCCTGCGACAGTGTAAGAAGAGCCATAAAAGCAAGTGCTATCTTTTTCATAGGTTCCAATATTATATATGTATAGGTTTTAAATACAACTCCGCAAAGTTATTAAATAATATCCAAAAGGATATGCTTTTTATTGGCAATTATAGATACAATCTTTGCTATTGTCTTTGTTTATGCGTTGGAATTCTTCAGTTGGCGGCAATTCTCCTCTCGTTTTTTAAAGAAGTTGTTACTTCCACGGCTCTGTCTGCCATACCAGTGCCATTCGGTGTATGACAAATTTCCTTACCTCTGTTCTCGTGCATAGAAGTAGATAGGCAGCTCCTGCCGAGACTAAGAGCGGAAAGAGCAATACGTTGCCGGAAAGGGCAAAGGGCAGAAGACTGAGAGCTGCTATCGGCGGCATTATAAGCCGCATATGGTTCATGACCATGAGTGAGAGAGCCATTGCAAACGGCATAACAATGTATAACGGCATAGAGAGCCCGTCGAGTAATGCCATTCGGCAAAAGGCACCACTACATGATGAGAGAAAGATGGTGGCAAGCACGCGGCGAGGATGACGATGCTTGCGGTCGTCGGGCTGACAGAGTGAGACTAGCACGACAATCAATGGAGGAGCTATGAGCGCGTTCTTGTGAAGTTGTTGGGCTGCGATTAACAACGGCAACATGCTTATCCACATAAGCAGCCAGTGGCGTACCTTACCCATGGAAATTCTTCTGGTGATATGGAATGATGGTATGTCTGTCTGCCTCCATCCTTCTCTTGTTATCAGCGTAGAAATAAGTATTGTCAGTGTTGACAGCATCAGCACGCTTGCCGGGTATGTCCATGAGGTGTTGTGAAGCATTATGGGCAACAGGCAGGTGGCAAGGGTCGGGAAGAGCGTGGCTTCGGTTATCAGCAGTAGTGCTCCGGTAAAAAGGAAACCTAATGATAGTGCTGTAACCGGATACGCTTCCAGCCTTGCTGCGAGAATAATGCCGACGAGGGCCGACAAGGTCAGCAATACCGGAATGTTCCATGGCGAGACATGCCAGGGCTGTCGCTCTTTGATAATCAGTCCCAATAGCATTGCCGCGGCAGGAGGATAGATGACTGCCTTATCGTCCAGCATCATGGAGGCTACGCCCATCAGCGATATTATCGTGATGGCAAGTACATATCTGATTATGACAACCACTTTCTGATGACTTTCCTTTTTGGATGATACCATAGCTATTGTTTTATTCTCTGTGTGCCACAGGCTGATGCCCTTTAATACTTTTGGCTCTTACATCGTGCAAAGATAGCTAATCTTACTGAGAAAAGGAAATATAGGGTGGGAAATACGGGTCAGTAATTTCTTTTTGCTTTTAGTTATAGCATAGTTACAGGGTTGGCAAATAACTATTGCACTTTGTTTTTATAAGGTGCATTGTACGGCCTTGAGTGTTTCTCTTATGTAGAAAAGAATATGTAAATAAAATTCAAATTTAGCCCTATTTGAATTAACTTTGTAAACCGCTGGTATTCAACTGATTGTAAATGTAGTCCTTTTGCATTCTATTTTCCGTATACTTTTTTGTAAATGTGGCCCTTTTACGTTCTATTTTCCGTACACTTACAACGCAACTGTACTACACTTATTTTGATGTAATGATTTTTGATAACTTTCTATTGTTTTATCCGTTTTCGCATTTTGCATGTTGCGGCTTCCTTTTGGAAATGTTTGCGTAGTGCTGACTGTGCTTTCATGACATTTTCCACTGCATTGCGCAACAGCAATTAAGACATTGCGGAAACGGGGTAATGACTCTATCGCCCCAATATTTAAGTAACATTAAGATTTTTTGGTAACAATTGTTACCATTATCTACAAAAGATATTCATCAACAGAAAAAAAATTACGATAAGAAGAATACCTTATCGAAAAAAATACCTAACTTTGATGCCAATTAAAACCAATAGCACATGAAATCGAAAATTCAATCCTTTCTGACGATTCTTTTTTGGGGCAGCATCTGGGGCATCATCGAAGCCACACTAGGATGGGTGCTCCATGCCACCAGTCTCCATCACGGTACATCGAATATCCTCTTTGCGTTCGGCATCTTCTGCATGCTCTCAGCTTCGGCCCGTTCCGGCAAGAGTTCTGCTGTCATGCTCACCGCCGTCGTGGCGTCCGTGATTAAGTTGGCCGACTTCCTTCTTCCCGGCGTTGAGGGCGGCGTGCTACATCCAGCTATGTACATCCTCTTAGAAGGAGCTCTGGTAGCTGTTATCAGTCAGTTCTTCTCGTTCAGTTCTCGCAGGGAGGTGCGTCCGGCACTATCCCTTTGGGAGTCTCGTCTTGCAGTACCTGCTTTTGCAGTGGCTATAGCGTTGACCCTTATTGTAGGTTAAGATCCCGTCTATGCTCACCTTATCACCTCCGTTGTCAACAATACTGACTGGTGCTGTCCTCGCAGGAGGGCACAGCAGTCGCTTTGGCAGTAACAAGGCACTGTTTGCTCCCGATGGCGAGACTCTAATCAGTAAGGCGGCCGACCTGCTCCGTCCACTTGTCAAAGAGGTTGTAGTCAGTGCCAGCCATGCCAATGCCGGGACCTATGCCTTCCTTGGGCTGGATATCGTAGAGGACCAGCATAGTGATTGCGGTCCGCTAGGAGGACTGGAAGCACTGCTTGACCGTTGCTCCACACCATGGCTGCTCATCCTCACCTGCGACATGCCATGTGTGGACAGTGATATGCTCCGGACAATGATTGACCACATCAAACTATCCCATGGCAGCTTTGAGAATGGAAATCTCCCGCAGGCTATCGCCTGGCGACGCAGCGACGGAAGTGTCTCCCCCTTTCCTCTGCTTATCGAGAAGGACGCTTTATCAGTCCTGCGCAGTCGCATGAACTCAGGGCGCCGGAGCATGAAAGGACTGCTTGGAGCTTTGAACACATATTATATAATAGTCCCTTCCGACCGATTGCTCAGTAACATCAACCGCCCGGAGGACTGGAAAGAGTCTGCCACTCTTTAACGATCGGCATAAAAACCTAATTCAGAAATTATGGTACAATCGCAATTAAAACTAAAAGGAACACCCACATCAGCTCTTTGGGGAGCCACTATTGGCTTCTTCTTTGGCGTAATGGCCATCTCACTCTTCGGTCCTACGAGTACCACTCTAGGTGCAGCCATGGGCTTGGGCGCCACAGAACTCGGACTGCTCGTGTCGGTGCCGTCGCTCACCGGTTCCCTGCTGCGCATACCCTTTGGAGCAATGGTCGACAGCAACGGTGGACGCCGCGGCTTCCTCTTTCTGCTCACTGCCGCCGTCATAGGCTTGGGAGCGCTGAGTCTGCTGTTCACACTATATCCCGTGGAGACACCTGGAAGCATGAAAGGACTTTATCCGGTAGTGTTGCTGCTCGGTTGTCTGGCTGGTTGTGGCATCGCCACGTTCTCGGTGGGAGCCTCACAGTCCAACTACTGGTTTGAAAAGAGCCGTCAGGGCTATGCTTCAGGTATCTACGGCGGACTGGGTACCACCTCTGCCGGCATTCTGGCTTTTGTCCTTCCGCTTCTGCTTAGCCACTTTGGTTTCACAGCCGCCTACTATATTCTGACGGGGGTGATGCTCCTCGGACTCATATTATATATATGGCTTGGTGCCAATCCACCATACTTCCAGTTCCTCAAAGCCGGAAAGAGCACGGAGGTTGCAAGAGACAACGCATTGGCCTGCGGTCAGGAGCTATTTCCTAAAGGCAGTGCCGTAACGAGTCTGAAGATATCCGCCCGCATACCGCAGACATGGATGCTCGTACTCTGCTACTTCACAACCTTCGGTGGTTTCATGGCGCTGACCGCCTGGTTCCCCACCTTCTGGAAGAAAGGCATGGGTCTGGACCCGATGCTCGCCGGAGCCCTCACGGCGGTGTTCTCCATCCTCGCCGCCTTGCTGCGTGTGCCCGGTGGTAAGCTGTCTGACCGTATCGGAGGTGAGAAAGTCTCCATGGCGGCTCTCGCCTTGCTGGCTGTTGCAGGTGTGCTGATGAACATTCCGATGGGGTGGGGCGGCCTTTTCGTTGTGAGTCTGCTGATCTCTGTAGCCTTCGGCTTCAATAATGGAGCCACGATGAAGCTCGTCCCCGTCTACGTCAGTGAGGGCGTCGGCGGTGCCAACGGATGGGTGGGAGGACTCGGTGCCTTCGGTGGCTTCGTCTTTCCGCCGTTGATGGGACGACTTGTCGACATTTCGCCAGAGTATGGCTATGGCTGGGGCTTTCTGCTCTTCACCTTCTTCGCCCTGCTGGTGATGGTTGTCAACTACTTTGGAATGATGCGTAAGAAACATTGAACCCACTTGAATCCAACGATATGAACAATATATTCTGCAATCTGAAATACTTCATCAACCGCAAGGACGTGACTAACGAAGAGTGGGAGCATTTCTATCGTACACGCTGGGCCCATGATAAAGAAGTGCGTTCTACACACGGCGTGAACTGCACTGGTTCCTGCTCTTGGCGCATCTTTGTAAAGAAAGGTATCGTCACGTGGGAGATGCAGCAGACCGACTATCCTTCGACACGCCCAGGTCTGCCAAACCATGAGCCACGTGGCTGTCCGCGTGGCGCGAGCTACAGCTGGTATCTCTACAACTCTGGACGCGTGAAGCATCCGATGATACGTAAAGAGCTACTCGACCTTTGGGACACCGCCTTAGCCGAGCACCATGACCCCGTAGAGGCCTGGGCATCGATAATGGAAGATGAGAAGAAGCGCAACAGCTATAAACGCGTACGCGGTCTGGGTGGCTTCGTACGCCTCGACTGGCAGAAAGCCCTGGAGATTATGGCTGCCAGCAATATCTATACCATCAAGAAGTTCGGCCCAGACCGTCTGGTAGGCTTCACGCCAATACCGGCCTTCTCCATGCTGAGCTATGCAGCGGGCACACGCTATCTGAGTTTGCTTGGAGGTGCTTGCCTGAGCTTCTATGATTTCTATTGCGATCTGCCACCGTCGTCGCCGCAGACCTGGGGCGAGCAGACCGACGTGCCGGAAAGTGCCGACTGGTATAACTCTTCTTTCCTTTTGCTGTGGGGCAGCAATGTGCCGACAACACGCACGCCTGACTCACCATTCTATACCCAGGTGCGCTACAAGGGCACGCAGGTCGCTGTCGTCTCACCAGACTACAGTGACGCGTCGAAGTTCGCCGACGTATGGATGGCGCCGAAGCAAGGTACCGACTCGGCACTGGGCATGGCGATGGGGCATGTCATCCTCAAGGAATTCTACAAGGACCGCACAGTGCCCTATTTCAACGAATATGTACGAAAGTTTACCGACCTGCCATTCCTCATCAAACTGGAGGATAAGGGCGACGGACACTATGCCGCCGGCATGCTCCTGCGTGCAGCTGACCTCAAGGATGACTTTGGCGTGAAGAACAAAGCCGAATGGTATCCTATCACCATTGATGATACGTCGGGTGAACTTGTGACACCTAACGGCAGCATCGGAAGCCGATGGAACAATGAAGGCCGGTGGAATCTCAAATGCGAGGACGTCCGCACGGGTAAGCCCTTCACGCCGCGGCTCTCGCTCATGGAGCACCGCGATGACGTGGTGACACTGCTTGACCCGTATTTCGGTGGTGCCGACTATCAGAATCCACATTTCGCCGCCACACGCCATTCTGATGTTATCGAGCATAAGGTACCGGTTATCAAGGTGGAGACCAAGAACGGAACAGTATATTGCACCAACGTCTTCGACCTGCTCATGGCGCATTATGGCATAGACCGCGGACTAGGCGACCCCAACTGCGCCACAAGTTACGACGATGACCTGCCCTACACACCGAAGTGGCAGGAGCAGATCACTGGCGTGAAAGCCGAAAAGGTTATCCAAACGGCCCGCGCCTTTGCCTCTACTGCCGAGAAGACACGCGGCAAGAGCATGATCATCATCGGTGCTGGTGTCAATCAATGGTACAACACCGACATGACCTATCGCGCTGCCATCAATATGCTGATGCTCTGTGGCACTCTCGGTGTCAATGGTGGAGGCTGGAGCCACTATGTCGGCCAGGAGAAGGTGCGCCCGCAGGCAGGCTGGGCACAAATGGCCTTCGCTTTGGACTGGAAGCGGCCGCCCCGCCATATGAATACAGTGAGCTATATCTATGAGCACGCCGATCAATGGCGCTATGAGAAGGTGACGGTCGACGAGCAGCTCTCACCATTGGCACATAAAGACAAGTGGAAGGGACTTACGCTCCTCGACTGCAACATCAAGAGCCAACGTATGGGATGGCTGCCGTCATCGCCGGAGTTCAACCGCAACTCCCTGGACCTGTGCCGTGAGGCTGCCAAGACTGGTGTAAGCGAGAAGGACTATGTCTGTCAGCAGCTCCACGAAGGTAAGCTGTCGCTGGCCGCTGAAGACCTCGATGCCAGGGAGAACAGTCCGAAGGTGCTCTTTATATGGCGCGCCAATCTCATTGGCTGTTCGGCGAAGGGCATGGAATATTTCATGAAGCATCTCCTCGGCGCACAGAACAATGTGCTCGGACAAAACTTGGAACAGTGCGGACAACCATTACCAAAATATGAGAAATGGCATTCCGAGGACAGCGTAGGCAAACTCGACCTCGTGGTGAACATCGATTACCGCATGACACAGTCGAGTATCTTCGCCGATATCGTACTGCCCGCCGCCACATGGTATGAGAAGGAGGACATCTCTTCTACCGATATGCATCCCTTCCTACATCCGTTCAGTAAAGCCGTGGACCCAGTATGGGAGAGCCGCACCGATTGGGATATCTTCCGCGAGCTGTCAAAGGTCTTCTCCAAGATGAGCAAGGGACATCTCGGACACGAGAAAGACGTGGTCTACGCGCCACTGGCCCACGACAGTGCCGGAGAGATCAGCGAGCCGCTCACCGTGAGCGACTGGAAAGCGACCGGTGAGATGCCGGAACCGGGCCGCAACATGGGTAATCTCGTAGTGGTCACTCGCGATTATCCCGATATATACCGACAGTTCACCACCGTGGGCCCTAACGTTCGCGACAAGGGTATCGGCGGTAAGGGTATCGGTTGGTCAGCATTAAAGGAGTACAATGAGCTGAAGGAAATGAATGGCGTGGAGCGCGAGGAAGGCATCAGCAAGGGTATGCCGCTCATCCGTGAGGCCACACAAGCATGCGACGCTGTGCTCACCCTCGACCCAACGAGCAACGGCGATGCCGGCTACCGCTCATGGAAAGCGTTGGAGAAGAGTGTCGGACTGTCCTTGGCGGAACCACTCACGGCGGACTTCGGCAAAACGAAGTATACCTATAAGGACCTCGTCATTCAGCCGCGCCTGTCGCTGCCCACACCTATCTGGTCGGGTATCAACAACAAGACGACGGAGTACACGGCCAACTACACTAATATACATTATCTCATCCCGTGGCGTACGGTGACCGGTCGGCAGAGTTTCTATCAGGATCATCCGTGGATGCAGGCCTTCGGTGAGACGCTGGTGAGCTATAAGCCGCCATTGGCAAAGAAAGAAATCAACAACCTCAAGGAACGCCTACATCTCAGCGACAACACGCTGGCACTGAACCTGCTCACGCCCCACAACAAGTGGACCATCCACTCGTCGTGGAACGACAACTTGCTGATGCTCACACTCGGACGCGGTGGTCCTGTCATCTGGATGAGTGAGACCGACGCGGCAAAGCTCTGCATCCGCGACAACGACTGGGTGGAGGTTATCAACGACAACGGCTCGGCGATGGCGCGTGCGTGCGTAAGCCAGCGTATCCCCGAGGGCGCTCTTTATATGTATCATAACCAGGGCCGCACCGTCAACGTGCCGCTTAGTCCGCTTACCGGCAACCGTGGTGGTATACACAACTCCATCTCGCGTCTCTGCCCAAAGCCTACGCACATGATTGGAGGCTATGCGCAGCTGGCCTATAGTCTGAACTATTACGGTACTATAGGCGCCAACCGCGATGAGTATGTGCTGTTGAGAAAGGTGGACAACGTAAATTGGGAATAAGATGAAGATCAAGACACAAATAGCAATGGTCCTCAATCTGGACAAGTGCATAGGATGCCATACTTGCTCGGTGACATGCAAGAACGTGTGGACATCGCGTAAGGGTATGGAATATGCGTGGTGGAATAATGTGGAGACGAAACCTGGACCCGGCTATCCCAAGACGTGGGAGAACCAGGAGAAATACCGTGGCGGCTGGGTGCGCACCAAGAACGGCAAGACAGAACTGCGTCTCGGAAACCGTCCGAAGGTGATGTCGCAGCTTTTCTCCAACCCTTATCTGCCTCAGGTCAGCGACTACTACGAGCCGTTTACCTTCGACTTCTCATCGCTGAAGGGTAAGCGCCGGCTGAAGACACCACCGTCGGCACGTCCCTTCTCCATGATAACCGGAAAGCAGATGGATAAGGTGAAGAACGGTCCTAACTGGGAAGATGATCTCGCCGGAACGTTCGATGAGCGTAAGAGCGATCCTAACCTCAGCGGTATTGACACGCTGGGCTTCGAGGAATTTGAGCGCACGTTCATGTTCTACGTGCCCCGTCTGTGCGAGCACTGTCTGCATCCGGCCTGCATACCAAGCTGTCCGTCCGGCGCCATCTACAAGCGCAAGGACGGTGTTGTGCTCATCAACCAGGACCGTTGTCGTGGTTGGCGGCAGTGCGTATCGGCGTGCCCGTATAAGAAAATCTATTTCAACCATCAGCGGATGAAGAGCGAGAAATGCGTGTTCTGCTATCCGCGCATTGAGGACGGACAGCCGACGGTGTGCAGTGAGACCTGTGTGGGACGTATGCGCTACCTCGGCGTCATTCTCTATGATGCGGAGAAGATTGACGACTACGCTGCTGCTGATGAACGTGAGCTGGTAAACCGTCAGCGCGAGATGATTCTCGACCCCAATAATCCGACAGTAATAGCTGAGGCTGAACGTCAGGGTATCAGCCACAACTATATCGTGGCAGCGCAGAAGAGTCCTACGTACAAACTGATGAAAGAATGGGCCATCGCCTTTCCCTTACATCCGGAGTATCGCACGTTGCCGATGGTTTGGTATGTGCCTGCCATGAGCCCGAAGACAGATGAGCTCGCGCCGAAGAAACGTAATGCAGCCACAGCGGGTGATGCCGGCAACATGGATTACTTTGCCAAGGTCGACGAGATGCGTATACCCGCACAGTATTTTGCAAATCTGCTTTCTGCAGGAGACCCGCAGCCCATACGTGAGGCACTGGCCAAGCTCGTAGCCCTGCGTGAGTTCATGAGGCGAAAGACTGTCGACGGTGTGGAGCGGCCTGCCGTACCGGAGGCGCTGGGACTCTCAGCCGACCAATACGAGGATATGTACCGCCTGCTCGCTATTGCCAATTACGAGGACCGCTTCGTCATCCCTTCTGCCCCGAAGCAGCAGGGAAGTCATCATTTCGACGAACGTACCGGCCTTGGTTTTGATGATGAAGAGCAAAACGTCGTAGAAGGCTGCAAGCGCCATAACATCTTTGGTGGCATGTAAACAAAAGAAAGAAACGATGATACAGACTTACAACATCCTTTCCCTCTTGCTCGACTATCCCACGGCAGAACTGTGGGACTGTCGGGAAGAGGTGTTGCCGGCATTTACGGCCGAAGGCGTGCTCAGCGAGAAGGCTCTTGGCAGCGTGCGGTCGTTCCTCGACTATGTAGCGATGTTCACCGACGTACGTAGCTGGCAGGCAGCTTACAGCGACCTCTTCGACTCCTCTACGAAGACTAACCTCTATCTCTTTGATATGGTCTACGGCACAAGCCGCGACCGCGGGCAGGCTATGGTAGACTTGAAAGAGGAATATCTGCGTGCCGGACTCATGCCAGCAGAAGACGAGCTGCCCGACTACCTTCCGATGTATTTGCAGTATGTCGCCAATATGGTCAATGAGGCGGAAGCCCATGCCGCCATCGATGATATCCATGACGTGCTCTCGAAAATGGATGAACGGTTTACAAAGGAGCAGCATCCCTACGAGCCGCTCATCTGTATCTTGAAAGAAATTTAAATACCCTACGTTATGCACACATTCCTATTCCAATACCTTCCTTACATCGCTGGAGCGCTCTTCGTCTGCGGCGTCACCTACCGTATTGCGGTGCAAGGCAATACCGTGCAGGCCTATTCCACACAGTTTCTGAGCAATGATAAACTACTCAAGTGGGGCAGCAACCTCTTCCATGTAGGCATCATCATGGTGTTCTTCGGCCATATCTTCGGACTACTAGCACCGGAATGGTCCTACGACTGGCTGATCACCAACGAACAGAAGAGGCAGCTGGCCATCATTATGGGCAGTGGAGCGGGACTTATCACCCTTGTGGGTATCTGTATGCTGACAGTGCGGCGGTTCACTAACAGCAGTGTCGTGGCTAACAGTCATTTCGGCGACTATCTCTTCGTGGTGCTTATCTTTCTGCAGATTGTCACCGGACTGATGGGAACCATTGAGACCATCAACAGCGATCTCGACCATTACATGAACCTTGACCGCTGGGCGCAGGGACTGTTTACCTTCCTGCCCGGAGCCTCGGACTATATCATCCATGCCTCGCTGCCGCATAAGGTTCATATCCTGCTCGGCTTCCTCCTGGTCATCATCTTCCCCTTCACCAAACTGATGCATATGACAGCCATTCCAGTGAGATACCTCCTCGACTATATACGGAGCGTTATGCGAAAACCATAACCAGCGTTTTGTTCGACGAGTTACAACTCGTCGTTCACAATAACGCTTTCCTAATGATGCCCTTTTATGCGAATTATATACATTATAAATATATAAGAAACAAACGATGCTATTATTAACAGCAGCTGTGGCGGCACTGCCCTTGATGGAAGAGCCAATCACAGATACAACCCAAGTGTTCCATTTGGGTGAGGTAACAGTGTTTGAGCACCAAAAGACATTCAAGACAGACCAGATAAACTCTGACTTTATGAAGTCGGCTGACATGCAACGCGTCTCGGATGCGCTCAACTGGGTGCCGGGCCTTATCGTTCAGGATACAGGCGGACGAAGCGAGGCAGGGGTCATGCTTCGCGGTATCAGCAGTGCCGACGTGCCAATCTACATTGACGGAGTGCCGATGACAGCACCCTACGATGGCACCGTGGACCTCTACCGCCTTCCAGCAGGTATGCTGAGCAAAATAGATGTAAGCAAGTCGGCCAGTTCACTGCTCTTGGGCGGCAACACCTTGGGGCCGTCTATCAACCTCGTATCACGCCAGCCACAGAAGCCACTGGAGCTACACTTCGACTTGAACACGCTCTGGCACAGCAATCTTAACGTAGGAAGCCGTTGGGGAAAGTGGTTTGCGCAAGTCGACCTAGGCTATGCCAATGTCCGCAACTTCCGACTGCCACACAGCTATCCTACCGACTCTCCTTATCTTGATGGTCATAAACGTCTCAACTCACGGTCGCGCGACTTTAATCTCAATGCAAAGGTGGGTTATGTGCCCAATGCCACCGATGAGTATGTCATGGGCTACACCCTCGTGCGTGCAGAGAAACACGTACCTCCTTACTTGGGAACGAATGGCAAAGCACAGTTCCGCATCTATCCTGAATGGAACAAGGACGAGGTCTACTTCCATTCCATCACCCGACTGGCTCCCACGCTCACACTGAAGAGCAGGATGTGGTACGACAGCTTCAAGAATACACTCGACTCCTACGATGACTTCACCTACTCCACACAGAAAGGCAAACAGGGATGGACAAGCATCTACGACGACTATGCCTTGGGGGCGAACGTCAACCTTATCTGGGCAGAGTCGGATAATAACAGTGTGAAGTTCGGCGGAAACTATAAGTATGACGTCCACCGCTCTCATAACGTTGGTGAACCGACAGCACATATCACGGAGGGTATCTATTCCTTCGTCGTGGAGGATGAAGCACGAATAAATTCTCAGATATCCGTCACGGCATCATTAGGATGGTTCGCCCGTCAGGGTTATAAGATAGAGGAATACAACAAAAAGCGTGGCATCACCGAAATGCCCAACACCCACGACGGTAACCTCAACGCTCTCACCGCCTTTGACTACCATCCCTCTGCTACGCAGCACTTCCGCTTCACGATGAGCCGTTCTTCGCTCTTCGCCCGTATGAAGGACCGCTATTCCTATAAGCTCGGCAAGGCAATTCCTAATCCCGACCTCAGCACGGAAAAGGCTTTTAATCTCGACGCTACTTACGAAGGTCGTTGGCAGCAGCTCAGTTGGCATGGCAGTGTGTTCTACAACTTTATTGACGACATCATACAGGAGGTTACGGGTGTCGACGACAGCGACCCGAAGATCTATCAGTTACAGAACCGCGGAAAGGCACAGTACCGTGGCTTTGAGCTCGGTGCAGGCTATGAGCTTTCGTGGCTGACGGCACAGGCCAACTACAGTCTGACTCACCAGCGTAATATGGACAACAAGGACTTGAAGTTTCTCTATAGTCCGAAGAGTAAGTTCACGGCCTTCCTTGAGCTTCGCCCTTTCTGGCAGCTACGTCTGCAAGGACGGATGATAGCACAGAGCAAGGCTTATTCGTCTTCCGACGGCAGTTCCTCAACGGCAGGCTTCGCCACTATTGATGCCAGCCTTGCCCGTAAGGTTTGGAAAACTGACATCAAGGTTGGCGTGCTCAATGTTGCTGACCGTGTCTATGAATATTCTGAGGGCTTCCCTATGAGGGGCCGCACATGGTATGCAAGTGTTTCCTTTGATTTATAAGATATGAAGATTACTATTTTCACCGGACCGCGTGGAGCCGGTAAGTCGACACGTTTCATTCACGAATACCGCAGTCATGGCGACGGTCTCTGCTTCTTCTCTTTGAAGAAGTGGGGTGCCGACGGCAAGGTCTGCGCCTACGACCTTGTCCTATATCCTAAGAATGAGACGCTGCCTTTCTTTGTGAAAGACCCGGAGGTGGACATGGAGACGGCGTCTAAGGAGACGCTGGCGGTCAGAGACCTCACCGAAGGACTGATGCATAGCTGCAGCTATTTCGTGCATGTCGCTGCCTTCGACCGTGCTCTGCAATACTATAAAGAGCATCCCGAGGCTAAAGAGATTTGGATTGACGAGATAGGACGCATCGAAGTGGCGGGCAAGGGCTTCCGCAGGCTGTTGATGACAGCTATCGCCGATGGCAAGGATGTCTTCTTCGTGGCACGCAATAATTTCGTTCCCAAGCTCCTGCCTCTCCTACCGTCAGACGTTTCCGTCGATGTGGTCGATGTCACGACGTTGTAGCGTTGCCCTTTAGAAAATAACGGCTCCAAAGCTTTGCAATCTCCCTGGATTTCATTATCTCTGCATAACGAACGTTTCGCAACGAGCTTTTCGTCATAGACGGTTTACTATGAATCGTTTGTATGTTGATCAAGCGCCATCAGATGTGCGCAATGTCATTTTCCCTTGTTGATGATATATATACCCGCTGTGGCTAACGCACCTGCAAGCACATACTTCCAATAAAAGGTTTCGTGAAGGCAAAGGCAGGAACTGACGGCACCCACGACAGGTATCAGCGAGTTGTATATGGCCACCTTGCCGATGGGATTGCAAGTCAACAGCTTGTTGTATAGCGAGAAGCCTACAGTGCTGATGCAGATGAGCAGGAAGAGCCAGAGAAGACCTAAGACCGTGACTCTTGGCAGTGTGCCGCCGGAGAGGAGGCCGCACACAACAAGAATAGCGCCACCGATGGCAAGACTGTAGCCCGTGCCTACAAAGACGTTAAGACGTTTGCCCAGGCCGCGGGTAAGCAGCGATGCCGTGGCTCCGCAGAGGGCATTGAGGATAATCATGCCGTCGCCGAGCCAGGTGAACCGTCCACTGTCAGCGCCACCTAAGTTCAGCGACAGTATACCGGCGAAGCCGATGACACAGCCCACGACCTTCCGTAGAGTCATACGGTCGCTCTTGAAGAAGACGCATGCCATGACAACGACGGAGAACACGCTGAGCGAGTTGAGGATGGCGGCCCGCGCGCCTTCACTATGTGACAGACCTATATAGAAGAATGTATAGTGAAGGGTAGTGTTGACAAGGCAAAACAAGAGAATGTACCACCAGTCGGCATAATATCTGACATGGAAATCCTTACGGGTGGAAAGGGCCATGGCTAAGACTATCAGTCCGGCGATAGTGAACCTGATACCGGCGAACAGCATCTTGCTGCCTGTCATCGCGGGTGTTATTCCAAACTCTCCATAGCCTAACTTGATGAGAGGATAGGCAAATCCCCATGCTATGGCTGCCGTAAGGGCAAACAGGGCTACCCACAACGGTCGTTGGAAGATGGATACGCTTTTCTTTGCTTTCATAATTCTTTTGGCACATTTATTATATGATAGCACTACTCATGCACCTCACGCCAAAGAAGATATGAGAAGCCATATGTTCAGAACCGTAACGATACCGGCCAGGCTATATAGGAAAACTGTGTTCCACGGCTTGTTGACGTATTTGCCCATGACGCGCTTTGATGAAGTGAGACTCACCTGCAGAAATACGGTGAAGGGCAGTTGGAGACTGAGCACCATCTGTGAGATGATAAGTCCCTGGAAGGGATTTCCTATAAAGAAGATAATGAGCAGGGCCACACCCAGCGACAGCACCACGCCCACCGCCGAGTGCGGGTCCTTGGCGTTATACGACTCTCCGAATAGCCCTGAGAAGATACTACCTGCTGCCATTCCGCTGGTTATGGTGCTGGAGATACCTGCTAAGAGAAGAGCCAATGCAAAGATGTTGGAGGCATTGCTTCCGAGGAGTGGTGCAAGCATGGCATTGGCCTGCGCCAGGTCGTCGACATGTTCACCGTGAGTGAAGAATGTGGAAGCGGCCAAGAGAATCATTGCGGAGTTGATAGCCCAGCCTACGAGCATGGAGAAGAGCGTGTCTGCAAACTCATATTTGAGGGCGTGCCGGATACGCTCGTCGCCTTCAAGGTTTATCTCGCGGCTCTGTATCACCTCGGAATGGAGGAAGAGGTTGTGGGGCATGACGACGGCACCTAAAACGCTCATCACTATAAGAAGAGACCCTTCAGGCACCGATGGCACCACGGCAGCACGCGCCGCCTCGCCCCAGTCGATATGCACCAGGAAGAGCTCATAGATAAACGACAGTCCGATGATGGAGACGAAGCCAATGACAGCCCGTTCTATCTTTTTATATGAATTGGTAAAGAGCAGGATGAGTACGGCAATGGTCACCAACAGCGCGCCCACGGGGATGGAAATGCCGAAGAGCATCTGCAGGGCGATGGCTCCTCCTAAAATCTCGGCCAGCGATGTGGAGATACTGGCAAGAACGGCACTCAGAACGATAGGACGGCCTATCCACCGTGGCGTGTACTTCACGGCGGCCTCACTAAGACAGAGTCCGGTGACAATGCCCAAGTGGGCCACATTGTGCTGCAATGCAATGAGCATGATTGTCGACAGCGTTACAACCCATAACAACGCGTAGCCGTATTCTGACCCCGCGGCAAAGTTGCTGGCCCAGTTGCCCGGGTCTATGAAACCGACGGTGACAAGGAGTCCCGGACCGATATACTTGAAGATATCGAGGGCTCCCAACACATGAGGATGTCGTTTGTTTTTCAGTTCCTTTAGTATATTCATGACCAATGGTTTATTAGTGAGACTTAATAACAAGTGCAAATTTACGACAGTTTTTTGTAAATCTGTTCCATTGAGGCGAGAAAATAAAAGGGGCGCACTCTATGTCCGCCCCTTGCTGAATGAAAGTGATATCCTATTTGCTATTCCTTTGGCAGGAGGTCATACCTCACCCCACCCTTCTTGCCACAGATATAGTTCATCGGACCCATGCCGTCATGCATAAGGCCGTAGAGGTACATCGGCTCGTCCTCGATAATCATATTGCACTGAAACTCGTCGCCGACATGCAGATGGGTATTCTCCACGGCAATAACGCGGAAACAAAAGCGGTGCTACTGAACCCAATGTAGGGGGGTATCCCCATCCTCCAAGTGCAAGTGGATTGCTGAACCCAATGGGGTGGGGTTCAGCAGAGCGATCTTTAAAGATTTCTTTACGTGTATCTTTTTGCTACTCGAAACTTGAATAATCTTATGTGGCGGACGCCCCCTAACCCTACCTAATCGCAACATGCAGTCGTCAGCAACAGGGGCATATTGAATTTAAGGCGGACGGCCCCTAACCCTACCTTGCCGCACCCTGCAAGCGAGTGCAGCCTGGGGGAAAAGAGATGGTATAAATTTAGTGCCTCGGAGAGGTACATTCTCAATAACCCCTGGCTAAGCGAGCGAAGCGAGTGCAGCCTGGGGGATAGCTCGAAAGGATAGTGTCCACTAAGAGCCTCGGAGAGGTTCAGACACGTAGTGTGCACATATA
>ONDK01000029.1 GCA_900316565.1 uncultured Prevotella sp. | reverse complement strand
TAAGACAAAGCAATAACTCTTGCCCATGAGATTGTAACTGAACTTTGTTACATCCTCATGGAAAAACTCATCCAAATCGTTATTCCCACAATAAAAAGGTTTACTGGCAGCAATTTTCTCGTCAGTAAGTTCTTGAAACAAACAGCGCTCGTCAAGAAATCCCATTATCTTGCCATTCCTGATTTACGCAGAATGCTCTGCATTGCCTTAAATGCGGGTGTATTCTCTATGCCGTCAAAGCCCTTGAACTTGCGTTCTGCTTCATCAGCACGTTCTATGAATCTTTCTGCATCCTTACCTTCCAAGGTAGGTATTGCCTTTATTTCTATTGCCATAATCTTCCTTTCGTTTTTGCAAAGGTAACTATTTGTTTTGAAATGACAAGCATTAAGGGCCATTTTCTTAAAAAGGAGCCATCTCTGACATAAAATAATATTTAAAATTCAAGTATCAACTTTTAAAGTTTGCTAATTCGATAACGTGTCAATTGCATAGAATGTCAATAAATTACTGGATTTCTATGTGAATATTTTTGTACCATTTACCTCGTAACTATTTGAAAATCAAGCAACATTATATTTTCCCATGAAACTTTTTTAAAAACCTCTTATCTGAAATATATTTGCATATTTTTTTGTTCTATATCGTTATCCTCAACTATTGTAGTGTCCTAATCATTTTTATGGGACATCGTCAGTTTTGGAGGCTGGAGAGTGTGACAATTCTGTCAGTCCATGGTTGCCATATGTGTCATAATTGGTCGAACTAATGGTAAAAATAATAGAGTATTAATATTTGGCACGATTTTCGTATAGCAAAGGGCAGAATTAAGATTTAAATTTTAAAAGCTATAAATTATGAAAATTCAACCATTAGCAGACAGAGTGCTGGTGCTTCCTGCACCAGCTGAAGAAAAAGTAGGTGGAATCATTATCCCGGACACAGCCAAGGAGAAACCTCAACATGGAAAGGTTATCGCTGTAGGCGAGGGAACAAAGGACGATAAGATGGTCCTCAAAGAGGGCGACGAGGTGCTTTATGGTAAATATGCAGGCACAGAGCTCGAGGAAGAGGGCGAGAAGTATCTTATCATGCGTCAGAGCGACGTTTTGGCTATATTAAAGTAAAAAAATAAAAGACTAAGAATAAAATGGCAAAGATTATTAAATTCGATACAGATGCCCGCGAGCTCCTTAAGAACGGAGTCGATCAGCTGGCTAACGCAGTAAAGGTTACACTCGGTCCTAAGGGACGCAACGTCGTCATTGAGAAGAAGTTCGGCGCACCACAGATTACTAAGGATGGTGTTACGGTGGCTAAAGAGGTGGAACTTGAGGATAAGTTCGAGAACACTGGCGCACAGCTCGTGAAGAGCGTTGCAAGCAAGACCGGCGATGATGCCGGTGATGGTACTACCACAGCTACAATCCTGACACAGGCTATCGTCAACGAAGGCCTTAAGAACGTGGCTGCCGGTGCAAACCCAATGGACCTGAAGCGCGGTATCGACAAGGCTGTCGCTAAGGTTGTGGACTACATCAAGAACAATGCTGAGGTGGTCGGCGACAACTATGACAAGATTGAGCAGGTCGCCACTGTCTCTGCCAACAACGATCCTGAGATTGGTAAACTCCTTGCTGACGCTATGCGTAAGGTTTCCAAGGATGGTGTTATCACTATCGAGGAGAGCAAGACCCGCGACACACATATCGACGTCGTTGAGGGTATGCAGTTCGACCGTGGCTATCTGTCTGGTTATTTTGTAACAGATACCGACAAGATGGAGTGTGTGATGGAGAATCCATACATCCTTATCTACGACAAGAAGATATCCAACATCAAGGACTTCCTGCCTATCCTGCAGCCTGCTGCAGAGAGTGGACGCCCATTGCTGGTCATCGCTGAGGATGTCGACTCAGAGGCTCTGACCACACTGGTTGTGAACCGTCTGCGTGCTGGACTGAAGATTTGCGCTGTGAAGGCTCCTGGCTTCGGTGACCGTCGTAAGGCTATGTTGGAGGATATCGCTGTTCTGACCGGTGGCGTTGTCATCAGTGAGGATAAGGGTCTCACACTCGATAAGGCTACACTGGAGATGCTTGGTACTGCCAAGAAGGTTACCATCACAAAGGATAACACTACTATCGTTGACGGTGGCGGTGAGAAGCAGAATATCCAGGATCGCGTGAACCAGATAAAGAACGAAATTGCTAACACTACTTCCTCTTATGACAAGGATAAGCTGAAGGAGCGCCTTGCTAAGCTCGCCGGTGGAGTGGCTGTCCTCTATGTAGGAGCTAACTCTGAGGTTGAGATGAAGGAGAAGAAGGATCGCGTCGATGATGCTCTCTGCGCTACACGTGCAGCTACAGAGGAAGGTGTCGTCGTCGGTGGTGGCACAACATATATCCGTGCACAGAAAGAGCTGGAGGACCTGAAGGGCGCCAACGCTGATGAGCAGACAGGTATCAACATTGTAAGACGTGCCATAGAGGAGCCGCTTCGCCAGATTGTCTACAATGCAGGCGGTGAGGGTGCTGTCGTCGTTGATAAGGTCCGTCAGGGTGAAGGCGACTACGGCTATAACGCCCGGGCCGACAAGTATGAGGATCTGCGTGCAGCAGGTGTCATCGATCCGGCAAAGGTAGAGCGCGTCGCTCTTGAGAACGCTTCATCAATCGCCGGCATGTTCCTGACAACAGAATGCCTCATCGTCGATAAGCCTGAGGAGAAGCCTGCAATGCCAGCTCCTCAGCCAGGTATGATGTAATCAATCAAAATAGTGTAAAATGATTAAGCAAATATCATATATATTTGCAAACTCAAGATAACAAAAAAGAGGGGCATTCTTTTGAATTGTCCCTCTTTTTTATTTTTTGCATTGATTTTGCGCATTTTTTACTGAAAAAGTTTTTTGTTTCTAATAATAATATTTACTTTTGCATGTGAATAGTAAAAGCAATTAAGCTTCAAAGTAAATAATAAGATTAGTAATACTCAATACACGATATTTTTTTGATTTGTTTTAGTAGATTAGTTTTTAAGTAGTTTGTTTTTGGAAATCGGACGTCGTGATGACATCCGATTTTTTTTGTGCCGGGCTTTTTCCAACATCTAATCTATTACTATATTAATTATCCTCTTCTTCTCCGACATTGTGCAGCAAAGGCAGGGAGACGTGGTATTTGACGGCAAGGAAACGTATGACACAGACCGTAAGAAAAGATGCTATGACGGTGAGGGTGATGGGTGCCTTGAGGGAAAACAAGAGCCAGTAGACAAGGCCTCCGGCGACACATGCCATAGCGTATATCTCCTTGTGGAATATTACAGGTACATTATTTAGCAGTACATCACGGATAACACCGCCGGCGGCACCGGTGATGCAACCCATTATTATGGCTACCCAGAAGGGATGTCCCATGGCAAGTGTCTTCTGTATTCCGGCAATGTTGAACAGTGCCAGACCGAGCGTGTCGAAGGCGAACCATGCGTTGTTAAGCCGGCGGAGCATCTTCCCGAAGACAATGACGAAGACAAGTGCAAAGGCGGTGCAGAGAACGTACATGGGGCTGGTCATCCAGAAGGGTGTTACCTCTAAGGTGACGTCTCTTAACGTTCCTCCGCCAATGGCGACGGCGAACCCACAGACATATCCGCCGAACCAGTCGAAGTGGTTGGCTGCAGCATGGCGGATTCCTGAGATGGCAAAGGCGAATGTGCCTAAGAACTCTATTACCTGTTGGAGTATGTTTACAAAATGCGGGTCAGCGAAGTTCATTTTACAACATTAATAGGTTTACCGTTAATGAATGCTTTAAGGTTGTTGACGGCGATGGTTATCAGTCGCTGACGTGCCTCGTGAGTGGCCCAGGCTATATGTGGGGTGATGTAGGCATTTTCGCAGCTCAGCAGTGGATTATCGGCTTTTGGCGGCTCGTCGGCCATTACGTCGGCACAATAAGCGGCAAGCTTACCGGACCGCAGGGCATCGGCCACGGCAGCATCGTCGACAAGTGCTCCGCGTCCTGTGTTGACAAGGATGGCATTGTCATGTGTAAGGGCGATGGCCTCGGCGTTAATCATGTGGAGGTTGTCGGAGGTGAGCGGACAATGGAGGGTGATAATGTCGGAGGAAGAGAGCATGCCTTCCAGTGTCGCCTTGCGGATCCACTCCGGCAGGCCCTGCCTGTCCTTGCTGGTCACGGCTGTCACCTGCATTCCGAAGCAATGGGCGATTTCCGCAACGCGCATACCGATGTGGCCCAGTCCGACGATGCCGATAGACTTTCCGGCGAGCTCTATGAGCGGTGTGTTCCAATAGCAAAAATCCGGATTCCTGCTCCATACCCCTTGCCGCGTCTCGCGGGCGTAGTGGTCTACATGGCTGGCGACGTTCAGGATATGGGCGAAGACCAGTTGCGCTACGCTGTCAGTGCTGTATGAGGGTATGTTGGTCACGGTGATGCCACTATTGGCGGCTGCCTTGATGTCGATGTTGTTGTAGCCCGTCGCCATCTCGCCTATATAGCGAAGCTTTGGCAGTGATTTGATGACGTCCTCCGTGATATTTATCTTGTTGATGAGTATAGCGTCGGCATCTTTTGCCCTGTCGATGACATCCTCCGGAGCTGTCCTGTCATAAAGTTGGAGTTCTCCGAGTTCCTTTATTCCGTCCCACGACAGATCGCCGGGATTCACACTATGTGCGTCTAATTCTACAATCTTCATGTTCTCGATTTATTATTGTTCTATATTGGTTGTATTCTTGTTGACAGTCTTAATGACTGAAGGGGCTTGATGTTAGTCCTCCTTGTATCTCTCACCCCAATACTGGACCATACGCTGGTAGAGTTTCTCCTCGGACGGACTGTGCTGGGCATACCAGAAGCGCTTCTCCTTGATGTCGTCAGGAAGGTATTGCTGCGGTGTGAAATGTCCGGGATAGTCGTGGGGATATTTGTAACCGTCATGGTATCCGAGCTCCGCCATCAGCGTTGTGGGGGCGTTGCGGATGGGAAGTGGCACTGGTTCGTTGCCGCTGGACCTCACCTCCTTTAGTGCTGCGTCGATGCCGAGGTAAGCGGAGTTCGACTTTGGGGATGTGGCAAGGTAGACGACGGCCTCGGCAAGGGGTATCCTGCCTTCCGGCCATCCTATCTTGTCGACGGCATCGAAGGCTGCGTTGGCCAGAAGGAGGGCATTGGGATTGGCAAGGCCAATGTCCTCGGCTGCAGAGATGACAACTCTCCTTGCTATGAACCGCGGGTCCTCTCCGCCTTCTATCATACGGGCAAGCCAATAGAGAGCTGCGTCGGGATCACTGCCGCGGATGCTCTTGATAAAGGCCGAAATGATATCATAGTGCATCTCACCGTCCTTGTCATAGGCTAGCGGGTTCTGTTGCAGCCTGCTGGTGACCATCTCGTCGGTAATGGTGATATTATCGGCGTCGGCACTCTCCACGACGAGCTCGAGGATGTTCAGCAGTTTGCGGGCATCACCGCCACTGTAACGCAACAGGGCACCGGTCTCCTTGAGGGTTATATGCTTCTTGCTCAGCACGATATCTTTGGTGATGGCGCGGTTTAGAAGCTCCATGAGGTCGTCCTTGCCCAATGATTTCAGGACATAGACCTGACAGCGGGACAGTAAAGGTCTTATAACCTCGAACGACGGGTTCTCTGTCGTAGCACCGATAAGGGTTACGATGCCTTTTTCTACGGCACCGAGAAGGGAGTCCTGTTGGGATTTCGAGAAGCGATGTATCTCGTCGATGAACAGGATCGGTGATGAGGCGTTGAAGAAGGTGTTGCTCTTGGCACGTTGAATGACCTCGCGGACATCTTTCACTCCGCTTGTTACCGCTGAAAGGGTATAGAACGGCACTTGCAGCTGGTTGGCGACAATCTGTGCCAATGTGGTCTTTCCTACTCCGGGAGGACCCCATAGTATGAAGGAGGTGATATGCCCGGAGACGAGCATCTTCCTTAGTACGGCTCCTTCGCCTACCAGATGCTTCTGTCCTATATAATCGTCAAGCGTCCTTGGACGCATTCTTTCTGCTAAAGGTTCCATAGTCTCTGCCTTTCTTAATGTTGCAAAATTACTCAAAAAACGGGATATAGCCCGCATAAACCCGTTAAAAAGTTCTTGGAACTACACTTGCACGGCAATACAAGCAACCCTCTGCTGGTTTGGGGGATTGACGATGTCCTTGAATACCGGCGCTGGATTTATTTTACAGACCGTAGTGTCTGTGACATAATGATGTATAATTGTCAAGCACTCAGGGTTAGATGTAGACACGGAGTGGTCGCATTTTATGACAGAAATAAAAAGAACCCTAAAAATTGTGTTTTATGAAATTTATTATTAACTTTGCGTCTATAGGATTGGCCAAAGTTATGGCAAATGTAGTTTTAATCGGTGCAACAGGATTCGTGGGTCCAGCAGTACTCAACGAGCTTATCTCTCGTGGTCATAAGGTGACGGCAGTGGTACGCAACGCCACCAAGCTGCCCAACTTCTCTCCCGCCGGAGAGTTTGACGAGCGTGGTGAACGCACGGGTAAGTTCCGTCTTGGCAAAGACGATCTAATCATCGACCCGGTCACAAACTCCAGCCACATCTCTGTCCAGGACTACGCTGTGGCAATGGTCGACGAGCTGGAGAAACCAGCTCACCACAAGGAGCGCTTCACTATCGGATACTAAGAAATTATGATAAGGGGCGGCCGGACGGTCGCTCCTTTTTTTGTTAGGATTAAAGGAGTTATTTTCTCACCACATCGTCGAAGTGTTCTTTTGCCCAATCAATGAGCTGGTTCATTGCGGGTATGAGCGACTTGCCGGTGTCTGTTAGGCGGTACTCAACGCGCGGAGGAACCTCGGGATAGACCTTGCGGTCGACGAGATGGCTCTCGTTCAGTTCCTTCAATGTCTTAGAAAGCATCTTCTGCGAGCAGTCGCTCATGTGGGAGTGGAGCTCGTTGAACCGCATAACCCCCGTCTCACTGGCATTGAGTGAATAGAGTACGAGCATCGACCACTTATCGCCAAAGCGGCTGATGACCTGACGGATCGGACACGTGAGATATTCGGGATTGATTACTTTCTTTGCCATAACTCTTTCTGTTGTTTCTTACTTATTATGGCAAAGATAGCCAAAAGTTATTAAAGGGCAAGGGAAACCAAGTTAAAGCAAGTTAAAGAGAGGTACGTGAATGAAGTGCGTGTCAGTAAAGTGTATTTTTTACTTGCTAAACTTGAATAACATTATATCTACTACAAATACTTAACTAAAATCGACCGGTATTGTTTCGGACAAAAACAAAAAATCCGAACAACGACTTCGGACGTTATAGTTGCGGAGGCAGGACTCGAACGTGCGACCTCCAGGTTATGAGCCTGGCGAGCTACCAACTGCTCCACTCCGCGATATTTATCGTTCTTTCTTGTTTGCGGGTGCAAAGGTACTGCTTTTTTGCGACACGACAAAAATTTTTGTGGTTTTGTCTGCGTGTTTTAACATTTATTTAGCAATAGGAACGCATCCGTAACTGCTCAGCACCCCAGTCTGGTGCAGACAAGAACTATCCTGTGCTTCGGATTTCTCAAAAAGACATCCTTGCCCGTTATCTTTTCGTTCGGCTTCAATGACGGTGGTATGTGTCCCACCGACAGAGACAGATAACCCATTTCGGGCAGGTAGAAACGGTTGCCGCTTGACAGTTCACGGATGGCGATATGACAAATCTCAGTCATGACGGTTTTTACATCGGAAGGAGTAACCGTACAAGTCTCCTGTATTTCTTTTGAAAGCTCGTCAGCAGTCATAGCCGGATTATTATGAAGTTGTATGTATATGCGCTTTTCACCTGTTCCTTGCGAGTTCTCAATATTGTGTATTTCGTATTTTATCTCCATGTTTATCGTTTCTGAGTTTGCATTTGTTTAGTTATTGGTGCGGCTTATCATTGTTTGATGTAAAGTTAAGAATAAATATCGATATAACCAAGCGAAAAGATTATTCTGCGACGACCGTCACGCGATTACGTGGCGACCGTCGCAGAATTGTGTGGCGTCCGTCATATGATTGTGTGGCGGTCGTCATGCAATAAAAATTATTACGTTTTGCGTACAAAGATAGCAACTCCCTCTCAACTTTGCAACGAAACAATCTGGAAAATAAAAACTCAACCAAAGCGAATGGAAATGAACGAAATCAACCAGCGCCGAACGGTAATATTTTTTTTTGTATGTATTAAGTCGTCGGTTTCTGGGTAGATGCATATATGCACATAGTAAATCTTTGTGCATTTTTGTTTAAAAAGTTTGTGGAATAGAAATAAAAGGTGTACTTTTGCACACGTAGAAATGCTTGTGCAGTTCAACTTTTTTAAAAGGTATGTATTATGTCAATATCGAAGACGAGACAAAAACTTGTTGATGTTGCGCGTCAGTTGTTTGCCAAGAACGGCATCGCCAATACAACAATGAATGATATAGCAAAGGCTAGTGGCAAGGGTCGCCGTACGCTTTACACCTACTTCAACAGCAAAGAGGATGTATATTATGCTGTTATTGAGGGGGAGTTGGAGCGGTTGAGTGATAAGCTTGATGAGGTGGCTGCAAAGAAGATAAAACCCCAGGATAAAATCATAGAGCTTATATATACCCATCTGAGTATGATTAAGGAGACGGTGATGCGCAATGGTAATCTTCGTGCAGAGTTCTTCCGTAATATCTGGATGGTGGAGAAGGTGCGCAAGCGGTTCGATGACGATGAAATTCAACTTTTCCGTAAGGTTTATACCGATGGAAAGGCAGACGGTGAGTTCGACATTGAGAATGTGGAGCTTGTTGCAGAGATTACCCACTACTGTATTAAGGGCCTTGAGGTCCCGTTTATCTACGGCCGTCTCGGCCACGGCCTCACTGAGGAAAGCAGTAAGCCTCTCGTGGCTAAAGTCGTCTATGGTGCTTTGGGAAAGAGTAAGTAGGGCAGGCGGATTATATATATTTTTTATGTTAGATATTAAAAAAAGGCTTACCACTGTATAGGTGGTAAGCCTTTTGTATGTATTGTTGTAAGTGTATGCTATTAAACTTACTTTTTGATGTTTGCCTCCTGCAGACCGTAGTGCTTTTTCTTGTCGATGATAATCAGGAGAACAGAGAGGACGACAGCTGCTGCTCCGAAGGCACAGAAGATGCTCATACTTGTGGTGTATGTCTGGTCTATGCCGTTGATTTTACCTATGAGTACCGGTACAAGGCTCAGTCCAATGTTCTGGATATAGAAGATGATGGAGTAAGCGGAGCCTAGGGTTTTCATCGGAATAATCTTTGGAACGCTCGGCCACATGGCTGAAGGTACCAAAGAGAATGCTATACCCAGAGTTATCATGACGATAACGGCAAACCACCAGTAGGGCAGGATGTGGATAGCGAATATGAAGTGTACGGCAGTGAGCATTACGGAACCGATGAGCATCAGTGTGGCTCCCTTACCTATGCGGTCATAGAGTGAACCAAAGAGAGGTGTCAGCAGTATCGTGCCGAAAGGAATGAGTCCCGGGATGATACCAGCGAGGCTCTCCGGTACGTTATAGTTGGCAATCATCAGTTTGGTGGCGAACTTCAGGAATGGGAACACTCCGCTGTAGAAGAGCAGGCAAAGCAGACAGATGCACCAGAAGCCTGGATTAGAGAAAATGTATTTGAGGTCTGAGAAATGGAATTTTTCATCCTCTTCTGCATCTTCTGTCTCCTTGATCTCCTTTTCCTCTGCAGCTCCTGCAGCTGTTCTGTCGGCAATCTTTGCGTCCTCAATGCTCTTGTCGAGTTTTTTATCCATCACCGTGTATACGATGAATGCCAGGAAACCGATGATAAGCAGTACTGTTCCGAGCAGTACCGGTGCTCCCACTTTGCCACCGAAAGCTTTTGCCAGAGGCAGAGAACCCATCATTGCTCCTGCTGTGCCCATACGGGCCAGTGCCACCTGGATACCCATAGCACTTGCGAGCTCATGGCCTGTGAACCATTTCGTGATGATTTTCGAAACCGTGATACCGCATATCTCGCATCCTGTACCGAAGATGGCGAATCCAAATGATGCCACTGCAGCCGACATGGGCAGAGAGAAGTTCAGAAAGTCGATGGTAAAGCGCGCTCCTTCAAAGTCGTGAGTTACGCCAAAGTACTTTATGCATACTCCGATGACCATCAGTCCGCAAGACATGACACCGGTGAAACGGATGCCCATCTTGTCGAGAATGATTCCACCGAAGAAGAGCATGAGCAGAAAGACGTTGATGTAACCGTAACTGCCGGAGAAGAATCCATAGTCGTCGGAGGTCCAGCCCAGCCCTCCTTCAGCAGTGCTCTTCGTAAGGAGCACTTCCAATGGCGACATAACGTCAGTGATAAAATAGCCCATCATCATCGTGAAGGCCACGATGAACAGCGCTGTCCAGCGGGCACTTTTGCTGTCGCTGAGAATTGTTCTAATTTTTTCTACCATAATGCTACTGTTTCCAAAGTCTCTCCGGATTTGAAACCGTCAGACAGCCTTGGAGTAAATTGTTGATGATTATAAATAAAGTTTGTGTTCTTTTCCTCGTTATTTTTCTAACCTTTGTAGCACGCTCCATATACCTCTATGACAGTGTTGTATTGTCGCGTTGCTAATGTTTGTTTCATATGATGTAAAAGGCTAGCTTTTATACTTTTATAGCTAACCTTTTACAATGTATGAGTTTGTCTAGCCGACTTATTTCTTCAGCCAACGGTCAAGCCAGTCGAAGAATGTACGCTGCCAGAGAATGCCGTTTTGTGGTTTCAGTACCCAGTGGTTCTCATCAGGGAAGAGAAGAAGCTCGGCCGGGATGCCTCGCATGCGTGCTGCGTTGAAAGCTCCCATGCCTTGGTTGGCATTGATGCGGTAGTCCTTCTCTCCGTGAATGCAGAGGATAGGAGTGTCCCAGTTGTCCACAGCTTTGTGCGGGCTGTTCTCATATGTCTTACGGGCAGCGTCGGTCTGGTCCTTGTTCCAGTAGGCATCGTCGTATTCCCAGTTGGAGAACCAAGCCTCCTCAGTGTCGGTGTACATCGACTCTAGGTTGAATGCACCATCGTGGGCAATGAAGCACTTGAAACGCTTGTTGTGATGTCCGGCGAGGTAGTAGACCGAGAAGCCTCCGAAAGATGCTCCTACAGCACCCAGCCTGTCTTTATCGACGTATGGCAGGTTGGCCACAGCGTCGTCGATGGCAGAGAGATAGTCGTCCATGCACTGTCCAGTCCAATCGCGGCTTACCTCTTCGTTCCATTCCGAGCCGAAGCCAGGCAGTCCACGGCGGTTAGGTGCTACGATGACGTAGCCGTGTGCGGCCATGATGGAGAAGTTCCAACGGTAGCTCCAGAACTGGCTTACCGGGCTCTGTGGTCCGCCTTCGCAGTAGAGTAGGGTAGGGTACTTCTTTGTCTTGTCGAAGTGTGGCGGCAGGATAATCCAAACAAGTTCCTGCTTGCCGTCGGTGGTCCTCACCCACCGCTGCTCCACCTGTGCACTTGCGAGCTGGTCGAAGATCTGTTTGTTCTCATCAGTTATCTGAGTGACAATAGCTGCCTTGTCCTTCTTGGATGGCGTGACGATGAAGATATCGTCTGGGTGGAGCATCGAGTGGCGTGTGGCTAGCAGTTGCTTGCCGTTGAGCATCTGAATGCTTCCAAAGTCATTATAGCTGTCGTCGGTAATCTGTCTGACTTTGCCACCGTTTACACTGACGTTCCATATGCGTTCCGTAGCATGCCAGACACCGGTGAGATAAAGACTCTTGCTGTCAGGAGCCCAACAGTAGTCGTCGACATTGGTGTCGAAGTTCTTTGCTGTTGTAGCGTACGACTTTGTGTGCTTTTTGAGGTCGTAGATGCAAAGCCTGTTGAGATCGCTCTCATAGCCGTTGCGTGCCATGCTCTGCCATGCTACGAAGTTGCCGTCAGGAGAGAACTTAGGGTTCACGTCGTAGCCTACGTTCAGCGTCTGGAACTTCTCAGAATCGATAGCCTGGTTGCGCATGCTCTTAGTGGCGTCGATGGTGGAATCGGCCTTTGCCCACTCACTGAGCAGTCCCTTGTCGGCATCGTCCTTGCAGAGGTTCTTTGTCTGCTTTGTCTCTATATTATACAGGTATATGTCGGCATCGGTGGAGATTGCATATTTGACGCCTTCCTTTTTACGGCAGGTGTAGGCCACGAACTTAGAATCTTTGCTCCAGTCTATCTGCTCTATGCCACCGAAAGGAGCCATAGGACATTCGAATGGCTCGTCCTTAAGTATGTCGACGCCTGTATCGATGGTGCCGTCGGCGGCAACGCTGGCGACAAACGGATGTGGAATACTCTCTACATAGTGATCCCAATGGCGGTAGTTCATGTCGGTTATGAGACGTCCCGTAGCCTTTGGAAGGTCTGACGGGTTTTTCTTTATACTGCCATAGTAGGGCAGGCTCTTGATTATTACTACCTTCTTTCCGTCAGGACTGAACTTAAAGCCTTCGATGTCCGTCTTATCTGAAGTCAACTTCGTGCGGTTCTCTCCGTCGACAGTTATCTTCCATATCTGTCCGTCAGAGAGAAAGGCTATTGTATTGTTGTCAATCCATGCTGGATCGGTCTCGCTTTTGTCAGTTGTCGTGAGCTGCTTAACATTTTTCCCGTTAGCATCCATGACATACAGCATCTGATGTCCTTTGTTCTCCTTAACGCTGTAGTAGCCTACCTGATAGACCACTTTCTTTCCATCAGGACTTGCTGTTACCGTGCCGATGCGTCCCATGGCCCATAAAGCCTCCGGAGTCATGGTGTCCTGCTCAAGCTTTATGTTGCTTTTGCCAATCTTCACTTGTTGCGCTTGTGAAGCAGTGCCGCACATTATCAGTGCGGCAGCTGCTGTTATCATTGTTTTCTTCATTGATTTTGCTGATAGCCGTCGTGGTGCGACGGCTTAATGTTCCTATACTTATAGATTACGGCGCTTGCGCTCCAGTTCCTCGCGTTTGCGCTGGAGCTCCTGCTGCTCCTGTTGCATGCGCTGCAGACGTGCTGCCATGCCAGTCATCTTCTGTGGGTTCTTCTTATTCTCTGCGCGGCGGGCCTCCAGAATGGCGAGCAGTTTCTCGTCGTTGGTGGTCTTCCGTAGCGTGAACATGATTATTGCCGAGAAGAAGAGACTTATGAAGTAGTAGAAGTTTAGTCCTGACGAATAGTCGTTAAAGATGAAGAAGAACATCACTGGCATAAGAAGCATCATCCACTGCATCATCTTCATCTGCTGAGCCTGGTCGCCGACCATCTGGTCTTTCTGTAACTGCATCGTGAACCAACTGTACAGCAGCTGGGCTCCTACGAAGAGTATGCATGTCAGACTAAGATGATCGCCTATGAGCCAGAGGTTAGAGCCCCATTCCACGATAGGATCGTAGGTGCTCAGGTCGTGCATCCACAGGAAGCTCTGGCCACGGAGCTGGATAGCATTAGGCACGAAGTTGAACATCGCAATCCAGATAGGCATCTGTATGAGCATTGGCAGACAGCCTGACAATGGGCTTACTCCATATTCAGAGTAGAGCTGCATCATCGCCTGCTGCTTCTGCATTTGGTCTTCCGGCTTGTCATATTGTTTTGTAGCCTCGTCCAATTTCGGCTTAAGCACACGCATCTTTGCCGAAGACATGTAGCTCTTCTTCACCATTGGATAGGTTATGACCTTCAGAAGCAGGGTGATGAGTATGAGGACGATGCCCATAGGAAGCCCCCAGTTGGTAAGGAAGGTGAAGACAGGCAGTGTGAACCATCTGTTGATGTATCTGAAGAGTGGCCAACCAAGGTAGACAATGCGCTCCAGTTCGAGGTCCTTTCCGAATGTGCTCTGCTTCTCTACGTTCTTGAGAATGTAAAAGTCGTTAGGACCGAAGTAGAACTCGAACTCGCTGGGCTTCTGACCTGTCGGATCAAAGCTTGCTTTAGTCTTGGCGGTGAAGTCCTTAAGGTATCTGACAGGGTTGTTCTCCTGGCTCTTCTTGTCGTAAGGAGTGCTGTGGAGGTCGGCTCCTTTATCGAAGGCGTCCTTTGAAATCATGACAGCCGAGAAGAACTGGTTTTTGAAGGCTATCCAGTCTACAGCCTCCTCGGTGCTCTCTTCCTTGTCGGAAGACTCGCTGAGGAAGTCGATGTCGCCGTCTTTCTCCTTCCAGTCCAAACGCGCATATCTGTTTTCGAAGGTAAATCCGCGCTCCTGTTCCTTCACTTTCTCGTGCCAGTCTACATTCAACTTGGAAGTGTTAGGGTCGAACATTCCTGCCATTCCGTTCACTTTAAGACTGGAATGGAGCAGATAGTCTTTGCCCAGTTTGTAGGAAATGACCAGTGTCTTGCCAGGAGCGGCCTCTGCAGTGAACGTTACTGTGGAGTCTGTAAGGTTCGACGGGGTGAAGAAGAGGTCCTTGGTGCTGATGTTGTTCTCCTTGGCAACAAGGGTGTAGTCGAGCTGCTGGTCGTTGCCGTCGAAGAGGGTAACGCCACCGAGATCATCGTGCTTGCCGCTCTTGTCGGCAATGTCATGACCTACATAACGCTTGCTGCCCTTTTCGTTTTTGATATAAGCTTTTGTGACGGTGGCTCCTTTGGTACTGAAGGTAAGCTCCAGCTTGGAGTTCTTCAGCACGATGTCCTGAGCTGTTCCGGCTATTGCCGTATGGAAGAGCGCGGAGTCATTGGAGGCGGCTTCTATTGCCGCTGCTTTCTGCTTGGCTTGTGCAGCCTTTTCTGCCTGCTGTTTATTTGCTGTGGCTATGGAGTCCTTTTCATATTGTTCGCGCTGAGCCTGCAGCTGTTCCTCTGATGGCTGTTGCCACCATGCAAAGCCAAAGAGGACGGCAGCTATGAGCACGAAGCCGATAATAGTGTTTTTGTCCATTTATTTCTTTTTATCCTGATTTTCTATAGCTGTTTTTACGAAGTCAAGGAAAAGTGGGTGTGGCTTGAGTACTGTGCTCTGGTATTCCGGATGGAACTGTGTACCGATGTACCACTTCAGGGTAGGTATCTCTACAATCTCCACGAGGTCACTCTCTGGGTTACGGCCTACACATTTCATTCCGTTGCGCTCAAACTCCTTCTCATAGTCGTTGTTGAACTCATAACGGTGGCGGTGTCTCTCCTGGATATGTTCCTTTTTATAGATGTCGAAGACACGTGAACCCTGGCGCAGATCACATTCATAAGCGCCCAAACGCATTGTTCCGCCCATGTTGGTGATGTTCTTCTGCTCCTCCATGATATCGATGACATTGTGTGGGGTCTGCTCGTCTATCTCTCGGCTGTTGGCATCCTTGTAACCAAGGACGTTGCGAGCGAACTCGATGACCATCATCTGCATGCCGAGACAGATACCGAAAGTAGGGATGTCGTGAGTTCTGGTGTAGTGGGCTGCGATAATCTTGCCTTCGATGCCGCGTTGGCCGAATCCCGGACAGATTACGATGCCGTCCTGGCCCTTAAGTTTCTCAGCTACATTCTCCTCTGTTATCTGCTCAGAGTTGATGAACGTAATTTTTGTTTTATGATCGTTGTAAGTGCCGGCTTGCGAAAGACTTTCGCGGATACTCTTATATGCATCCTGAAGGTCGTATTTACCAACAAGACCGATATTGACTACCTCTGTGGCATTACGTTGCTTGTCGAGGAACTTCTTCCAAGGACCGAGTTCTGGTGTCGGTCCTACCGGCTCGCCACACTTGCGGAGGATGGCTGCATCCATTCCCTGGTTCTGCATGTTGACAGGCACCTCGTAAATGCTTGGCAGGTCTTCGCTCTGGATGACGCAGTCGAAGTCGACATTACAGAAGGCTGCCACTTTCTTGAGGATACCTTCCGGGAGATGTTTTTCTGTGCGAAGGACGAGAACGTCCGGCTGTATGCCAACGCTCTGAAGCTCCTTGACACTGTGCTGTGTAGGTTTCGTCTTCAGCTCGCCGGCTGCCTTAAGGTAAGGGATGTAGGTAAGGTGTACGTTTACGGCACGCTTTCCGAGTTCCCATTTCAACTGTCGGATAGCCTCAAGGAACGGCGCACTCTCTATGTCGCCGATTGTTCCTCCAATCTCAGTGATGACGAAGTCGTAATGGTATTTCTGTCCGAGCAGTTTGATGTTTCTCTTTATTTCGTCAGTGATGTGTGGCACAACCTGAATGGTTTTCCCAAGATAGTCGCCGCGGCGCTCCTTGTCTATCACCGCTTTGTATATACGTCCGGTAGTCATGGAGTTGGCTTTCGTCGTCTGAATGCCGGTGAAGCGCTCGTAATGGCCCAGGTCCAAGTCTGTCTCCATTCCGTCAACGGTGACATAGCACTCTCCATGCTCGTAAGGATTTAATGTTCCCGGATCGATATTGATGTACGGGTCGAATTTCTGAATGGTAATATTATAACCTCTTGCTTGTAAAAGCTTACCGATGGATGAGGAAATGATACCTTTTCCAAGTGAAGAAACCACACCTCCGGTAACGAATATATACTTTGTCTCTTTCATAATCTAATGTTTATGTCGATCGATTTTTTTTCTGGGATGGAGCTGACGTTAAGCCGTACTGTTGTCTGCGCCTGTCTGCCACCGCTGTTATTAATATTAGTTTACTTTCTGCTCCACCAGTGCTTTCTCTTTGGCGGCTCTTGGTCATTAAGAGTTCGGGACGCCTCTGTTATCCTGTCGGCCCAGGTCTCGTGGTTTGTTATCATCTGATAGATTTGTCCCCAATCGGGAAGTCCGCCGAGATTCCGGTCGTCTATGAATATGTCGGCCTTTATCTTACGTGAGAAACTCTCGTTGCTCTCCCTGCCATTCTCCTCCGGGTAGTCCTTGTTGACCGCATAAAAGTCTACACCGCGCTCATGACACCAGTTGATGGCATCCTGCAGAAGTTGTCCTTCACGGACGCTCCACAGAATTAGCCTGTGCCCGTCTTTTATGAGTTGTTTTAATGTATCGGTGGCGAAAAGTATTTCGTCACCGATCTTTGGATATTTGTGCTCGACGATTGTACCGTCGAAATCTACTGCAATAATCATTTATTTTGTTTCCTGAATGTTCTATCTTTTCACAGAGTGGTCGTCCTTCTTTCCATAATGGCTGTTGCTGTAGTTGCCATAGTTGCCGTAATTACCGTAACTTCCATAGCTTCCATAATTGCCATAATGTCCGTAACGGCCATACTTTCCATAGCGGCCGTAGCCATAATAGTAGCCGTACTTTTTCTTGCTCATGTCGATACCGTTGATGACGATACACATGTTAGGCAGCTTCTTCTCGTTGGCGATGCTGTTTATCATCTCGAAGCTTGACTTTGCTGTGAAGTCGGCACGGCACATGAATACCGTGGCATCGCAGACACGGCCAATCTGAAGAGTATCTGTAACAAGGCCCACAGGGGCTGTGTCGACGATGATGTAATCGTAAGTCTCTCTGAGATGCTCGAAGATGGTGTCAAGGCTGTGGCGTGATATGAGCTCCGTCGGGTTTGGAGGTATCGGGCCTGCCATAAGCAAGTCGAGGTTGTTGTTGATGCCGAACGGAATAATCTGCTCCCTGATATCCTCAACGGTAGGATTGTCCTTGACCAGCAACTGTGTTATGCCGTGTACTCGGTCGTTTATCTGGAACAGCTCTGCCAGTCTCGGCTTACGGATGTCGAGTCCTACGAGTATAACCTTTTTGCCAAGAAGAGCGAACGATACTGCGAGGTTGGCACAGTTGAATGTCTTACCCTCACCAGATGTTGATGACGTAAACATGACGACCTTCTGATTATCTTTAAGCATAAACTGCAGGTTGGTACGCATAGAACGGAATATCTCGTTCATCTGGTTGTTCTCGTTCTCGTGAACGACGATGTCGGCCTTGGTCTTCGCAGTACTGCTTGCCACAGCAACGTCGGCGATGATAGGCAGCTTGGTGAGTTTGACGACATCCTCGTGTCCCTCAATCTTGTAACGGAAGAAGTTGACAAGGAAGAGAATCAGCGACGGTAGTGCCAGGCCAATGATAAGTGCTATGAGGAATATCATACTCTTCTTTGGACTAACCTGACCAACGAAGAGTGGCAGGTCGATGAGTTTTCCCTTATCAGCTGTGGCAGCAAGTGAGATACTGTTCTCCTCACGCTTCTGTAGAAGCATAAGATACAGTCCAGACTTCACCTCCTGCTGGCGTCCTATCTGCGTGAGCATGCGCTCCTGCTCTGGGGTCGCTGCTACTTCATCGTTATACTTTGCGTTCATAGCTGCCAGTGCACTACGTTGTATCTCCAACGACTTTAGTGCCTGGTTTATAGCCTGACGGATGTTGCGGTTCAAGTCGTTAATCTGATCCGTGAGAGGCTCTACGACAGGAGAGTTTGGGGCTGCTGTTCTCAGCAGGCGGTTACGCTCTAGAACGAGCTCGTTGTACTTGTTTATGAGCGATGTGGAACTTTGGTCATCAAGTCCTACGTTTGAAGGTATAACCTGATATTGGTTGCCGCGTGTATTCATGAACTCGCGGATGCTATTCAGCAACTCCACCTGTGTGTCCATTTCACGGAGCTTCTGCTCGGAAGCATCCTGGTTGGAAACAGAGTTGCTGGCGTTGATCTTTAGCTCCACCATCTTGTTCTTCTGCTTGTAGTTCTGAAGCTGCGTCTCAGTCTGACCAAGTTCTGCATTGATTTTCTCAAGACGTGAGTTGATGAACTTCTCCGTGCGGAGGGCTATCTCGTTCTTGTCGTCGTTGGCCTGACGGTTGTAGTCTGTTACCAACTGGTTCAGATAGTCTATTCCCCTTTGCGGTATCTGGTCGATAATCTGCAGTGCAGCGATGGTTGTTACCTTTGATGTCTGTGAGACACTGAGCTCGCTGACATACTTGTAAGCTGTCATCAGCGGCGACTGTATCGAGACGATAGAGACATCGCCGTCCTCCATGGTCTTGCCTGGATTGGCCTCGAATGTGATGATACCGGCGCGCGTCTGAATCTGCGCTGGCAGCGAAGTGAAGGTCCTATTCAGCGAGAACGGTCCCTCTGACGATAACTCGTCGATAGGCACAGAGTACGAGCCTGCCACGATGTATGAGTTGCCCTTCCGTGTGATAGTGAGGTTGATAGGAGAGTTTAGCTTCTCTAAATGAGCGGAGTCAACGTCTACGTTGATAGGCTGGTCCTTGTACACAGGAGTGTTCTTCAGCCTTCCCTTGTGCTGATAGTCTACATACAGCTTCAGGTCGCGTACCACCTGCGCTGCAAGAGTGTGCGACTGAAGGATCTCTATCTCATTGTCTATACCGTTCGAGTTACTGATGAGTCCTAGACTCGTTGCGCTGGCGTTGGCGAGGCTGCTGCCTCCACCGTTACCGTTGCCGTTGTCGTCCTTGATAAGCAACTTTGCCGTAGACTGGTATGTAGGGGAGGCGTACCGTAAATATATGTATGCACATCCGATGGCAATGATAAGCGACAGGATAAACCAGTACCAGTTGAGGATAATGGTTTTGTATATCGTTTGGAAGTTTATGGCCGACGATGCTTCTTTCTCCTGTGTGTTCTCTAATTCTATGTCTTTTGTATTCTCCATACTTATTTTCCTTTTTAAAGAGGTTTGCTGGAAATAATTGGGACTTTATATTATTTTGAGTTACTATATATATAATGTATAACTATTCCTTTCCCTCGGCAAGGCGCAGTAGGTATTTCCCATAGTCGTTCTTTGCCATAGGCTTAGCCTCTTGAATAAGCTGTTCTTTTGTTATCCATCCTTGTTCGTAGGCTATCTCCTCCAGACAAGCCACCTTAAGGCCTTGTCTTTTTTCGATAACTTCTATGAACGTACTCGCTTCGGAAAGACTGTCATGCGTGCCGGTGTCAAGCCACGCGAAACCACGTTGCAGTGTTTGCACCTTTAGTTTCTTCTGCTTGAGGTATTCCTGGTTCACGCTTGTTATCTCCAGTTCGCCTCGTGCGCTTGGCTTGATGTTCTTGGCAATGCCAACTACGCTGTTTGGATAAAAGTAAAGTCCTACCACGGCGTAGTTGCTCTTTGGATGCTGCGGTTTCTCCTCGATGCTCAGGCAGTTGCCGTTCTTGTCGAACTCGGCCACACCATATCGCTCCGGATCGTTCACGTAATATCCGAACACCGATGCCTTGTCGTTCTTCTCTGCCTCCTCGACGCTGTTCTTCAACAGCCCAGTGAACCCCGCACCATAGAAGATGTTGTCTCCCAAAACGAGGCATACGCTGTCGTCTCCGATGAAGTCCTCGCCGATGATGAACGCCTGCGCGAGTCCGTCTGGCGAAGGCTGCTCAGCGTACGACAGGTTCAGCCCCAGGCTATGGCCGTCGCCGAAGAGCCGCTTGAAGCCCGGCAGGTCGTATGGTGTCGATATTATCAGAATATCGCGTATGCCGGCAAGCATGAGGGCCGAGAGCGGATAGTAAATCATCGGCTTGTCGAAGATAGGTATCAGTTGTTTGCTGATGCCTTTTGTAATTGGATAGAGGCGTGTGCCGGAGCCTCCTGCAAGAACAATACCTTTCATAGTGTTTATTTCATTCTTATATTTATTGTCTTATTAAAGATCAGTATGCGTTGGAGTCATGAACGAATATACTCTTTATGGTCATGAGTATAATCTTGATGTCAAGCCAGAAACTCCAGTTCTCGATGTACCAGATGTCGCGCTTCACACGCTCCTCCATCTGCCATAATTCCTTGGTCTCACCGCGGTAGCCCGTTACCTGCGCCAGTCCTGTGATGCCTGGTCTCGAGAAGTGCCGTACCATATATTTGCCTATCAGCTTTGAGTATATGTCGGTATGGTGGAGCATGTGCGGACGCGGGCCTACAATGCTCATGTCGCCCTTAAGGACATTGAAGAACTGCGGCAGCTCGTCGATATTGGCCTTCCGCATGAAGTTGCCGAAAGGAAATTTCCTCGGGTCGTTCTTCGTAGCCTGTTCCATGTCAGCGTTCTTGTTCACGTGCATGGACCGGAATTTATAGCAGTTGAAAGTCCGGCCGTTCAGTCCTGTGCGTTTCTGCTTGAAGATTATCGGTCCCGGACTCTGTATCTTTATTATCAGCGCAATGATAGGAATGAACGGCAACAGCAGAATGCATACCACAAGACTGAAACAGATGTCGAACGTCCTTTTTATCATCTTGTTCGTCGGGTCCAGGAGCGGCTCCTCGTGATTGGTCATGACCTCTATACTTCCTATACTCTCAGCTTTCAGTTGCAGCATATAGTTACCGAACTGTCGGGGAACGTAAAAGAAGTGAATGGCGTTCCTGTCGCAGAACCGCATTATCCTAATAATTTTCTCGTACTCGCTATGTGACATTGAGCAGAAAATGTCATCGCAAATCCTATTGTCAGTGCCATTTTTATGCATTAGGGAGAATAAGTCGTGGTCTATGTCTCCCAACTTCTTAAGCTCCTTAGGTCCGTTATTGATGGCACCATTGCTGTAGTAGCCTTTTACGATATATCCTGTCGTCGGATCATTGGACAGCTCCCTGTAAACGGTTACGTTTGCCGGGTCATTGCCCACGAGGATCACCGAGCGTGTGTTTCCGCCGTGCGAGCGGTAATACATCAGCAGCGACCGCTCTATTATTCTCGAGGTAATCAGCACCACGAATAGTGCAAGTGTATAGAAAACGAAGAACCGGAACATCCCACCGTAGTCGCCCATGACCTTCATAATGAAGAACGAGATGCCTGATTGCATAATCGTCAAACTAGCCACTTGTCCCAGTATGTCACCTGTCTTCAGCTTGCGCATATGGATGATAGGGTGGAAGAAGTATTCCGCTATGATGAGACCGAAGTTGGCTGTCAGGATGAATACTTTCGTTGAAGCCTCGAGAGAGTCGTCAATGTGTATCGATGGTATGTATAAGAAGGCTAATACGAGTATGTTAGTGAGCAGGAAATCGCACACTGCGACTCCCTGCTGAATTAATTTGTTCGAGTTTGTATGGTTCCTCATGCTCTTAATATAGGACAAATATGGCAGAAGATTTCTTCAAAAGCATTGCCCTTTTCCTTTTATTTATAAGGTGCAAAGTTAGTAAATTTTATCTATAGAACGAAACGTAAAAGCAAAAATTATTCCTACTATGTTGAATTTTCTTGTATTTATTTTGTATTTTTGCATTTGAAAATATAATATGTTAATTAGTTTCTTTGATAAAAATATTACAAAACTATGAGTATATTACAAAAGCTTTTCCACCGCAGTTCTGCTTCAGAACAGAAAGTGGGAGGTATGGAAGACTATATGACACTGGTGAAAGTCTACTTTCAGGCTGCACTGGCCAGTCGTCTGGGTATCACTAATTTAGCTATGCTCCCCGATCTTCGTGTTTTCAAGGCTACCTTGCATGTGCCGACAGTGAACAACAAACTCGGAGTAGGTGAGAAGAACCGTTGTCGGAAGATGATGAAAGAAATTTATCATACCGACGATGATTTCTTCGATGAGATTGATAAAAGTATCAAGAAGAACTGCAAGCGTCTGCAAGATACTCAGAGCTATCTGTTCCAGTTTCAGGGCTTCACTCAGGATTTGATGATGCTTGTCGGCAACCTGATGAAATTCAAGCTCCGTATGCCTGGCTTCTTCAAGAAAGCACTCTATGCCATGACGGAGAAGACCGTCAACGACATCTTCACTAAGAACGACTTCAAGGAGCCCGATGTCATCAAGACTGTCCTTGCTGTCCGCCAGTTCAATAATCGTCTGGGCTTTTCTCAGAAGTGGGTTACCGACTTTGTCTATCAGGTAGTTATGCTTGCAAAGAAAGAGCCGAAGCCAAATGACGATGCAAAGGACGCAAAGTAATTCTGTGCAAAAAGCAGGTAAAAATTTGCTTAAGTAAAAACTTTCAAGTAAATTTGTAGCCAAATTAATTAATCAATGTCAGATCAAGAGAAAGCCATACATACGTTTGCCGCCAAGGTCCATCAGCTTATCCTTCAATACCAGGATGTGAAGAAGGAGAACGATGAGCTCTATGGCCTTGTGGATGAGCGTGACCAAGAGATAAAGAAGCTCAAGGCACAGCTTGCCCAGTCGCAGCATGACTATGATTCTCTGAAGATGGCAAAAATGGTTGAGATCAGTGAGAGCGATATGGAAGGCGCGCAGAAACGTATCAACAAGCTTATCCGCGAGGTCAACAAATGTATCACCCTTCTCAGCGAGAAATAAACGCTACACATGTCTAACGAGAAAAGGCACATAACACTTCATCTATATAATAGAGAGCTCTCCGTCAACGCTCCTGCTGACGAGGAGGAATATTACCGTAAGGCCGCTAAGCGCATCACTGATACGGTAAATACTTATGAGTCCATTTTCCACGAGTCAGTCTTGCGGGGAAAGAAAGACGACAAGGACATATTATATATGGCCATGCTCGACATCGCCCTGCGTTTGGAAAAAGACGCTCCACGTAACGACACAGCACCTTTCTTGGATATTCTCAACCAGCTAACCGCCGATATTGACGAGGCATTGAAGAAAAAATAACTAAACGGGAATATTCGAACATTTACTAAAATATAAATTATGATTTACGCTATAATCGCCGTTGTCGCACTGCTTGCTGGTGGTGGCATCGGTTTCGCAATTTTCCGATACGTTGTTACCGGGAAATATAAACGGATAATGGAACAGGCAGATAAGGATGCCAATGTATTGAAACAGAAAAAGCTCTTGGAGGTGAAGGAGAAATACCTGAATCAGAAGAGCAAGCTTGAGGAGGAGGCGCAGCAGCGCAACCAGCGTATCCAGCAGAACGAGAACCGTCTGAAGCAGAAGGAACTCTCCCTGAAGCAGCAGCATGACGACCTGAACCGCCGCAAGCAGGATGTCGATAAGCAGCAGGAGCACATCGACAATGACCGTAAGGTGCTCCAACAGAAACAGACCGAACTTCTGAAGATGCAGGACCAGGAACGCGCCAAACTCGAGGAGCTGTCGGGAATGAGTGCCGAGGAGGCTAAGAACCGTCTTGTAGAGAGCATGAAGGACCAGGCTAAGCTTGACGCTGCAGCTTACGTCAATGAGATTATGGACGATGCCAAGCTCAATGCTAACCAGCAGGCTAAGAAGATTGTCATACAGACAATTCAGCGCGTGGCCACCGAGACCGCTATAGAGAACAGTGTCAGCGTCTTCCATATCGATAATGACGAGATAAAAGGCCGTATCATTGGTCGTGAGGGACGTAACATCCGGGCGCTTGAGGCTGCCACGGGTGTGGAAATAGTCGTTGACGATACTCCGGAGGCCATCGTTATCTCAGCTTTTGATCCTATCCGTCGTGAGGTCTGCCGTCTGGCCCTTCACCAGTTGGTTGCCGATGGTCGCATTCATCCCGCACGTATTGAGGAAGTCGTCGCAAAGGTAAAGAAGCAACTCGACAACGAGATAATAGAAACCGGTAAGCGCACAGTCATCGACCTGGGTATCCATGGCATGCACCCGGAGCTTGTGCGCATCATTGGAAAGATGAAGTATCGCTCTTCCTATGGTCAGAACCTTCTCCAGCACTCCCGTGAGACAGCAAATCTCTGTGCTGTCATGGCTGCAGAGCTCGGCCTTAACCCTAAGAAGGCTAAGCGTGCCGGACTGCTTCATGATATTGGTAAGGTGCCTGATGAGGAGACAGAACTGCCGCACGCACTCTATGGAGCTAAGATAGCGGAGAAATACAAGGAGAAACCTGATATCGTCAATGCTATCGCCGCTCACCATGATGAGGTTGAGATGACGTCACTCATCGCTCCTATCGTTCAGGTCTGCGACGCCATCTCCGGTGCCCGTCCCGGTGCCCGCCGTGAGATTGTCGAGGCATATATCAAGCGTCTCAACGACCTTGAGGCTATCGCCATGTCTTATCCTGGCGTTACCAAGACCTACGCTATCCAGGCCGGACGTGAGCTCCGCGTTATTGTCGGTGCCGACAAGATGGACGACGCTGAGAGTCAGAAGCTCTCCTCTGAGATAGCAACAAAGATACAGAATGAGATGACCTATCCCGGACAGGTTAAGATCACCGTCATCCGTGAAACTCGCTCCATCGCTTACGCTAAATAAGGACTTAAGGTTCAGCAATTACTGCAGGATCTTTAATATAACAAATACCGTCAGTTTACAGCAATGTGTAATCTGGCGGTATCTTTTATATGGCTCGCTAACTGTTTTAGTGCCTCTCCGATGTACGTGGTGATTTCTTACCTGTGTCTTGCGATGCACTGAGTGTTTCCTTGTCTTTATAATGACAGTTGTGCTGAGTAGTTACCCTTTGGACTAATTTTTGTAAGTAACACAAAATAAACGTAAAAATCCGTGTTTTGTTTTGCGTTTTGCATGAATTGCACTATCTTTGTAGCAAACTTAAGATTACTTATTATAAACACAATCTGATTATGGAAAATAATGCAGAGCTCATTGCTCAGTGTGAGAAAAAAGCACAGCAGTGGTTGACACCGGATTTCGATGAGAAGACCCGTGAGGAAGTCAAGGCAATGCTTGACGACCCTGACAAGACAAATCTTATCGAGTCATTTTATAAGGACCTGGAGTTCGGTACCGGCGGTCTCCGTGGTATTATGGGAGCCGGTTCCAACAGAATGAATATCTACACTGTTGGCATGGCTACACAGGGTTTCGCCAACTATCTTAAGAAAAACTTCAAGGACCGTAAGGAAATCAGTGTTGTCGTCTGCCATGACTGCCGCAACAACAGCCGTCTGTATGCAGAGACTGTTGCCAACATCTTCTCGGCAAACGGCATAAAGGCTTATCTCTTCGATGACCTTCGCCCGACACCGGAGTGTTCCTTCGCCATCCGTTATCTTAAGGCGCAGGGCGGTGTGAACGTTACCGCCAGCCACAACCCTCGTGAGTATAATGGCTATAAGGCTTACTGGGAGGATGGTGCTCAGGTCCTCGCCCCACACGACAAGGGTATTATCGACGAGGTCAACAAGTGCAATATTGAGGATGTGAAGTTCGAAGGCAACAAAGACCTCATCCAGATTATCGGTGAGGATATCGACGAGCCGTATCTCCGTAAGATCCGCACCATATCAATAGACCGCGACGTAATCCGTCGTCAGCACGATCTTAAGATCGTCTATACTCCGTTGCACGGTGCAGGACGCGTCATCATCCCCCGCTCACTGGCTTACTGGGGCTTCGACAATGTCTACTGCGTTCCTGAGCAGATGATTAAGGATGGAAACTTCCCAACCGTTGACCGTCCTAACCCGGAGTTCGCCGAGGCTCTTACCCTTGGTCTGAACCTCGCAAAGAAGATTGACGCCGACATCCTTATGGCCAGTGATCCTGATGCCGACCGTATCGGTATGGCCTGCAAGAACGACAGGGGTGAGTGGCAGCTTATCAACGGTAACCAGACAGCACTAATTTTCCTGTGGTATATCATCACAAACCGTGAGGCCAAGGGCCTTATGAAACCTACTGACTTCATCGTGAAGACCATCGTTACCACAGAGGTCATCAAGAAAATTGCCGACAAGCATCATATCGAGATGCGTGATGTCTACACCGGCTTCAAGTGGATTGCCCGTGAGATTCGCCTTTCGGAGGGCAAGCAGCAGTATATCGGCGGTGGTGAGGAGAGCTACGGCTTCCTGGCTGAGGACTTCGTCCGTGATAAGGACTCCGTATCCGCATGCTCGCTTCTTGCGGAGATCTGCGCTTACGCCAAGGATAAGGGCAAGACCCTTTACGACATCCTTATGGACATCTACATGGAATATGGTTTCTCTAAGGAGTTCACTGTCAACGTGGAGCGTCCTGGAAAGGCCGGAGCCGACGAGATACAGCAGATGATGAAGGACTTCCGCGCCAACCCTCCAAAGGAGCTCGGCGGCAGCAAAGTCGTCCTGTGGAAGGACTACCAGTCGCTTGAGGCTACTGACATCGAAGGCAAGAAGACCAAGCTCGACATGCCTGAGACCAGCAACGTGCTCCAGTGGTTCTGTGATGACGACACAAAGGTCAGCGTCCGTCCGTCGGGTACTGAGCCAAAGATTAAGTTCTACATTGAGGTGAAGGACACTATGAAGAGCCCTGCCGACTATGTGGAGTGCGATAAGCGCGGCGCAGCGAAGATTGAGGCTATCAAGAAGAGTCTCGGTCTTGACAAATAACAGTCGGACGTCTTTGAATTAGACATTCACATATTACAGTATAAGCCCACGGCTTGTGTTCTTCGGGACGCCCGCCGTGGGCTTTTTGTTTTCAGTTGTTATTACCGCCAATTTTAACTCAGTCTAAGGGTAATTACTTTTAACTATCCCAAAATAAAAATTTTTTATGTTATTTTTATCTGCAGAAATCGTCTGTTTGCAATTAAACCACTATCTTTGTCGGTATTATGAGAATAGTGATGATTGGAGCAGGCAACCTTGCCACTAATCTTGGCAAGGCACTGCAGAATGCCGGACACGATATTGTTCAGGTATACAGCCGTACATGGGAGCACGCACAGCAGCTGGCTACCATCATCGGCGGAGCGGCCACCGACGATCTCGACAGCATCGTCGACACGGCCGACGTTTATATCTTCTCCCTTAAGGACAGCGCTTTGGGTGATGTGGTGCCCAAGGTCTCAAAGGGCAAGGCCGAGAAGCTGATGATACATACCGCCGGCTCCATGCCCATGAGCTGTTTCGAGGGTATGGCGGTACATTATGGAGTGCTGTATCCTATGCAGACCTTCTCGAAGCAACGTGAGGTCGACTTCCGTTCCATCCCTTGCTTCATAGAAGGCAACGATAGTCTTGCGAAGCAGAATATCCGTGCTTTGGCAGAGAGTATCAGCGGCAGGGTCTATGAGATGTCGTCTGACGACCGCCGTTTCCTGCATCTCGCCGCCGTGTGGGCGTGCAACTTCACGAACCACTGCTATGAGGTTAGCGCGGAGATCCTCCGTAAGCATGACGTTCCCTTCGATGTGATGCTTCCGCTTATCGACGAGACAGCGGCAAAGGTCCACGGCATGGAGCCTATCGACGCGCAGACCGGTCCGGCCGTCCGCTTTGATGACAACGTCATCCGAGCCCAGGCTGCCATGATGCGCGACAATCCCATCCTAAAAGACCTCTATGAGCGTATGTCCATGTCTATCCACTTGGCAGCGCAGAAGCACAGCAAGGAGTAGTCGCCGTTGTCTTCTACATAATGTATAATATTTAAAAAAACATTCAGAACAATGATAAACTACGACCTGAAGAAGATCCGTTCCATCGTCTTTGACGTCGATGGCGTGTTGTCCTGCTCTACGATATCGATGAACGCCAACGGAGAGCCCGTCCGTACAATAAACATTAAGGACGGCTATGCCATACAGCTGGCAGAGAAGATGGGCCTGCGGCTGGCACTGATGACAGGAGGACGTAACGAGGAGATAAGGAAGCGCTACAGCTATCTTGGCATAGAGGACATTTATCTCAACTGTGCCGTGAAGATAAAAACATGGGATGAGTTCCTGGCTAAGTACGGCCTCCATGACGAAGAGGTGATATACATGGGCGACGACATCCCGGATTATCAGATTATGAAACGCTCCGGTTGTCCGTGTTGTCCTAAAGATGCCGCTCCTGAGATAAAGGCCATCTCGGTTTATGTTAGCGACTGTGATGGCGGACGCGGCTGTGCCCGTGATGTTGTGGAGCAAGTGCTTAAGGCGCAGGGCAAATGGCTTAGCGATGCTAAGGCCTTCGGCTGGTAGGATATCCTTCTTATGCCATTTTGCGGCTAAGAACCGTCAGTTGTATCCTGTCAGAACGGCTTTAGGAATATCTCTAAAGAATAAAATCATTAATAGTGGAACTAAAAGATTATCATATTATCCTGGCGAGCAATTCGCCACGGCGGCGTGAGCTGCTAAGAGGACTGGACCTGGACTTTGAGGTGCGTGTCCTCCCCGGCATTGCCGAGGACCATCCCGACGGCATGAGGGCTGAGGATATACCGGTCTTCATCAGCAAGGAGAAAGCTTCCGCCTATAAGGATAGTCTTGAGGCCAACGACCTGCTCATCACCGCCGACACGATGGTTATCCTCGACGGCAAGGCCTTGGGGAAGCCGAAGGATGATGACGACGCACGGCGTATGCTTCATGCCCTCAGCGGAAAGACACATCATGTCGTTACCGGCGTCACCATTTCGGCAAAGGACAAGGTGAGAACCTTCGGCGTCAGCACCGATGTAGCCTTCAAGCCTCTCAGCGATGAGGAAATAGACTATTATGTCAGTCATTACCATCCGCTGGACAAAGCCGGAGCGTATGGTATCCAGGAGTGGATAGGCTTTGTCGGGGTCACCTCCATTCACGGGAGCTACTTCAATGTGATGGGACTTCCCGTACAGCGCATCTGGGATGAGTTGAACAAATTCGTGAAATAAACTTCTTCTGCAAATGAAAGACTATCATGTTGACATAATGAAACGTGGGGAACAGTTGCCGGAGCTCTCCGAGCGCAACTTCTTCCATAGTCCTGAGTTGTTCCATATCCTGGAAAAGGTAACGGGATGCTCACCTTACATGGTGGTCGTGAGCGATGGCGGTGGTATGGTGCATGCCCATCTGTTGGCCATACTATGGCGTCGCGGCTCTCTTCTGCCACCTTATCTATTCTCTCAGGGGCGTGTCTATGGAGAGGGCGTGTATCGCGATGAGGCGGAAAAGAAGGATATCTTCCCGATGATGCTCGATGCCGTCATTAAGGCGTTCCATAATAAGTTGTGTCTCTTTGTGGAGTTCTCTGACCTCTCCTTCAAGATGTTCGGCTATAAGGCCTTCCGGCAGCATGCGTTCTTCCCGGTGACGTGGATGCATATCCATAACTCCCTGCATAGCCTCAGTCCGGAGGAACGGCTTTCGGAACAGACACTGCGGACGATAGGAAAGGGTTATAATGCAGGTATCATAACCCGCGAGACCGACAATGACGATGAGATAAAGGCTTTCCATAGTATGCTTAAGAACTACTATCGGTTCAAACCGCACCGTTACATACCTTCCGTAGAGTTTTTCCTGGAGCTCTCCAAGAGTAATAATGGTTGTGTTTATGTAACCTTAAAGCACGAGAGGGTTATCGGAGGCAGTGCTGTGGTCTATTCCGGCAACAATGCTTATCTGTGGTTTGTGGCCTCGAGAAAGAAGTCGCATCCCGTTGTCCATCCTGAGGTGCTGACGGTATGGCATGCCATCCGTGCGTCCTACGACAGCGGCAAGGACCATATATACTTCATGAATGTCGGGCTGCCGTTCCGCACAAATCATTATCGCGATTTCATACTTAAGTTTGGTGGTAAGCCGGTGAGCGCTTACCGCTGGTTCCATTTCACCATCGGCTGGATAAACAGGTTACTCTCCTGGGTCTATAGGGAATAGCCTTCTGCTGTTCTCATCTGCAAAGGAAGGGGAGTTGTGGCCGTCCGCACCATAGGATTATCAGTTCCGTTGTTGGCGGACGGCCACAAGGGCCGCGCCCTGCAGCCGTCCGTGCCTTTGCGTTTATGCGAGTGATAGTTCTGTTGTGGGAATATTTATCCAATTTATCCAGTGCAGGGTGCGGCCCTTGTGGCCGTCCGTACCATAAGGTTATCGGTTCCGTTGTTGGCGGACGGCCACAAGGGCCGCGCCCTGCAGCCGTATGTGTCTTTGCGGCTTTGCGAGTGATAGTTCTGTTGTGGGAATATTTATCCAATTTAATCCAGTGCAGGGTGCGGCCCTTGTGGCCGTCCGTACCATAAGATTATCAGTTCTGTTGTGGCCGTCCGTACCATAAGATTACTGGTAAACAAGCTTCATTTTCGATGCTATCTTTTCTGACTCGACATAATAAAACATGTAAATAAATTTCAAACATGAGTTTTTTATTTTCCGTACACTTGCGTTCTATTTTCCGTATACTTTTTTGTAAAAGGGGCACATTTACGATGTATTTTCCGTACACTTACAATGCAAGTGTACTACACTTATTTTGGTGTAAATATTTTTGGTAATTTTTACATAGCTAAGGATGTAACTAATCTGAGTTCAGACCAATGAAAATCCCCATCGGACGACAGCTCATTTGCTGTCTTCCGATGGGGATATAATTTTGTGATTGATAGCTTATCAGATGCCCTGGGCCATCATAGCGCGGGCAACCTTCATGAAGCCTGCCACGTTGGCACCCTTGACATAGTTGATGTAACCGTCAGGTTCAGTACCGTATTTCACGCAGTTCTCATGGATATTGTCCATAATGGCATGCAGACGGTCGTCGACCTCCTTGGCAGTCCACTTAAGACGCTCGGAGTTCTGCGACATCTCAAGACCGGAGGTGGCGACGCCACCGGCGTTGCTGGCCTTGCCAGGGCAGTAGAGTATCTTCGCGTCCTGGAATGCTTTGATGGCATCAGGAGTACACGGCATGTTAGCACCCTCGCTGACAGCGACGACACCATTGGCGAGAAGAGTCTTTGCAGCCTCACCGTTGATCTCGTTCTGTGTGGCACATGGTGTGGCGATGTCGGCCTTCTCACACCACGGCTTTGCACCGTTGCCGACATATTTGACACCGTACTTCTCGGCATATTCCTTGATACGTCCGCGCTCCACGTTCTTCAGCTCCATGATGTAAGCCAGCTTCTCCTCGTCAATGCCATCCGGATCATAGATGTAACCGTCGGAGTCGGAGCATGTTACAGGCTTTGCACCGAGCTGCAGGAGCTTCTCTATGGTGTACTGTGCCACGTTACCTGCACCTGATACGAGAACTGTCTTACCCTTGATGTCGATGTCGCGGGTCTGAAGCATGTCGTTGAGGAAGTAGACATTACCGTATCCGGTAGCCTCAGGACGGATGAGAGAACCGCCGAACTCCTGTCCCTTGCCGGTGAGGATACCTACGAACTGATGTGTCAGACGTTTGTACTCACCGAACATGAAGCCTACCTCACGGCCGCCGACGCCGATGTCGCCTGCCGGTACGTCGGTGTCGGGACCGATATAACGGAACAGCTCGTCCATGAAGGCGTTACAGAAGCGCATGACCTCATTGTTCGACTTGCCGCGTGGGGAGAAGTCGGAGCCTCCTTTAGCACCGCCCATAGGCAGTGTGGTCAGGGAGTTCTTGAAAGTCTGCTCGAAAGCCAGGAACTTCAGGATTGACTCGTTGACAGAAGCATGGAAACGGATACCGCCCTTGTACGGGCCTATGGCGTTGTTGTGCTGGACGCGGTAACCCATGTTCGTCTGAACGTTACCCTTGTCATCGACCCAGTTCACACGGAACTTTATCACCCGGTCAGGCACACAGAGACGCTCGATGAGGTTGTAGCGGTCGAATTCAGGATGTTTGTTGTACTCTTCCTCGATTGTGCCCAGCACCTGAGAGACGGCCTGGATGTACTCAGGCTGTCCGGGGAACTTCAGTTGAAGCTTTTCGATTACTTCCTTCGCATTCATAATCTAATTTCTTTTATTGGTTGTTTATATTGGTTGGTTTATTGGTCGTTTGTCTTATGGGTTTTCGTTTTTGCCGTGCAAAGATAATAAAAAGGTTCGACTTTAAATAATAAAATGCCATAAAAATGAGAAATTGTTTGGTTTCGTATAAAAAATGAATTAACTATTAATAATCCATCGCCTCTCATTCTTTGTTCTGTAGTTTGGTTATACATATTTAATATAGGGGTAGGCAATGAGCAATTAAATGAATAATTAGTAATGAGTGGTAACCATGTAGCGGCTCGTAGTCGAGCGGCTGCAGGGTGCGGCCCTTGTGGCCGTCCGTTATACATTTCGTATGCTCTTGGTTTGGATGGTCCCTAATCATACATGGCCGCACCCTGAAAGTGGATTAAATTGGGTAGTCAACATCCCCTCCTTTCGGAGGGGCTTTGGGGCTTTATTTTATGTTCTCTGCGATGAACTTCTCACCAAGGCGGAAGCCCTGTTCGTAGAGGGCTTCGAGTTTTGCGGTGTCCTTCTCTATCCTTCTCACCAGTACCGGCGCCTCCGGCCTTATTACCAGTGCCTTGCCGGCGGCCTCCAGTTCGTCGACATAGTCCATCTGACGGTTGTAGACCTCGAGGCGGTGGCTGAGTAAAACTCTCAGACGGGGATACCTGCGATAGATGAATGCTGGCTGGCGACGGTCGCGGCCGTTGTCGCGCCATCCTTTGCTGTGGGTGGTAACGATAACGTTTCGCTCATGACCTGTCGCTATGGCGTGGGCAACGGGAATGGAGTCTATGATGCCACCGTCGAGCATTGGCTTGCCGTCGACCTGTACAATCTTGCTGACATAGGGCAGACTTGACGACGCACGGGCGATAGCCAGTAGCCGATGACGGTCGCCGTCGCTCTCCGAGAGGTATTCCGCACGGCCCGTCAGGCAGTTCGTTGCCACCATCTCAAACTTATACCCACGGTGGCAGTTGCGGAAGTACTCGTCGTAGTCGTAGGGTATGAGCTCATTTGGGAAACGCTCATAGAGCAGGTCGGGGTCGAAGATGCAGCCTTGGGTGACGAGATGTCTCACCCCTATATAGTCGTATTTGGCCAGCATGTCGATGTTTGATATGCGTGCCCTCCGCGGCTGACGGCTGGCATATGACAGTCCGTTGCATGCTCCTGCAGATACCGCCACCACATACCTGAAGAACACGTCGTGCTTCATAAAGGCATCCAAAACACCCGAGGTGAAGACGCCTCTCATGCCTCCACCTTCGAGAATAAGTCCTGTATTTCTATCAATTTGCATAAAATCAAGTTAAATCCTGTGCAAAGTTATCGAATTTACTTTAAAAATTAGTAACTTTGCAATCAAATTAAAACATAAATATAGTAATGTTCAGTAAACAGACTTACATCAACCGCCGCCAAGAGCTTAAGAAACTAGTGGGCTCAGGGGTTGTAATTCTTTTCGGAAACAATGAGAGCCCTGCCAACTTCCCGGCAAACGGATACTATCCGTTCCGTCAGGACTCCTCGTTCCTATACTATTTCGGACAACAGCGCGACGGTCTCGTTGGCGTTATAGATATTGATAACGATATAGAAACACTTGTCGGCGACGACATCGATATAGAGGACATCGTTTGGTATGGCGCTGTGGACAGCGTTCATGATATGGCAGAGCAAGTGGGCGTGCGAAACTCAGCGCCTATGAAGTCGCTGAAGACTATCTGCAACGATGCCATGCGCAACCATCGCAAGATACACTATCTGCCTCCTTACCGCGCTGACATTAAGATACAGATCTTCGACCTCCTCGGCATTCATCCTAATCAGCAGAAGGAAAGCGCTTCCATGGACCTTATCAAGGCTGTGGTGAAGATGCGGTCAACAAAAAGCCAGGAGGAGATAGAGGAGCTGGAACGTGCGGCTATAGTGGGATACAAGATGCATACCACTGCCATGCGCCTGACAAAACCTGGTGTGACAGAGAAATATATCGGCGGACAGGTCGACGGTGTGGCTCACTCATTTGGATCTATGGTATCGTTCCCGACAATATTCTCGCAGCATGGCGAGATCATGCACGGCAATCCTTCCATGAAGGAGCTGGAGAGTGGCCGTCTCGTCCTTTGCGATGCCGGTGCGGAGACTATGGAGCACTATTGCTCTGACAATACCAGAACGTATCCTGTAAACGGAAAGTTCACCGACCGTCAGCTGGCTGTCTACAAGGTTGTGGAGGAATGCCACGACCAGGTGCTGCAGCTTGCACGTCCGGGTGTCAAATATGCTGATGTGCATTTTGCCATCTGCCGTATCATCTTCAACCGCATGAAGGAACTGGGACTGGCCAAGGGTAATACCGAAGATGCCATAGCAGCCGGAGCACACGCTATGTTCTTGCCTCACGGGCTGGGACACATGATGGGAATGGATGTCCATGACATGGAGTCTCTGGACCAGATAAATGTTGGCTTCGACGAGGAGACACGTCCAAATCTGGAACAGTTCGGTACAAACTGCCTGCGTATGGGCCGTCGTCTGCAGGAAGGCTTCGTGGTAACTGACGAGCCGGGCATATACTTCATTCCGGCACTTATCGATGAGTGGCGAGAGAAGAAGCATTGTGCTGACTTCCTCAACTTCGACGAGCTGGAGAAATATAAGGATTTCGGCGGTATCCGTATCGAGGATGACGTGTTGGTAACGAAAGACGGCTGCCGCTTTATCGGCAAGGACCGCATACCTTACCATCCTAAGGATGTCGAGGAGTTTATGGCAAACAACTAACTGTGGTACGGAAGACTGCAAACAGTCTGAGGACCGCAGAACGATAATAACAGAAAATTTTATAATCATTTATTAAAGACATATCTTTTCCCACTGCATAAGTGGAGTGGGGAAGAGACTTTCAAGCATTTGTATGAAGAAAATTTTAGTTCTTGCTGTCCTTGCCGTGTTGGCAATATCAGCAAACGCAGAGGAAAAGAAAGACAGTGTTAATCCAAACAAGCCTGTGTTCACGGTGATTAAGGAGAACCCTATCACATCGGTGAAGGACCAGAACCGTTCAGGTACGTGCTGGGATTACTCCACACTCAGCTTCTTCGAGGCTGAAATCCTGAAAAAGTCAGGTAAGACCTACGACCTCAGTGAGGCTTACGTGGCCAACAGGACATATATGGACAGGGCTATCCAGGTGGTCCGTCTGCATGGCGACTGCCAGTTCTCTGAGGGTGGCTCGGCTTATGACCCTCTCTACTGCCTTGAGCACTATGGCATCGTCCCGCAGTCGGCGGAGGATTACCCTTCTACCAATCCCGACGATTCGCTGTTCAACTTCAACGAGTTCTTCTCAGTGATGACTCCTTATGTCGAGGCTATTGCCAAGAGCAAGGAAAGCCGTATCAGCCAGAACTGGAAACAGGGCTTGCAGGGTATCCTCGACTCTTACCTCGGTAAGGCTCCGGAGCAGTTCACTTACGAGGGAAAGACCTACACTCCGAAGTCTTTCGCGCAGAGCCTTGGCCTTGACTGGTCAGACTATGTGAGCATCACCTCTTATACACACCATCCTTTCTGGAAGTCGTTTGCTGTGGAAGTTCAGGACAACTGGCGTAACCCTCTGTCATATAATGTTCCAATGGATGACATGATGCGCATCATCGACAATGCCGTTGCAAATGGATACACCGTTGCATGGGGCGGCGATGTCAGCGAGCCGGGCTTCACCCGAACTGGTCTGGCATATATGGTCGACGCAAAGAAGATAGAGGACAACAAGGGCAGCGACATGGCTCACTGGCTCGGACTGTCTACCAAAGAGAAGCGTAACCTCATCGACTCTCTCGGCGTGAACGTGCCGGAGGTCGTTCCTACACAGAAACAGCGTCAGGAGCGTTTCGACGACTGGGAACTCACCGATGACCATGGTATGCTCATCTATGGCGTTGCCAAGGACCAGAAGGGTAAGGAGTACTATATGGTCAAGAACTCATGGGGTGATACTGGTGACTATCACGGAATATGGTATATGACAAAGAATTTCATTGCTGCCAACACAATGGATTTCCTCATCAACAAGAATGCCATCCCTAAGGACATAAGGAAAAAACTGGGCATCTGATGCCTTAAGAGTATATAGCTTTCACTAAAGAGAAGAACGCTTGATTATCCGAAATGTACATTTCTTTCTAACGGATATTCAAGCGTTCTTTTCTTTGGAGAGCTCGTTTTTTTGTTTTGTGTTAAATAATATATAGTAGTTCTGTTTCTCGTAATTTATTTGTAACTTTACACGCAGAAATAAAAATAAATTAAAATGCATTTTAAATGGAACTACGAACCACCTACATCTGAAGAGAAGAAGGCCGCTGCGGAACTTGGTCTGAAGCTTAGCATCAGCCCGGTTATTGCTATGCTGCTACTCAAACGGGGCATTAACACAGAGAGTGCCGCGAAGAGATTCTTCCGCCCACAGCTTGCAGACCTTATCAATCCGTTCCTCATGAAGGATATGGATTTGGCCGTTGACAGGCTTAACGATGCTATGGGCCGGAAGGAACGTATCCTGGTCTATGGCGATTACGATGTCGACGGGTGCACGGCTGTAGCATTGGTCTACAAGTTTCTAAGGCAGTTCTATTCCAATATCGACTATTATATCCCTGACCGTTATGATGAGGGCTATGGGGTGAGCAAGAAAGGAATAGACTTCGCGAAGAGTACGGGGGTTAAACTAATCATTATCCTGGATTGCGGGATAAAGGCTAACGAGGAGATAGCCTATGCCAAGAGTCTGGGAATAGACTTCATCATCTGTGACCATCATGTCCCGGATGAGGAGCTGCCTTGTGCCGTGGCCATACTGAACCCGAAGAGGAAGGATGACAGCTATCCTTTCAAGAATCTCTGTGGATGTGGTGTGGGCTTTAAATTCATGCAGGCTTTTGCCAAGAACAATGGAATCTCTTTCTCACGCCTTATCCCCTTGCTCGATTTCTGTGCCGTCAGCATTGCTGCCGACCTTGTTCCTGTTGTGGATGAGAACCGCATACTGGCTTTCCATGGACTGAAACAGCTGAATCAGAATCCTAGTGTGGGTCTTAAGGCCATCATCGATATCTGTGGGCTTAGCGGGCGCGATATCTCCATGAGTGATATCGTCTTCAAAATAGGACCGCGCATCAATGCCAGTGGCAGGATGGAGAACGGAAAGGAGAGCGTGGACCTCTTGGTGGAGCGCGACTTCAGTGAGGCTCTCCGTGAGGCAAAGCATATCGACAAGTACAACGAACAACGTAAGAATGTGGACCGCCACATGACGGAGGAAGCCAATCAGATTGTGGCGAGACTGGAGAGTCAGAAGCATCAGAACAGCATCGTCCTCTATGATGAGCATTGGAAGAAAGGTGTCATCGGCATCGTGGCATCGCGTCTGACGGAGATATATTTCCGCCCTACAGTGGTGCTTGCGCGTGATGGAAACCTGGCCACGGGCTCGGCGCGTAGTGTTGCCGGATTCGACATCTACTCTGCTATAAAGAATTGTAGGGATTTGCTGTTGAACTTCGGCGGGCATACTTATGCCGCAGGACTGACCCTTAAATGGGATGACGTGAGGGAGTTCCGCGACCGTTTCCAGAAATATGTCGATGAACACATACAGCCGGAGCAGACAGAGGCCATGCTGAAGATTGATGCCGAGATAGACTTCAAGGATATCACGAAGAAGTTTCATAATGAGCTGAAACGTTTCTCTCCATTCGGGCCAGGTAATGAGAAACCGCTTTTCTGTACAAGGAATGTATATGACTTCGGTACAAGCAAGGTGGTAGGACGTGAGCAGGAGCATATAAAGCTGGAACTTGTCGACTCGAAGTCGAATAACGTGATGAACGGAATAGCCTTCGGACAGAGTGCTGCGGCTAGGTATATAAAGTCGAAGCATAGTTTCGATATCGCATATACCATTGAGGATAATGTTTTCAAGCGCGGTGCCGTACAGTTGCAGATAGAGGATATCAGGCCTACGGAGAACAGTGATGGACAAGTATCTTGACATTCTTCATGAATATTGGGGTTATCCTGATTTCAGAGGCATACAACGGGAGATAATCGAGAGTATTGGCTCAGGAAAGGATACGCTTGGACTGATGCCTACGGGAGGCGGAAAGTCGCTGACCTTTCAGGTGCCGGCGTTGACACAGAAAGGCGTATGCATTGTCATCAGTCCTCTTATATCTCTTATGAAGGACCAGGTGGACCATCTGAGGCAGAAGAATATCGGTGCTGCGGCGATTTATTCCGGTATGCGCCGTGACGATATCGTGGCGACACTGGAGAACTGTATCTTCGGAGGAATAAAGATCCTGTATATCTCTCCTGAGCGTGTGGGCTCTGATTTGTTTAAGGCAAAGCTTCTTCACATGAGAGTGAGCTTCATTACTGTTGATGAGGCGCACTGCATCAGCCAGTGGGGATATGACTTCAGGCCTTCATATCTTCAGATTTCAGAGATACGGAAACTTGTTCCTGACGCTCCTGTGCTGGCGTTGACAGCAACGGCAACGCCGGAGGTTATCACGGATATTCAGAAACAGCTCGGCTTCGAAAAGGAGAATGTCTTCCGGATGAGTTTCGAGAGAAAGAACCTGGCTTATGTCGTCCGCAGAACAGAGAGTAAGGAGGCTGAGACTGTACATATCCTACAAAGTGTCGGCGGCTCTGCCATAGTCTATGTCAGGAGTAGGAAACGCACAAAGCAAGTGGCGGAGCTGCTGCATAACAACGGTATCTCCGCGACGTGGTATCATGCCGGCTTGGAACCTGCGGAGAAGGCACAGCGTCAGGAGGACTGGCAGAACGATAAGATTAGGGTTATCGTCGCCACTAACGCGTTTGGAATGGGAATAGACAAACCGGACGTGAGACTCGTCATACATCCTGACGCACCGTCTTCCATAGAGGCTTATTTCCAGGAGGCTGGACGCGCGGGACGCGACGGGAAGAAAAGTTATGCGGTTCTGTTGTGGAACTCGGGGGATGAGAGGAAACTGAACAAGCGGATAGACGATACTTTTCCGCCGAAAGATGATATACGTGATGTCTACGAGCACCTTGCCTATTTCTTTCAGGTGGGTGTAAACAGTGGGGCCGGCTCTACCTTTGAGTTCAATATTGACAAATTCTCCAGGACGTTTCATTTCTTTCCAATAAGGGTAAACTCGGCACTCGTGATATTGCAGCGTGCCGGATATATCTTTTATGATCCTAATCCGGAGAACCTTTCACGTGTAAAGTTCCTGCTTACACGTAATGAGTTGTACAGATTAGAGAACCAGCCATATAGCGAGGACGCTGTGATAACTTCCTTGCTGCGTAATTATGGAGGACTGTTCGTCGACTATGTCTATATCGATGAATCGTTTGTTGCCAAGGACAGTGGACTTTCAAGGGATGAGGTGTATATGGCGTTGAAGGCATTAAATCATAAGCGCATTATCAATTTTATCCCGAGAAAGAATACACCGTTGGTCCGTTATGCTGTCGACAGGGTAGACGGAACTGACGTCGTACTGTCGGAAGATGTCTATGACAAACGGAAAAAGCAGTTTGCCAAGCGCATCGCTTCTGTCTTGGAATACCTGAAGAATGAAAGTGTGTGCCGAAGCAGACAACTTCTCGCATATTTCGGAGAGACTAAGTCAAAGGACTGCGGACAGTGTGATGTTTGCATCAGCCATAAGGATAATAAGGAAACACGTGACGCGTTCAAGGATGCTCAACGGCAGATACTGGAAATATTGGACGATGGCGAGAAACATTTTATACGTGATTTGTATAAGGTGAAGGCCTGGGACTCGGTGCTTGATGAGGCTCTGGAGTATCTTGTGCAGGAAGAGAAGGTTTATGTCGAAGGAGGCTTTATAAGAAAGGCATAAACAGACTGCCGATTAGTTGCCATGACTGTCATGACTGATTATTGGCTATCGTAATTGTATAGTGGTTGTCGTAACTGAATATTTGTTGTCGTGACAGAATATTCGTTGCTGTAACTAAATGTGTTTTCGATCAAAAAAAGAGGGGAGTACTTTATCACTAAAGCACTCCCCTTACAACATTATGTACGAGAAAAAATTAATTTTCTTATTCTATGATCAATTCGCTGCAACTAAGTATATTAGTTGTTCTCAGGACGGAGCTTGCGAACAGTCTCGCCTGCACGCCACATCTCCATGTCGTGCATAGCCTTCAGCTCTGCGTTCAGCTTCTCACGATAGTCAGGCTGTGAGTTCTTGTCGATAGAAATCTGCGCTTCGTTACCGCTCTCTACTGAGCTGTACAGCCATTCCATGACAGGAAGGTTAGCAGCCTTGAAGCGTGGACGCCAGTCGAGGGCACCGCGCTGTGCTGTTGTAGAGCAGTTAGCGTACATCCAGTCCATACCCTTCTCACCGAACAGTGGGCAAAGGCTCTGTGTGAACTCCTCAACGGTCTCGTTGAAAGCTTCCGATGGAGAGTGTCCGTGCTCGCGAAGAACCTCGTACTGAGCCTCGAACATACCTTCGATGGCACCCATCAGCACGCCACGCTCACCTGTCAGGTCTGATGTAGCTTCCTTGTTGAAGGTTGTCTCGAACAGATAACCGGAGCCGATACCTACACCCATAGCCAGTGTCTTCTCCTTTGCCTTACCGGAAGCGTCCTGATAAACGGCATATGATGAGTTGATACCGCGACCCTCGAGGAACAGTGTACGAAGAGATGTACCAGAGCCCTTAGGTGCTACCATGATGACATCAACGTCTTTTGGTGGAACAACGCCTGTGCGGTTCTGCCAGTTGATAGCGAAACCGTGACTGTAGTAAAGAGTCTTTCCTGCTGTCAGGGCCTTCTTGATGGTTGGCCACTGAGAAATCTGACCGGCATCGCTGAGCAACATTGCGATGATAGTACCCTTCTCTGCTGCCTCCTCGATAGAGAACAATGTCTTTCCTGGTACCCATCCGTCTGCAACAGCCTTGTCGTATGACTTACCTTTACGCTGGCCTACGATGACATTGAAACCATTATCACGAAGGTTACCAGCCTGGCCAGGACCCTGAATACCATAACCAATGACGGCAATCGTTTCATTCTTCAGTACTTCACGCGCTTTCTCCAATGTAAACTCATCCTTTGTGACGATGTTCTCAACAACGCCACCAAAATCCATTTTTGCCATAAATGTTTTAAATTTTTAATTGTATGCAGCCAATAAGCGGCCGCGACTTTGTTATAACTATTTCTTTATCTTGTATTGCGGTTGCAAAGTTACGGATTTATTATGAAACAGCCAAGAAATATTTTAATCTTTTACGAATTTAACATAACTTCTTACAACTTCAACTTCTTTTGGCTCTTTTTCAGAGGTCTTGGTAACTAAAACGTTAAATATTTTCTCATTACCATCAGTTTCCTTGCTGATATCTTGCAAATAGAAATGAAGTTTGTCTCCCTGGTGCGATTCTGCAACATAAGCTATCTCATATCTTTTGAGTTGATACTTCTTGTACCAGTCTAAATCCCAAAGATCAAGGATGTGCTCTATGTATTTTACAGAGTTTATGTGCCCGTTTACATCCACGTCATTATAATATGTGTCGATAGTGTGTACGGGTTTCACATTATCTATATTAATAGGAACGCGGGAAGCCTTCTTGATAGGGCACGGGTACTCTTGTTCAATGTATTTCGTGATGAGACCGTCGCGGACAGCAAGAATATCTGTAGGTTGACGACTCTCCGTGTCTATCATAGCCCAGATGCTGCGGCCGTATCCGAAGACACGGCCGCTACTGTCAGAAACCTTGAAGTTACGGCTCGTGAAGTAGCGCATGACACCGTCGACCCATGTGTCCACATTGAACCTGTCATAGGCTTTCGGCATCTCGTCTATTTCTATGGCGAGACGGCTAAGAACCCATGTCTTGTGGATGGTGTTGAGGTAGAACATTCCATACCCGCGGTCGTTGCTGTGATAGTCGGCGGCATTCAGCATACTGTTGCCGAGATGTCCCATGAAAAGTTCTGACTTGAAGTCGCAGTGGAACGGTTCCGCGATAAACTCGTATGTCCCTATCTTGGGAAGGATTTGTTGTTCGTCCATTATTCTTGGTTCTCCAGTAATTTCACAACAGGATCTTCAATGCTGCGTGTAACGGCAATACGTCCACTGCGTGTGTACTGCAGCAGACAGTCGAAGTGCTTGAATTCAGAGTATAGATGTGTTACCTCGTCGGTCAGTCCGGCAAGTAAAACTGTTGTATATGTTGGGTTCACCTCCATCATACGCGCGTCATGATGACGGATACAGCGGCTTATCTCCGGATTGTCGAGCAGCTGCGGCGTAGATATCTTGAACAGTCCTTCCTCATGAATGAAGAGCTCGTCATCGGTGTAATAGTTTGCCTTGACAACATCTATCTTCTTCTCTATGGCCTTCGTTATCTTGACAATCTGTTCCTTGTCGCTCCAGCATGTTATAGTGTACTTGTGTATGCCGTTGATGCTTGAGGCACTGACGTTAAGGCTTTCTATATTGACCTGTCTGCGGGTGAACACTGCCGTTACCTGGTTGAGGACTCCGGCGATATTCTCCGAGTAGACAAGTAATGTGTATAATGTTTGTCCGTCGTTATTAGTCGGTATGTCGTTTTTCTTATTGTTCATTTCCAAAATCCTTTTATAGATTTTATTGTGTTGATGGATAATATTCAGGACGTGATGTCCGAACTGATTATATGTCCAGGTGCAGTTGCATCTCGTCGATGCTGTATCCGGGAGGCGTCATCGGCTGGATGTTTTCATCCTCTTTTACTGCTGCCTCAAGGAGGTATGGTCCGTCGGTTCTGAGCATCTTCTCAATTTTTGACATCAAATCCTTTCTGTCTGTTACAACGTCATACGGAATGTGATAACCGCGGGCGATATCATCGTATTTCGGATTGAGCATCTTTGTGAATGAACGGCGGTGGTTATACATCAGGTCTTGCCACTGACGCACATTGCCGAGGTAGTTGTTGTTGAGAATTATCATTTTCACCGGTGCCTGCTGCTCCATTATTGTGCCCAGTTCCTGAATACTCATTTGGAAACCACCGTCTCCTGAGAACATACATACCGTTCTGTCCGGGGCTCCGAAGGTTGCTCCGACGGCAGCAGGAAGACCGAACCCCATCGTTCCAGCACCGCCGCTGGTGACGATACTGCGCTTTTTCCTGTATTTGAAGTATCGTGCCGAGAACATCTGGTTCTCACCGACATCATTCACCAGTATGGCTTCTCCATGTGTGGCGTCTGCAACTGCGTTGACGACTTCACCCATAAGTAGTGGGCCTTCAGTGGGATGGATGCTCGGAATGATGACCTCATCGGCTTCTTTTTGGTAAAGTGGCTTGAAGGATGCTATCCATTCAGAATGATCCCTCGGCTCAATGAGCTCAGTAAGTGCCGGAAGACTTTCCTTACAGTCTGCAACGATGGCTACATCCGTCTTCACGTTCTTATCTATTTCCGTTGGGTCAATATCAAGGTGAATGACCTTCGCCTGCTTGACGTATGTCTTCAGATTGCCGGTTACGCGGTCGGAGAACCGCATGCCAATGGCTATGAGCACATCACATTCCTGCTGCTTGACATTAGGAGCATAATTTCCGTGCATTCCCAGCATGCCAATGTTCAGCGGATGCTCTGACGACAGAGCAGAAAGACCGAGCAACGTACGGCCTGCCGGAATATTTCCTTTCTCAAGGAATGCCCTTAGCTCCTCTTGTGCACCGCCGAGTTCAACGCCCTGTCCTACCAGTGCCAGTGGTTTTTTGGCATTGTTGATGAGTTCCGCAGCTGCTTTGACGGCTTCGGTGTTCAACTTTGGATATGGATTATATGAGCGGACGTGGTCCACCTTGCTTGGTTCCCATTTGCATTTTCCTGTCTGAGCACTTCTGGTGAAGTCAAGAACGACAGGACCCGGGCGTCCACTGCGGGCTATATAGAATGCACGGCTTACTGCCCATGCCACGTCCTCGGGACGTCTTATCTGGTAACTCCACTTGGAAATAGGCTGTGCGATGCCTACAAGGTCGACTTCCTGAAAGGCATCCGTACCCAGTGCGCCGACACCGACCTGTCCTGCAATGACAACTATTGGCGTGGAGTCCATCATAGCGTCGGCAACACCCGTTAAGGTGTTTGTGGCGCCAGGGCCACTTGTTACAATGGCAACACCGACATTTCCGCTGACACGAGCGTATCCTTCGGCGGAGTGTGCAGCAGCCTGCTCATGACGGACAAGCACAAAGTCGAACCAAGGGTCATTTTTCTGTGTATATGTATATAAGGCATCGTATACCGGCATGATGGCACCTCCGGGGTAACCGAATATTGTCTTCACATTTTCCTGGTACAATGCGCGCATCATTATTTCAGCACCTGAGCACTCCTCTCCCAGACGGATACCGTTCCATGGCACTTCAATAGGCGACTCAGTTCCACTGCCTTTTCCTATTTTGACGGAAGAATCTGAAGCCGAACCTTGTTCGGTTGCAGGAGTGGGACACGGATTATTATTCTTGTTTGTTGTTGACTTATCTGACATTTATCTTTATGTGTTCTTTTGTGTTTGGAAAATACTTAAGAATGCTACATTTCTATATTAGTGTTTGGAGACTTTAAAGTGTCTTAGTCCTTTATGATTCTCACTCCGCCTTTGTCTGCGCTCGAGACGCTTTGTGCGTAAGCGCGCAGAGCCTTGCTGACAACACGATGACGCTTCAACGGTTGCTGGGGACGAGCATTGAGTTCCTCATCGCTGAGCTTCACGTTGATGCTACGGCTTGGTATGTCGATGACGATGATGTCACCGTCTTTAATCTTACCGATGTTGCCTCCATTGGCAGCCTCCGGTGAGATATGTCCTATCGACAGGCCTGATGTGCCACCGGAGAAGCGTCCGTCCGTAATCAGAGCACATTCCTTTCCGAGGTGGCGGCTCTTAATATAAGAGGTAGGGTAGAGCATCTCCTGCATTCCTGGGCCGCCCTTAGGACCTTCGTGCGTTATCACTACGCAGTCGCCTGAGTTTACTTTTCCTCCAAGTATGCCATCGCATGCATCTTCCTGTGAATCGAATACCACTGCGGGACCTTCGAAATGCCATAGCTCGGGAGCCACACCAGCCGTCTTCACTACGCAACCGTCCTGGGCGATGTTGCCGAAGAGAACTGCCAGTCCACCGTCTTTGGTGTATGCGTGCTCAATGTCGCGGATACATCCGTTCTCACGGTCAGTGTCGAGTGATGGCCATAGTGTATCCTGACTGCCCATTTTTGTAGAAAACTTTCTTCCCGGTGCAGCGTAATATATCTGTCGTCCGAAATCAGACCAGTCGCTGACAGGAGCGAAAGGCTTGGAAGCCGGAGCGCCCTTTGTGATGTCATATTTCCTTATAGCGTCGCCGAGGGTCATCCCATCGACTCGTCTGACATTCTCGTTGATGAGACCTCCCTTGTCGAGCTCGTTCAGGATGCCAAGTATTCCACCAGCGCGGTTGCATTCCTGAACGGAGTATTTCTGGGTGTTTGGAGCAAGCTTGCACAGACAAGGAACGTGACGGCTCAATGTGTCGATATCAGACATCTTAAAGTCTACCTCACCCTCCTGAGCCACTGCCAGCAGATGTAACACGGTGTTTGTGGAACCTCCCATGGCGATGTCAAGTGTCATGGCGTTAAGGAAAGCATCACGGGTGGCAATGCTACGCGGAAGAACACTCTCGTCGCCATCCTGATAGTATGCGAATGCATTCTTTACGATCTGCCTTGCAGCTGCACGGAACAGTTCTATGCGGTCCTTATGTGTAGCCAGTATTGTTCCGTTGCCTGGAAGTGCCAGGCCTATTGCCTCAGTAAGGGAGTTCATGGAGTTTGCTGTAAACATACCAGAGCAGCAACCGCAGCCCGGGCAAGCACAACTTTCAATCTTCTTCAGATCTGAATCAGAGACATCCTTGTCGGCACCTGCTATCATTGCCGTTATCAAATCGGCATTCTCATCTTTCCAACGGCCTGCTTCCATTGGACCACCAGAGCAGAAAATCGTAGGAATATTCAAGCGCATGGCAGCCATCAGCATTCCCGGCGTTACCTTGTCGCAATTTGAAATGCATATCATGGCATCGGCCTTATGTGCGTTTACCATGTATTCTACGGAGTCTGCTATGATATCCCTACTAGGAAGAGAGTACAACATACCGTCGTGTCCCATGGCAATACCATCGTCGATGGCTATGGTGTTGAATTCGGCAGCATAGCATCCCATCTTTTCTATTTCCTGTTTTACAATCTGTCCAATCTCGTGCAGGTGTGTATGTCCTGGTACGAACTGGGTGAAGGAGTTTACAATAGCTATGATTGGTTTACCGAACTGTTCATGTTTCATACCTGCTGCGACCCATAGAGCGCGGGCGCCAGCCATCTTTCTGCCTTCGGTACAGACAGCACTTCTCAACTGATGTTTCATATTCGCCAAATTTATCCTGTGAAGGGATGTCCCTTCTTTGTTTCTATTTCCTGAAAAATGGTTGATTAATTCTTTCTCAACTTAATTGAATGCAAAGTTACATACTTTTCTTTAAAAAACAAACAAATCCAAACAAAACTTTATTGAATAGTGAAAAACTTTTCAGTTATTCCTACTAAAACAACCAAATTATAAGTAAATGGCGATAATAGTTGCGTATTTTTATGTAAAAAGGCTTTGTTATGTCAATGTCTCAACAGATTATATGGTGGTAATATTTAGGATATATATTCTTAAATGGTCTAAATGGAATAAAAAATCCCCGATGCTATCAGCACCGGGGATCTTATCATTGAGTAAGAATACTCTTTTCAGTGTAACGTGACTCGATTACTTTACGTAAACGACAGCCAGGCGGTTAGAAGTGTTGCCCTGAACACCCTTGCCTTCAGCCTTGTCAACTGTAACACCCTTGCTCTTGAGGTACTCAGCTACGCTGTTAGCACGCTCCTGAGACAGACGATCGTTGATAGCCTTAGAACCCTCTGGAGAAGCAGTACCGGTGATGGCAACGTGCTTACCAGAAGCGATGTTGTCAAGAGCCTTCTTAGCCTCCTTGGTGAGAGCAGACTTGCCCTGAGCGAATGTTACGAATACGAGGTCAGAAACGTTAACCTCCTTTGCAGGAGTCTCCTTAACAACTTCCTTAACAACCTCCTTAGGCTTCTTAGCGAGCTCAGCCTTCAGGTTGTTGATCTGGTCGTTCAGACCGTCGATCTCAGACTGATCGCGGAAACGAACGAGAGAGAAGTTGTGACGACCGTCGTGGTTCTTGAACTTGTAGATAACACCAGCGTTCAGCTGCAGGAAGCCGTTGTTGATGTTGTAAACAGGCTGGTCAGCGTCGCTAGTTGCCTTATAACCATAATCGTTGTAAGTAGCGTCGCCAGAAAGGCCCTTCTTACCGTTGAACACCCATGTTACAGAAGGCTCAACATAGATCTGCCACTCCTTGTTCTTGCCGAGGTTGAACTGGAAGTCAACACCAGCCTTAGAAGTCATACGGTTCAGATCATCCTTTTTGTCAGCGTTGAACAGATGACCCCAACCGAGACCATAGACAGCGCTTACCTCGAAGAAACGAGGATCACCCTTGTAACCGCCGAAGAGGTTGCTGAGGTTGAAAGTTCCTAACAGTGAAGTGTTAAGAGCACGAACAACAGTCTTTGTAGAAGTCCAAGGCTTATTAGAGAAATAAGCGTTGCTCTCGACAGCAAGACCGAATACCGGAGTGATGTTCTTACCGATGCGCAGACCTGCGTTCGGATCGAGATCGCTCAGCCATTTGTGGCCAGTCAACTTTGTTGCAACACCGCCATTGACACCTACATACCAGTTGTCAAATAACTTGCTCTGACGAAGACCATACTCCTGACCAGGAGCAGACTCGAAAACCTGAGCAGATGCAGAAACTGCCATTGCGGCAGCAGCTAACATTAAAACTAACTTTTTCATGTCTCTCTGAATTAATACTATAATTTAAATTATAAAAGATTTTTTCTATCTATTGTCTTCAAATTCGAGTGCAAAGTAACGAAAAAAACTTATAATAACCAAATAATTTTGATAAAAAGTGGACTTTCATATCTTAAAAACGTGAAAATTCTACCCATTATTAGTGTTTTATGCGTTTTATGGCTGATTAAAAAGGGTTTACTTTTTAACTCTCTTTCTTAAATCCATTTGCTATACATATTATATAAGTTTCCCTTAGTCCATCCTTCGCAATGGTTATTATTATATTTATAATGTACAAAAAAGCGAGGCCTGCTGCATCACGCAGCGGGCCTCGCGACATAATTAGAGAGTTATAAAAAATCAGGTTTCATGTTATTTCTGTTCTTGTATTATCTTCATTCCTTCATCTACGGCCTTCATGTTCAGTGGTATCATGTTATGATGCCGTTCCGGAAGGCTCTTATACAGTGCCTTGTTCAGTCCGTCTGTAGATATTACCGGACATACTTTCAGCAGTCCACCGAGCACTATCATGTTGAACACCTTGGCGTTTTTCATCTCAGCGGCCTTGTCCATGGCATCTATTCTGAACACCTTGATGTCCTTGCGCTTTGGAGGATTCATCACACCGTACCCGTCGTAGATGAGCATACCTCCCGGTTTCACTTTCGGCTCGAACTTATCGAGAGACGGTTGGTTGAGGACGATGGCGACATCGTATTTGCTCAATATCGGAGATGAGATGCGTTCATCGCTGATGATAACCGTAACGTTGGCTGTTCCGCCACGTTGTTCCGGTCCGTATGCCGGCATCCAGGTTACCTCCTTGTCTTCCATCAGCCCGGAGTAGGCCAGTATCTTTCCCATGGAAAGTACTCCCTGTCCGCCGAATCCGCTTATTATTATTTCTGTTTTCATTGTTCCTTCCTTTTACTTTATGCCGGTAGTGTCCTTAAGATCACCTTTGACATATTTCTTGAACATATTCTCACGCATCCATTCGTTGGCCTTTACAGGTGAGAGCTTCCATCCGCTGTTACAGGTAGAGACAATCTCCACGAGCGAGGAACCCAGTCCTTTCATGCTGGCCTCGAAGGCCTTGCGTATAGCTTTCTTCGCCTTAAGTATTGAGGCTACCGTGTCAACGCTCTGTCGTGTTACGTAGCATGTGCCTTCCAAATGACTTGCAAGTTCCGTTACGTTAAGAGGATAGCCGTTTATCTTTGGATCACGTCCGTAAGGACAAGTGCTTGTTTTCTGACCGATAAGTGTTGTCGGGGCCATCTGACCGCCGGTCATACCGTATATGGCATTGTTGATGAAGATGATAGGTATGTTCTCACCGCGGTTCAGTGCGTGTATTGTCTCGCAGGTGCCTATACATGCGAGGTCTCCATCGCCCTGGTAGGTGAAAACCAGACGGTCAGGCCACAGCCGTTTGATGGCTGTGGCTACAGCAGGCGCACGTCCATGGGCAGCCTCCTGCCAGTCGATGTCGAGATAGCGGTACGCGAAGACAGCGCATCCTACTGGGCATACGCCTACCGTCTTCTCTCCGAGTCCCATCTCCTCAATTACTTCAGCAACTAATTTGTGCACCACACCGTGTGAGCATCCCGGACAGTAATGCATCGGGGTGTCGTTCATCAGTGTTGGCTTCTTATATACCAGATTCTCCGGTGATATTATATCGTTTGCCATTTCTTTCTCTTTTAAGTGGCAGAGCGCAGATAGTCTGCGCCTTGCTGAACATTATTTAACGTTGATGAACTTTTCCTTGAGGGCATCAACGATTTCCTCCGGCTCAGGGACAATTCCTCCAAGACGACCGAAATGCTCCACGGGCAGTGCCCCGTTGATAGCGAGTCTTACGTCCTGTATCATCTGACCAGCGTTTATCTCACTGACAAGAATACCTTTCTTGCCCTTTGCGATCTCAGCAATCTGCTTGCTTGGGAACGGCCATAGAGTGATAGGACGGAACAAACCGGCTTTGATGCCCTGTTCCCTTGCCAGTTCGACAGCCTTCTCACCGATACGTGCCGCACTTCCGAAGCTGACAATCAGATAATCGGCATCGTCGCATTTTTGTGCCTCGTACCTCACTTCCGTCTCCTGGCAGAGCTTGTATTTCTCCTGCATGTGGATGTTGCGTGCCTCCATCACCTCAGGCTTGAGCTCAAGTGAGGTGAGGATATTTGGCTCGCGGTCCATAGTGCGCCCTATCGTAGCCCAAGGACATTCTTTCTTTATCTGTTCCTCGGTGCGGCGTGGCTTCATCGGCGGGAGAACGACCTTCTCCATCATCTGACCTATGACGCCGTCAGAGAGGATCATCGCCGGGTTGCGGTACTTGAATGCAAGCTCAAAGGCAAGGTCTACGAAGTCGGCCATTTCCTGAACAGAGTTCGGAGCCAGTACAATGACATTATAGTCTCCGTTGCCGCCGCCTCTCGTGGCCTGGAAATAATCACTCTGTGAAGGCTGAATTGTCCCGAGTCCAGGACCGCCGCGTTGTACGTTGACAAACACTCCTGGTATTTCTGCACCAGCCATATAGCTTATACCCTCCTGCATCAGTGCGACACCCGGAGAGGAAGAAGTCGTGAAGACGCGTTTTCCTGCTCCCGCTCCGCCATACACCATGTTGATGGCGGCAATCTCCGACTCTGCCTGTACGACAACCATACCGGTTGTCTCCCATGGTTTCAGTAGCGACAGCGTCTCTATAATCTCGCTTTGTGGAGTGATAGGATAGCCAAAGAAGCCATCGACTCCACAACGGATGGCAGCATGGGCGATAGCCTCGTTGCCTTTCATCAATGTAACCTCATTTTCTGCCATGTTCTATTCCTCCATCTTTTTACGATAAACAGTAATACATCCGTCTGGACAGACGATAGCACACGATGCGCAGCCTACGCACTTGTCTGCATTAGCAGGCTCAACGTACGGATAGCCGTGGACGTTAACTTTCTTCTGAGCCAGGGCGATGACATCCTGCGGGCATGCAACGACACACAACTGGCATCCTTTGCAGCGGTCGGTATTCACCACGATGGCACCTTTCATCTTGCTCATATGCTCTTGTATAAAAAGCCTTTGCATCCTCATGCCGTTTCTTATATTTCTTGTTCCGGCAGTGAGAGGATGTTGTGATGCTTGTTTAACTCTATTTTTTTTGTTGTTACTACAAAGCCGGTGCTCAATGTACATCCGTCCTGCAAGTTGTTTTCCCAATCCTTTTATGGATTATAAGCATCCTTGTTGTAGAAGTTGAGGATGTCCTCAAGCATCTGCTTTGCCTCGACAGCCGGAGAGTCCGGGTCTAATGCTATGGCCTCCAGATAGCAGTTTATGGCTTCTTGCCAGTTACTCTGCTTCCGGTATTCATTGCCTTTCTCGTACCATTCTGCTGCTGTCATTGGTAATCTTTGTTTTTCCTCATCCTTTGCGGAGAGTTTTTTTAAAATTGATTTGTCTTTTAGATTCAGCCTGTCTCTGGACTTACTTGTAATATTCCTTTTTTCCGGCGGCAAGCGTGTTCTTCATAAGCGAGCAGATGGTCATAGGACCCACTCCGCCCGGCACGGGGGTAATAAAACTACACTTCGGTGCCACCTCGTCAAACTTCACGTCTCCGTTCAGATGAAATCCCTTCTTCTTTGTCGGGTCCGGGACACGTGTGGTACCTACGTCGATGATGACAGCTCCCGGCTTCACCATGTCGGCGGTGACAAAGTTCGGTTTGCCGATAGCCGCAATGATGATGTCGGCCTCCTGACATTCCTTCTTGATGTCCTTAGTGTGCGAATGGCATACCGTTACCGTGGCGTCGCCATAGTTCTTCTGCATCATCAGCTGTGCCATAGGCTTACCCACGATATTACTACGGCCAAGGACAACGCATTTCTTTCCGCTGGTTTCAATATTATAATGTTTAAGAAGCGTCATAATGCCCAGCGGGGTGGCAGAGATGAAGCATGGCAGGCCTATTGACATGCGGCCCACGTTGATGGGGTGGAAGCCGTCGACATCCTTTCGGTAGTCTATAGCCATGATAATCTTCTGCTCGTCAATATGCTTAGGCAGCGGGAGCTGCACGATGAACCCGTCGACATCATCGTCCTTGTTCAGACGGTCCACACAAGCGAGGAGCTCCTCCTCGGTAACGTCGTCCTCATACCGGATGAGTGTCGACTTAAATCCGCACTGCTCACAGGCAATGACCTTGTTTTTCACATAGGTCTCACTGCCTCCGTCGTGGCCTACCAGTACGGCGGCCAGATGTGGCTGCTTACCGCCTTTGGCAATGATATCCTTTACCTCTTCGGCAATCTGTTGCTTGATGGCAGCTGCCGTTGCTTTTCCGTCTATTAATGTCATATCTTTTTTACCTGTTTCCTGTTTAAATATAGAAGTTGGCACGTTTATTTCAGCATTCCCGGCATTCCCGGCATACCTTTCATCCGCGACATCATACCTTTCATTCCACCGCCTGTGACCATCTTCATCATCTTGCGCATCTGGTCGAACTGCTTTATCAGGCGGTTCACTTCCTGGTAGCTTGTGCCCGAGCCTTTGGCAATGCGCTGACGGCGGCTGGTGTTGAGTATCTCGGGATTGGTGCGCTCCTTAGGTGTCATACTCTGGATGATGGCCTCTATGCCCTTGAAAGCATTGTCATCGATATCGACATCGCGGATAGCCTTGCCGACGCCCGGTATCATTCCGGCCAGCTCCTTGAGGTTACCCATCTTCTTTATCTGCTGAATCTGATGATAGAAGTCGTTGAAGTCGAATTTATTCTTCTGAATCTTCTTCTGCAGCTTCTTCGCCTCTTCTTCATCGAACTGCTCCTGTGCACGCTCCACGAGCGATACCACATCACCCATTCCGAGGATACGGTCGGCCATGCGCACTGGATGGAAGACATCGATGGCCTCCATCTTCTCGCCAGTACCTATAAACTTAATAGGCTTGTCGACGACGGTGCGGATAGAAAGCGCAGCACCGCCACGTGTGTCTCCGTCGAGCTTCGTCAGTACTACACCGTCGAAATCGAGTCTGTCGTTGAATTCCTTGGCGGTGTTGACGGCATCCTGACCAGTCATAGAGTCTACAACGAACAGTGTCTCATCAGGATGAACGTGGTTCTTCAGACTTTCTATCTCGTTCATCATCTGCTCGTCTACGGCCAGACGGCCGGCAGTATCTATAATCACGACGTCATATCCCTTGGCCTTAGCCTCACGGATGGCGTTGTCGGCAATCTCATTGACGTTCTTGTTGTCTGGCTCGCTGTACACCTCTACGCCAATCTGCCCTCCTACGACCTTCAACTGGTCGATAGCTGCCGGACGGTAGACGTCGCAGGCCACCAGCAGAGGCTTCTTGTTCTGCTTGGTCTTCAGCAGGTTAGCGAGCTTTCCTGAGAAAGTGGTCTTACCGGAGCCCTGCAGACCGCTCATCAGAATGATTGCCGGATGCTGCTCCAGTTTCAGTGCTACGGCCTCGCCGCCCATGAGCTGAGCAAGTTCGTCGTGGACAAGCTTCACCATAAGCTGTCCCGGCTTCACTGCCGTGAGGACATTCATTCCCAAAGCTTTCTTCTTCACGCTGTCAGTGAAGGTCTTTGCCACTTTGTAGTTGACGTCGGCGTCGAGCAAGGCGCGACGAACATCCTTCATGGTTTCTGCTACATTGATTTCTGTAATCTTGCCTTCACCCTTTAAAATCTTAAAGGAGCGTTCAAGACGATCGCTTAAATTCTCAAACATATTTTTTGTCAGTATCCTAATTGCTGTTTTTATATTTCTTTGAATGCAAAATTAAAAAAAAATCATGAAAACAATTATGTGCTTGCAGTGATTTAAAATATTTTAAAACACTAATGGTTAAAAATGGCTCAATACTAGTTTCAGTGTGCAAAAAATATTAGATTTTCTTTTGTCTGTTCATTTTTTATCTATAAATTCGCACCCGAATTTTCGTGAAACATTAGTTAACAACCAAAGAGACATGGAATACTATATTAGTGTCGGTAATGGAAAGCGTGGCCCTTATAGCGTTGAAGAGTTGAAGGCACGTGGGATAACCTCTGAGACGCTTGTCATGGCAGAAGACTCTGCCACATGGGTTCCTGCATGGCAGGTGGAGGAACTGCGCGGTATCATAAGTGTTAAGCCGGAACCTGTGGCTGAGCCATTTGGCAGCCCGTCGGCAACAGCACAGGGACAGCCCATTGACAGCAACTTTGAAAACAATTTTAATGATGGAGAACGTCTGGACAATCCTTTCCGCCAGACTTCTGCCGGAGCCGCTCCTAACTATCAGCAGGGACGGCCTGTCGCTCCGCCGCAGCCTCCTGCAGGCCGTAAGAGCGGTGGGGGAGGAATCGGCAAGCTTATTGCGGTACTCATCGTCATTGTAGCCCTTGTCGGCATAGCCATCGTTACATGCCCTGACGAGCAGGCACATAAGGATGCTCTTACCGAAGTGGTGTCGTCAGCAATCTCTGATGATACTGCTTACGGTGACTCCACATTTGACAATAGCGACATGGTGTCAAAGATGTTCAAGCAAATCAGTGGCTCGTGGACAAAGGAGGTCGTGGCTTCTGCCGTTGACAATCTTATCCATGTCGACAACCATTTCATCTTCTCTACGGGAAAGGTTCGCTTCGGCGGCAAGGAGAGCACGGTGTCAATAGGCATTTTCGGTCATGTCTTTACTGTTGGCAAGGACTACCTCCGCAAGGCTGCTGAAGCATATTATTCCAAGGCGGAGCGTGAGGCAAAGGAAAAGCTGAAGCAGAAAGCCTCACGGATGTTCAATGATGCTGTTGTGGAACCGGCACGGCAAGCCGTTGATGATGCGATAAAGGAAGCGGAGCAGCAGATTAGGGAAAGCTTTGGCAACGACTTCTGGCCCTCCGATGACGCTTCCGGTGAGGAAGCTTCCGACAGTAGTTCTGCCGTCGGCGGCTTCTAAGCTTTTGTGCTTTAGGTTGTTTAATTCAAGTTCCTTAATAGCTTTGATACAAGTTCCTGAAGTAACTTAAAAGCTCGAATTATAAGGAATAGAAGCGACTTATGCCAATGTAGGGGTGGGGTTTATCCCCACCTCCAAGGGCTTAAAGCTAATCCCTTTCTCCCCATCTTAGGGGGGGGTAGGGTGGATCCCTACAGGAGATCTTCCCTTGGAGGATGGGGATAACCCCCACCCGAGGATGGGGATAAACCCCACCCCTACATTGGGTTTTGCAAAGTGATCTTTAATGATGCCTTTCTGTACGTGCAGATTCTTATTTGCGAAACCTGAATTGTTTAATAATAATCCTTATTTCTTCAATAATCCTTATTTCTTCGCTGGGCCTTCCTCCTGACCTTCCAGCAGGTCGGGACGGAGCCTGCGCGTGCGTTCCATCGCCTGATCGAACTCCCACTGCCGTATCTTCGCCTCGTTTCCGCTGAGTAGAATATCAGGAACTTTCCATCCCTTGTATTCTCGAGGGCGTGTATATATAGGTGCTGCCAGCATATCGTCCTGGAAACAGTCGGAGAGTGCGCTCTGGTCGTCGCTGATGACACCCGGAACGAGACGTATGACAGCATCGGCGATGATGGCCGCAGGCAGCTCTCCACCCGTCAGCACGTAGTCGCCGACAGATATCTCACGTGTGATAAGATGGTCGCGAACTCTCTGGTCTACACCCTTGTAGTGTCCGGCGAGGATGATAAGGTTCTTCTTCATCGACAGGTCGTTGGCAACATGCTGTGTGAACTGCTCGCCGTCGGGACTGACGAATATAACATCGTCGTAGTCGCGTTCAGCCTTCAGTGCCGATATAGCGCGGTCGATAGGTTCTATCTGCATGACCATTCCGGCCTGTCCACCAAAAGGATAGTCGTCGACGCGGCGCCACTTGTCAAGCGTGTAGTCGCGAAGATTGTGCAAATGTATCTCTGCCAGCCCTTTCTTCTCTGCGCGGGCCAGTATGCTTTCGTGTACGAATCCCTCGAGCATTTCGGGGAGTACGGTGATGATATCTATTCTCATAATGCTGCAAAGGTACAAAATATTGTTGAATGAATTGTGCAGAATGTAGAATTCTTTATACCTTTGCAGCCGCTAACAATTACATTTTATCACTGAAAATGAAGAAATTATTTTCCCTAACCATCTTTTTGATGGCAGCTTTTGCGTGCGCAGACGCACAGAACATCCAGTTACATTATGATTTGGGGCACACTCTCTACAGCGACCTCACTCCACGGCAAAGCGTTACAACGACGGTGGAGATGTTCAAGCCCGACAAGTGGGGCTCTACATTCTTCTTCATCGACCTCGACTACAAGAACGATGGCGTGAAGGGAGCCTATTGGGAGATTGCACGTGAGTTCAATGTCTCGAAGAATAAGCAGTGGGCAGTGCATGTGGAGTATAACGGAGGTGCCGAGACAGGCGAGACGGAAAGCCAGTACTATGGCAACCGTTATCAGCATGTAGCCCTCGCCGGTGGCGCATGGAACTGGCATTCGAAGGATTTCCGCAAAACCTTCTCCGTTCAGATGCTGTGGAAGTACTACTTCGCAAACCATCACCGCGGTCTGCGTCCGTTCAACAGTTGTCAGCTCACCGAAGTGTGGAGTACCACCTTCGCCCATGGCCTCTGCACCTTCGATGGTTATTGGGACACATGGTATGACAAAAATGTCGACGGCAATCTGGTGATACAGTCGGAACCGCAGTTCTGGTTCAACCTAAACACCATCAAAGGCTGGGATAAGATTAAGCTGTCCCTGGGCTCCGAGGTGGAAATCAGCAACAACTTTGTCTACAATGAAAACGGACAGCATAATAAGTTCTATGCCATCCCGACGGTAGCCGCCAAGTGGACATTCGATTAACTTATTCACAAGTTTCTGAACTTGCTTAATGACGTTATTTGCAAGCGAATAGAAGCGACTTATGCAAATGTCGTGATGGGGAACCCAATGTAGGGTTGGGGCTTATCCCCATCCTAACATCCGTCAAAGACCGCCAGACATTCAATGGAATATCAGCCAATGTAGGGGTGGGGTTTATCCCCATCCTCCAAGGTAGGACTCCTATATGCCCCCATCTAACTCCCCTAAAAGGGGAGTATAAGATCACCTTTAAACCCTTGGAGGATGGGGATAAACCTCACCCCTACATTGGGTTCCGCAGCACCGTTTACATTTGGTTTTGCAGCACCGTTTACATTGGATTCCGCAGAGCAATCTTTGAGGATAACTTTTTATAGGTATTGATTTTTTACTGTTGGAATCGAATCATATAAGCGAACAGATAGAAACAGTAAATATGGTTAGGACACTACACTAGTGGCTTGTTCAAATGTAAAGTAAACTGACAATTTAACCCCTTCATTCTTCGATTATTCTGAACGACGACCTATAACGCTGTCAAATACGCCAAAAATAGCCGATTCGTAGTACCCTGATTATCAACACGTTACTAAAAGCCCGTTTTTGAAGGCTCGAAAAATGGCCATTTTGACCTTAAAAGTAAGGCTTACTTGCGTTATAAGTGTAGTACTTTTACGAGGTAAAACCTATGCTTTTACAAAAAAGTATACTACACTTGAGATTTCAACTTCTAGATTGATTGATTTTTATGACATGATTTTGTAATAAAAAGTCAAAGAAAACTTATTGCGTCTCGACACGATACCGACAAGAACTATTCTATATCTCGGATGGAAGACTTCGTAAATTTGCACTTGCTAATTGAATTCGCGGGGTGCTTTCTTCTTTCCGTTGTTTAATAAATCTTAATTGCCTTGACTTTTCAGCGCGGAAGTTTTGCTGACTAACAGCTTTGTCTTAAATTTGCAGGCGATAACTATAAACTTGCATACGGTCTATTAAGTATCATGAGTCAACGGCTTATTTTCCTGACAATAGCATTTATGGTGGCACTAACGGCCTTTTCAGAGAAGGGCGTTATCACGAAAGAGGCGAACATGATGTGCGACTCCGATGAGATAGTGCTTCAGGGCCTTTGCTATTTTCATGCTGGTGAGCAAGGCACGGGAGTTTTGTGGGATTTCTCGGGCTTGCAGGGAAACGA
>ONDK01000028.1 GCA_900316565.1 uncultured Prevotella sp. | reverse complement strand
CCTGCAGCCGTCGGTCTGACACGGATATTTTATTTAGCGTTTGGAGTCTGACAGTACCCTGCAAGCGGATTACATTCGCTTGTACTTCCTCTCCGAGGCACTGGGTGGAAACTATTCTTTCATCTGTCCACAGACTGCGCTCGCTTAGTCTGGGGTTACTGGAAAGTCAACCTCTACGAGGCTGTGAGGTATCCATTCAGCGCGTGGTGTCTGACGGCTGCAGGGCGCGGCTAGGTAGGGTTAGGGGCCGTCCGTCATAAATTCAATATTCGACAATGAGGTTGCGGGCGGCCCCTAACCCTACCTAACCGCCCCTGCAAGCGATTGATACATTCCTTAAGTTACCCCAGGCTGCGCTCGCTTAGTCTGGGGTTACTGAGAGTCAGCCTTCCGAGGCTGTAAGTCACTGTGGCTGTAAGTCACTGTTGCGCTTGGAGGATGGGGATAAACCCCACCCCTACATTGGGCGACAGAGGTTTCCGTGGAGCGAGCGCATCCAGATAAGCAGACGGGGGATTACACCCAGTGCCTCTCCGAGGCACTGGGTGGAAACTATTCTTTCATCTGGCAAGCGATTGATTCATTCCTTAAGTTACCAATTGCTCACTGCTCATTGCTCACTGTTCACTGCTCATTTCTCATTATTCTACACAATCGGCAATGATATTCCGTTTATTTTCTGGTATATGTCGAGGGCATAGACATCGGTCATGCCACTGATATAGTCGAGAACTGCCATTATCCTCGTCTCCAGGTCCTCACTGTGTATGTCGTACTGGCTGCTGACACGGCGGATGAGCTGGCGGGAGTGGAATGTCTCCGGATGTACTGCCGCGCTGATGAAAGCCTCCATGAGCGTTTCCATAATCTTATATCCACTGAGCTCCACATCGGTGACAGTCTTCGACCTGTATATCTTGTCGACCGATACATCAGAGCTTCGACGGTAGGCATGGCGCACAGCCTCCGAGGTATGCGTTATGAGCGGTCCGGAGAAGGTCCCGGCGAGTATCGCGTCCTCGTTATCCACGAAGGCATGCACGCACTCGTTCTCCAGCAGTCCGACAGCACAGGCGCGCATGTAGACGATCTTCTCGTTCTCATCGTCAACGCCCTCATCCTCAATGCGCTTGAAGATACGCCGCCGCGAGGCGTCGTCGAAATATCCGAGGAGCAGGTCGGCGGTCTCGTCGAAGGACAGGAGCTTCAGCTTATGGGCATCCTCGATGTCCATTATCTCATAACAGATATCGTCGGCGGCCTCCGTGAGGAACACCAGCGGATGACGGGCATAGCGCAGCGTGTCCTCACCGCCGTCGAGACAGAGGATGCCCAGGTCGTCGGCAATGCGGCGGTAGTCGTCCTGTTCCTCACGGAAGAAGCCGAACTTCCCGTGTTCACCAGCGGCCATCGACGTGAACGGGTATTTCACCATGGCGGCAAGAGTGGAATAGGTCATCACGAAACCTCCTCTGCGGCGTCCTTTGAAGCGGTGGGTGAGAAGGCGGAAGGCATTGGCGTTGCCCTCGAAATGTGTGATGTCGGCCCAGAAACGCGGCGACACCATCTCCTCCAGCGGCTGGCCGTCGCCCTCAAGGAAGAATGCCTGCATGGCTTTCTCACCACTATGTCCGAAAGGCGGGTTACCCATATCGTGGGCCAGTCCCGCCGTCTGCACTATCGTTCCTATCTCCTCGAAGAGCGTGCCGCGGAGCTCCGGATGGCGTTTCATCAGCAGACGGGCCACATCATCGCCGAGCGACTTGCCCAGCGACGACACCTCAAGGGAATGGGTCAGACGGTTATGTACGAAGACGGAGCCCGGCAAAGGGAACACCTGCGTCTTGTTTTGCAGACGCCGGAAGGGCGCGGAATAGACCAGACGGTCGCTGTCGCGTTTGAACTCCGAGCGGTCGTCGTGACGCTCAGGATGCCGGTCCTCCTGACCAAGGCGTTTGTTCGATATGAGTTTTTTCCAATCCATAGCTGCAAAAGTAATTAAAATTGGCTAAAATCATGCTTTTCTCTCCGTAAAATTCAGTTATTCGGGCGGAAAGTTGTAATTTTGCAACTTAACATTCTCGTATAGAACATCATAAAAACAAATACGCAATGACGGAATACCACTTTACGCAGTGGGATTCCATGATTAAGACAATTAGGAAAACATGATTAAGATAAAGGTTGTAAACAAAGGACACCAGCAGCTGCCGGCCTACGCCACGACGCAGAGCGCGGGCATGGACCTCAGGGCAAACATCGACGGTGAGATTGTGCTTCATCCCATGGAGCGGCGTCTTATACCCACGGGACTGCACATCGCCCTTCCCGAAGGCTATGAGGCACAGGTCCGTCCACGCAGCGGACTGGCCCTGAAGCACGGCATCACGGTACTGAACACGCCGGGAACCATCGACGCCGACTACCGTGGTGAGGTCATGGTGCTGCTCATAAACTTCTCAAACGAGGACTTTGTAATCAACGACGGAGAGCGCATCGCCCAGATGGTCATCGCGCGCCACGAGCAAGGTGAGTTCATTGAGGTGGACGAGCTCGACGAGACGGAGCGCGGAGAGGGCGGCTATGGACATACCGGCATGAAATAAATTCTTTCTGAAAGCACATGAGAAATATTAGAATAATAACGGCTGTCGCCTTGCTGTCTGCGGCTGTCTCCGTCTTTGCGGACGGAGGGAAGCTGTCATACAACGACACGCGGCGATACAACTACTTCTTCTTAGAGGCCGTGAACCAGGAGGCGGCCGGCAATCTGTCGGCAGCCTATGACCTCCTGGAGCATGCCAGACAGATAAATCCAGAAGCGGCAGAGGTCTACTATAACCTCGCCGGCTACTATGTAACGCTGAGAAATGACTCTCTGGCGAAGTTCAACTTTGCGAAAGCTGCAGAGCTGGCACCGGAGAACGCCACATACATAGAGAAGCTCGGACAGTTCTATGCCAACGCACACGATGTCGGCAACGCCGTGAAAGCCTACGAGAAGCTGTATGCGCTGGAGAACGACAACCCCGACGTCATAACGATGCTCTTCCAGCTCTACGCCACGCAGAACGATTACGACAAGATGATAGAGATGCTCGACCGTCTTGAGACCGTTCAGGGATACAGCGACCGCATAGCCCTGACGAAGATGCAGGTCTACGAGCAGCAGGGAAAGAAGAAAGAGCAGGAGAACGTGCTGAAGTCGATGATAGCCAAATACCCCAACGACCCCAACTACAAGGTGATGTACTGCAACTGGCTCATGAACAACGGACGGACGAAGGAAGGCGGCAAATACCTTACGCAGATACTAAAAGAAGACCCTACGAACACCAGCGCCCGTATCGCCATGCTCGACTACTATGCCGCGCAGGGTAAGGAGGACAAGCTCGCAGAGCTGACAGAGTCGCTGCTCATGAGTAAGGACATAACACAGCAGACAAAGGCTTCCATGCTCCGACAGGTCATCATCAACAACGAACAGCACAACGGCGACAGCACGAAAGTGTTTCGCCTTATCGACAAGGCTCTCTCGCAGCCGCAGGAGAACGCTGACATATATATGTTGAAGACGGCATATATGTCGCTTCACCATATGCCCGACTCGCTCATCGACTCGGTCTACGTGCAGGCTCTCAACGTGGAACCCGACAACTCCAGGGCCAGGATCCTACTCCTGCAGAACATGTGGACGAAGAAGGAATACGACAAGATTATTGCTTTCAGTCATCCCGGTCAGGAGTATAACCCCGATGACATGGCGTTTTATTATTTCGAAGGCCTTGCACACTACATGAAAAAGGACAACAACAAGGCTCTCGCCACATTCCAGAAAGGCGTCACGCAGATAAACAAGGACAGCGACCCGGACATCGTCGCCGACTTCTATTCCATCATGGGCGACATCCTTCATGAGAAGGGGCAGGACAGCCTGGCCTTCGCCTCATACGAGAAATGTCTGCAGTGGAAACCTGACAATGTCGGTGCGCTGAACAACTACGCGTATTATCTCAGCGAGCTCAACCGCGATCTGGCAAAGGCTGAGCAGATGAGCCGCAAGACCATCGACGCACAGCCCGACAACTCCACGTTCCTCGACACCTACGCATGGATACTCTTCAAGGAGGGGAAATATGCGGACGCGAAGACTTACATCGACCGCGCCATACAGAACGACTCCACGCTCAGCGATGTCGTACTGGAGCATGCCGGAGACATCTACGCGCTGAACGGAGACATGACGAAAGCCATGGATCTGTGGAAGAAAGCCGCAGAGAAAGGCGATGGCAGTGCGCTACTACAGAAGAAGATAAAACTAATGAAATACGTTAAGGAATGAAGACGGTAAAGTTCATAATAATACTCGCCTCAGCACTGGTCTTCTCAGCCTGTGCCTCACAAAAAGGCGTAACGGGCAACAGCCAGGGTACCGCTGTCAGCCATAAAGCCGTCAGCAAGTCGGACGAGGCGGCACAACGGGATTTTCTCGATAAGGTAAACAGCAACGCGTCCTATCAGAAGAATATCTCAGCAAGCATCACCTTCCACGTCGCACAGGACAACGGAAAGGAGATTTCCCTTCCTGGTCAGCTGCGGATGCGTAAGGACGAGGTCGTAAGGCTGTCGCTTCAGATGCCGCTGATAGGCACAGAGGTGGGCCGTCTGGAGTTCACCAAGGACTATGTGCTCATCGTCGACCGCATGCACAAGCAGTATGTCAAGGCCAGCTACGACCAGGTGGGCTTCCTCCATGACAACGGGATAACGTTCTATTCTCTCCAGGCTCTGTTCTGGAACCGTCTGCTTCTGCCGGGGAAGTCGTCAGTAGGCTACACAGACCTCACGAAATTTAAGGCCGACCTCAACGGCACTGCTCCCCAGGTACCTGTCACCATCACCGACGGGAAGCTGAAATACACATGGACAGCAGCACGCACGAACGGCGTCATAAGCAAGGCCCGCATCGATTACGACAGCAAGGGACACGGCACATCAACACTGACATGGAACTATTCCGGATTTACCAACTTCGGTTCCAAGCCGTTCCCCTATGCCAACGCGCTGACGATAACCACTCCGGCGACGGGAACGACAAAGACTCTTAAAGCCTCATACGAAATAAACAGTATCTCTACAGCCAGCGACTGGGAAGCGACGACGACTCTGTCGGACAAATACAAGCAGGTTTCAGCTGAAGAGGTCCTCGGAAAATTAACAAGCAAATAAATGAAACGCGCATTCTTCTTTCTTTTATTGATATTCCTATCTCTGGCTCCTTATGCCAAGCCTCAGAAGGCGTCGTCGAAGAAGTCGGCACCGACAGCCGTACAGCAGACTAAGAAGCAAGGCAATAAGCATAAGGACAAGACCCCGCAGAAGCCGGCTAAGAAAGGCGGTGGCAAGCAGCAGAAGGCTGAGCCGCGCAAGAAACAACCGCAGAAGGCACAGCAGCAGAACAACCGGCAGCGGAGAAGTACGGCAAAGAACAACCGCAACAACAACAACCGCAACAACGGACGCACCACTCCGCGCTATACAAAGACGCAGGAGATAAAGGGTCTGGAGAAGGAGAAGCAGAACATACAGCGTGATATCCAGGACAAGCAGAAGGAGTATGACGCCAAGGAGACTGATGTCAAGCAGCGCCTCAGCAAGATTGAGTCGCTGAGTGCCGACATCGACAAGCATCAGAACACCATCGACACCATCCAGAGCGACATAAAGGGCATAGACACCAATATCGGAGTACTGAAAGGACAGATAGCAACGATGCAGCAGGACCTCGGTGAACGCCGCGAGAAGTTCATCCAGTCGATGCGTTACATGGCACGGCACAGAAGTATCCAGGACAAGATAATGTTCATCTTCTCGGCCAAGAGCCTGACACAGATGTACCGTCGTCTGCGCTTCGTAAGGGAATATGCGGCTTACCAGCGCGCGCAGGGTGAGCTCCTCAAGCAGCAGCAAGCCCTCGTGGAGCAGAAGAACTCCGAGCTACAGCATGTCCGCGGCTCCAAGGCAAACCTGCTGTGGCAGAACCGGCAGGCCCACACCAATCTCGAGAACGCCAAGAACGAACAGCAGACCATCGTGGCCTCCCTGCAACAAGACCAGGCGGTGCTGCAGGATGTCATAGGACAGAAACGGCAGAAGCAGGCTGCCCTCGACGCACAGATAGACCGGCTTATATCCATAGAGATAGAGAAGGCCCGTCAGAGGGCTATGGCAGAGGAGCGCGCACGTGCCGCCGCACAGGCCGCGGCACGGAAGGCACATGCGGCCGAGATGGCCCGTAAGCGGGCAGAGGCCCAGCGGGCAGCTCAGGAGAACGCAAGACGCATAGCTGAAGCACGTGCCCGTGAGGCCAAAGCGAGGGAAGAGGCCCGTCAGGCTGCCCTCGCCGAAGCAAGGGCAAGACGGGAGGCGGAAGCCAAGAAGCGTGAGGACGAGCGCAGAAAGGCTGAGGCGGCCGCACAGGCAGCCGCAGCACGCAAGGCACAAGCAGACCAGGAGGCCCGCGAGGCAGCCGCCGCACGTATGGCTGCAGAGAGGAAGGCCGCCGCTGATCGGAAACGGGCGGAGATTGCGGCAAGGGAGTCCAACAACGATGCCGCCGAAAGCAGTGGCCTCAGCTCCGCCGACCGTGCCCTCACCGGCAGCTTCGCCAGCAACCGCGGCCGTCTGCCGATGCCTATGAGCGGACATATCGCCACCCGCTACGGTCAGTACAGCGTCGAAGGCCTGAACAACGTACAGCTCAGCAACAGTGGAATAAACATCAAAGGTGGTGGCGGTGCCGCCGTCCGCTCCGTCTATCGCGGTGAGGTGAGCGCTGTGTTCAGCTTCGGCGGTACATCCGTCGTCATGGTCCGCCACGGTGCCTACATCACCGTATACGCGAACCTCGGCAGTGTCAGCGTACACAAAGGACAACAGGTGGGCACAGGCCAGACCATAGGCAGCGTTGCCAGGGATGGCATACTGCAGTTCCAGTTAAGAAAAGAAACAGCTAAACTCAATCCAGAAGCATGGTTAAGACATTAACAGTGGATTTCAGAAATCCATCGGAAGAATTTCTCAGGACTATAGACGTCCACACTCTTCTGCCACAACAGGAACCGTTCGTGATGATCGGTTCAATAGTACAATACGACGATGAGAACATAAAGACAGAGACTCTCATAAAGCCCGACAACATCTTTGTCGACAACGGCGCGTTCAGCTCTGCCGGGATGATAGAGAACATCGCACAGACATGTGCCGCAAAGATGGGGTATGCCAACAAGTACATTCTGAAACAGGGCATACAGGTCGGTGTCATTGGGGCCGTAAGGAAGATGACCATCAAAGGACATCCAAAGGCCGGCGACACCATCACCACCCATGTGCAGGTCATGGAAGAGCTCATGGGGGTCATACTGGCTATGGCTACCATCACATGCAACGGCGAGCAGCTCGCAAAATCACAAATAAAACTGGCAGTAAAGGAGGAAGAGAGATGATTCTAAAAGACCAACTATATACTATAGTACGACAGACAGAAACGGAGAACTCAACAGTCTTCTCTGTTGTTCTCAATCCGGAATGCTTTATCTATAAAGCGCACTTCCCGGGAAATCCCATCACTCCCGGTGTCTGTATTATTCAGACCGCCTGTGAGCTCCTCGGAGAACTAGAAGGACGCAAGTTAGAGGTTACTGAGGTGAAGAACGTGAAGTTCCTCAATATTCTGTCCCCACTTAGCAACAAGGACGTCGATTTCGTTTTCAACAGCATCGAACATGCTGAAAACTATATAAAGGCCAAGATTGACGTAAAGACCGGAGACGAGCTCTTCACATCCATATCTTTTGTTTGCGAGTAGAGACGGAGAGAAGGAAGGCTTAGATAACATATCGTAGTGACCGACATAATAAGATTAGCAGGCTTGTGAATGGTATTATTTTCGCGTCCTTGCCCTACCCTTCCGGCCTCTCTTCGCGACCTTCACCAGCTCCTTGTATTTTTTCTTCGCTGCCGACTCACCCATGTCTATCATGGCATTGATAGCCTTGGGTGTGAAGCTCATGACATCATATTTGCCAAGATTGGGGTTGATATAAACGTCGGCACTCTTGCGCATCTCGTTATATTTAGCGATGTCCGGACGGTACTTGAGCCACGACGACACACCGTTCAAGCCCTTCAGGAAGCTCAGCGGCGACTTATAGTCATCGTGCTTGTTCTGCTGCAGGTCGATGGCAATGACGATGTCGGCACCCATCTTTCTCGCCACATCCACCGGCAGGTTGTTGAGAGCACCACCATCGATAAGCACGTTCTGTCCTATCTTCATCGGCTTGAAGACTCCAGGGATGGCCATGCTGGCCCTCATGCAACTGTCGAGGCCAGCACTGTCGGCAGAGAGGACGACCTCCCGGAAGTTGCCATGCGCCACATCAGCGGCCACACAGCGGAACGGAATACGACGCACGCCCTTCACGCCACGTGCCACAGGACTGGTGCGCACCATCGAATCGAGCAGCATAAGCGCCTTGGAGCCCTTGAAAATTCCGGGCAGAGTGTCGGCCTCAGCCGTATGTCTTCGCCTTACGGGAAATCCGAAGACATACTGCACACCGTCAGCATCACGTGCGAAGAGCTTACGGCTGAGACTGTCGTTACGGTCGGTGAGCAGAGATTTCCACTCCTGCGACTGGAACATCCTCTCTATATCCACTGAACGGTAGCCCATGGAGTATAGTCCTCCGACGATGCTTCCTATACTTGTGCCACAGATATAGTCGATGTGCACACCGGCTTTCTCAATAACCTTCAGCGCACCCACCTCAGCGGCACCCTTAGCACCGCCTCCGCCGAGCACCAGTCCGACCTTCACCCGTCCCTGGGCACCTGCCGTCATGCTGAACGCTACCATCACAACGGCCATCACCAGCCTAAAGAATATTCTCTTCATCACTTCCCTTTATTTATCCAAGATATATTATTATTGCCGCCGCAAACATAAAACAGACAAGCTTACTACTACCCCTTTTCATGGAGAGAGCCTAACGGCGACCGTGGTTTGCCACCACTACCGCCCATGTCGTTTATACAAATTTGTCGCCGAGCCGCAGCTGCACCTCGTTGACATACTTCCTGATGAGCGACGACGAGTCGCCTTTCTTGCATATCAGCAGTACATTGTCCTTCTCGGCCACTATGTACCCGTCGAGGCCATTGATGACGGCCATACGGTCCTTAGGCAGTTTCACGACATTGTTATGCGCATCATCGAAGTAAACGGTAGAGTCGACGGTGACATTATCGCCGTCCACCTTGCTCTGAGCCTCATAGATACCATGCCAGGTACCGAGGTCTGCCCATCCGAAGTCACACTTCTGCACATATACATTATCGCTCTTCTCCAGCACGCCATAGTCGATGCTAATGTTTGGATATGAAGGGAAGTAGTTCTCCACATACTCGTTCTCCTCGGCTATCGTCCAGTCGGGCCGCACACTGTCGAGATTTCCGAGTATCGCCGGCAGAAACGTCTTAAGACACGTGCCCAGATACCTCACATTAGACAGGAACAGCCCCGTGTTCCAATACCATTCACCACTGTCCATAAACATCTTGGCGAACTCCCTGTCGGGTTTCTCTGTAAAAGCCTTCACCTTATAGATATCGTCCTCTCCGGAGTGGTCGCCGACCTGAATGTAACCGTAGCCGGGTTCCGGTCTCGTAGGCTTCACACCCATGGTGAGCAGACAGTCGTTCTTTGCCACGAAGTCGAGGCCTTCCATCACATTGTCGCGGAAAGCATCCTCCTTCATCACCGTCTGGTCGCTAGGCGTAACGATGATGTTTGCCTTAGGGTTCAAACGCTGTATCCTATGCCATGCCCATGCCACGCTCGGAGCAGTATTCCTGTGGACAGGCTCTGCCATGATATGATTGCCGTCGACGTCAGGCAGCTGGTCCACGACGAAGTGGATATACTGCTGGGTGGTATTGATGAATATATTTTCTTTCGGAATTATCTTAGCAAACCGGTCATAGGTCTGCTGCAATTGTGTGCGACCCACGCCGAAGAAGTCAAGAAACTGCTTTGGTTCTTCCTCCCGGCTGCAGGGCCATAGCCTCCGGCCTTTGCCTCCGGCAAGGATAACACAATAGTTGTTGTTTTCAATAGTCATCTTAATTAGATTACAAAATCAATTAGTTTATAGATTTAATATTAACTACTACAAAAGTAGGAAATAACCTATTGACAGCCAAAGTTTTTTACTTTTTATCCGTTTTATTTCAAGATTTTTACCATTGGCCGTGAGGAGCCGCAATGCCAAGACAGCATATAACAATGAAAGGCCGGTGTCCAACACGGACACCGGCCTCTTCTACGTTAGTATGTTATGAAAAATTTGAGAGAATTGAAACTTCACAGTTTCATTTTGTTTTACTAAACATGATTTTATAGAGAAAGCATAGAAATTATCTTGTTATCATTTCACCGAAGCCGTCGGCTGCAATGGAGTAACCGTAGCAGAGTCGGTGATGTGGTTTGCCGAGTCGACCTTTGCGACAGACGGACCATCTTTCGGTTTCTGGACGTTAGCGACGCTCTGTGTCTGGGGCTCATCGGCAGTGAACGCGCCCTGAATGGCATTGCCCAGCGTGAGCAGTATGGCCACTACGGCCGCGGCTCTGAACAAAGGCATCATCCTCTGGCGCATCGTGATGACACGGGCCTTCACTGGCTTGTCACCTTCTATCTTGCCGAGGACCTTCGCGTCGAAGTCATCGCCAAGCACATCGGCCTTCGTCTCCTCCTGCTCATAAGCGAACAACGGTTTGAACGAAGCCAGTTCAGCAGGGACGTCCTTCTGAGAGAAGAACGCGCGGAGTATCTCTTCCTCTTCGAGGGAGGTCTCGCAACGCCAGTAGCGCTCCAAAAGCTGTGAAATGTACTTGTAATCCATATTTTTTCTTGTTTCTAATTACTTGACGAATGAAAGGCCAAAAAGTTACAGAGAAGCTCTGGTTTTTAACTTTTATTTAGAATGTGTATAGTTTAAAAAATTCTGTTTCAAGAAAGGAGACTTTAGTATATATACACACAATATGTAAAACAAACTGACAATTTAGCCCCTGCATATTTCGATTATTCTGAACGAGGTGCCATCTCGGTGTCGAATACGCCAAAAATGGCTGTTTTGTATAATGCTGAATATCAACACGTTACTAAAAAGACCATTTTTGAAGGGTCGAAAAATGGCCATTTTAGCCCTAAAAGTAAGGCTTACTTGCGTTGTAAGTGTAGTACATTTACGAGGTAAAACATATGCTTTTACAAAAAACTGTACTACACTTACAAATCACCCCTAAAATCGCTGCCATTTAGTTGACATTTTAAACGATTTTAACAGCTAGATTGGTCGATTTTCACGACATGATTTTGTAATAAAAGTTCAGACTTACAGCCACAGTAAGGCTGGTTCTAAACAAGATGAATTGGATGCCAGTACAATCTCCCCGAGGCTCCGTGTCGCTTCTTGTCTGTACTGAGATTTGGGAAAGTACTGAGCAGCTACTACCCTTTCCCCTATTTCTCCGCATGAAAGGAGTTCATTTTAAGGAACTGCTGCTTGATGGTTTGTCGGGCACGGAAGATATTCACCTTAACTTGTTCCTCGGTGATGTCCAGTACCGCGGCTATTTCCTTATACGCCTTTCCCTCGAAATCACGGAGCTGTATGCAACTGCGCTGTTTCTCCGGAAGGGAGTCGACAATCTGTCCGACCATCCTCAGATTGTCCTGCTGCACCATTCTGTCGTAAGGGGTCGTCTGCGTCATTGGTTCCTGCGCCCCCTCCATATCGAGGCTTACGTTGTTGTTAGCCCCGCTTCTCGTACGGTCGAGGGCAAGGTTACGGCAGACGGTCATGGCGAAAGCCTCTATGTTGTCTATGGTCGTCCAGGAGTCACGTTTATCCCAGACCTTTATCAGCGTATCCTGCACGACGTCCTCGGCCTCAGCCCTGTCAAGGGTGATGCGTAAGGCCAGCCGGAAGAGCTCGTTCTTCATCGGCAGCACGTCGTTACGGAAGCTGATTTCCTTCATTTGTCGTCCCCGTTCTGTCTTATCCTTATTTACTTATCACCGTCCCATGTTTTCCGTCGATGGCGGTAGCCAGGGTGATGATGACCCGCGACACGCCAGCGTCGACGGCAGAGAGAGCATTCTCCAGCTTTGGTATCATTCCACCTGCAATGGTCCCGTCGGCAACGTAACGCTCGAAAGCCTCACGGTTGATGGCCGCGATGACACTCTCGTCATCATCAGGATTGCTCAGCACGCCTTTCTTCTCAAACGAATAGATGAGCGTAACATCATAGAACTCCGCGAGAGCTTTTGCCGTCTCCGAGGCAATGGTATCGGCATTGGTGTTCAGCACCGTACCCTTGCCGTCATGTGTCAGCGGAGCCATGACCGGCGTTATGCCGTCGTCGATGAGCGTGCGCAGCCCAGAGCCGTCCACACGGTCCACATCACCTACGAAACCATAGTCGATGCCGTCCTTGACAGGCCTCTTATGACTGCGGATAACATCCATGTCGGCACCGGTCAAGCCAATGGCGTTGACCCCATGAGCCTGAAGGCGCGCCACGAGGTTCTTGTTGACGAGTCCGCCATAGACCATCGTCACCACCTCCAGCATATCGCTATCGGTGATGCGGCGTCCGTTGACCATGTGGCTTTCTATGCCCAGCGCAGAAGCAATCTTCGTAGCGCGGCGTCCACCGCCATGGACAAGGACCTTCTTGCCTTCGATAGCCGAGAAGTTGTCGAGGAGCGCGTTCAGCTTAGCCTCATCCTCAACGATGGCACCGCCGACCTTTACCACGGTGAGCGGTTCCTTACCGCCACATTCCTTAAGGCCATCTCCTGCAGCGGCCTCTTTATCCAAGAAATCTTTTTCTTCGTTGCTCATTGTTTCGATGTAATCTGTTCATATTCCCACAAGCCGTCGACCGGCTTCAGGAACTTTAGTTATCTATTTACAGAATCATTCCAGGTACGTATAGCCATACAGTCCTGAGCGATAGGTGGAGAGGAACTCCTTACCTTCCTCCAGGGAAATCTTTCCCTGACGCACACTCTTCGTCACCCACTGTTCGAGCTGGCGGACGAGTTTTTTAGGATTATACTGCACATACTCCAGCACTTCCTCTACCGTCTCACCGTCTATTATCTGGTCGATGTGGTACGTGCCGTTCTTAACGCTGATATGCGCGGCGGTAGTATCACCGAAGAGGTTGTGCATATCACCGAGTATCTCCTGGTACGCCCCTACGAGGAACACGCCGAGATAGTACGGCTGACCGGCTTTCAGGGCATGGACAGGCAGCACGTTCGACAGAGAGCCAGCGGTGGTGAAATTTGTAATCTTTCCGTCGGAGTCGCAGGTGATATCCTGAAGTGTGCAGTTGCGTGTCGGTTTCTCGTTGAGCCTTTCAATAGGCATTATCGGGAAGAGCTGGTCTATACCCCAGCAGTCGGGCAGCGACTGGAAGATGGAGAAGTTGCAGAAGTACTTATCGGCCAAGAGCTTGTCGAGTCCGCGAAGCTCATCAGGCACATGCTTCATGGTCTTTGCTATCGCGTTTATCTCGTGGCAGACGCTCCAGTACATCGCCTCTATCTCCGCGCGTGTCTTGAGGTCCACCATTCCGTGAGCGAACATATCAAGACAGTTCTCGCGTATCTGCTCAGCGTCATGCCAGTCCTCAAGCATCGACTTCGGGTTCAGGTTATCCCATATCTCATATAGGTCCTTGACGAGCTGGTGGTCTGATGGCTTAGCCTCAAACTCCTCCGGCATCTCCGGCAGCGAGGCAGCGCCGAGGACGTCGAGGACGAGCACGGAATGATGCGCGGCAAGGCTTCGTCCGCTCTCGGTGATGATATTCGGATGTGGGATATTGTTCTTGTTGGCTATGTCGACGAACTCATATACGCAGTCGTTGATATACTCCTGGATGGAATAGTTGACGGAGCTCTCGTTGTTCGACGACCGTGTGCCGTCATAGTCGACACCCAGTCCGCCGCCACAGTCGATGAATTCGATGTTATATCCCATCTTCCGGAGGTTGGCATAGTACTGTCCGGCCTCTGTAAGGGCATTCTGAATGCGGCGTATCTTCGTTATCTGACTTCCTATGTGGAAATGTATCAGGCGCACGCTGTCATGGAGTCCAGCGGCATCGAGCCGCTTGAGGGCATCGAGGAGCTCGGAAGGAGTGAGTCCGAACTTCGACGCGTCGCCGCCGCTCTCGGCCCATTTGCCGGAGCCCGACGACGCCAGTTTTATCCTTATACCAATGTTCGGCGACACTTTCAGGCGCTTGGCGGCACGCGCGATGATATCTATCTCGTTGAGTTTCTCCACGACGATGAAGACCCTTTTGCCAAGCTTCTGTGCCAACAGGGCCAGTTCTATGTAGCTCTCGTCCTTGTATCCGTTACAGATAATGAGCGAGTTGCTCTTCGTCTGCACGGCAAGGACGGCATGAAGCTCCGGCTTCGAGCCGGCCTCCAGACCGAGGTTGTACTTTGCTCCGTGGGATATTATCTCATCGACGACGGGTTGCATCTGGTTGACTTTTATAGGGTAGATAATATAGTTCTCACCCTTGAAGTCATACTCCACACGCGCCTTGTCGTAGCACTGGGAAATCTTCTCGATGCGATTGTCCAGGATGTCGGGGAAACGCAGCAACACTGGTGGTCTGACGTCGCGCAGGGCCAGCTCATCCATGATGTCGCAGAGGTCTATCTGTATGTTATCCTTGCATGGTGTGACATACACATGACCTTTGCTGTTGATGCCGAAATAGGATGTTCCCCATCCTTTTATATTATACAACTCCTCAGAGTCCTCTATGGTCCATTTCTTCATCTAAACTGTTCTTATGAAAGTTTCTTTATTACAGAGGTAATTTATCATTAAAAAAGAAAGGCTGTTGCCAGCGGATTTACTTTATATCCAGCAGGCGTTTCACCTCAGCGACGGTAATCTTTATCTTCTCGAAGTTGTCCATGAGGTTCACATCGAGGACATGCTTTGCCTTGTTGTAGTATGTCTCACGTTCGGCGAGCTGCTTCCCGACGAACTCCCTGACCTCGTCAGGGGTTTTGTTGAGCAGCAGCGGACGCACCGTCCTGCCCATCTTCAGGTGCTTGTAGAGCACGTCGGGGGTAGCCTTAAGGTATATCGTCTCACCCTGCCGGTTCATATAGTCCATATTGTCGAAGAAGCAAGGTGTCCCTCCGCCACATGATATGATGACATCCTCAAACTCGGCGACCTCATGGAGCATGTTGCTTTCTATCTTTCTGAAGCCTTCCTCTCCCCGCTCGTCAAAGATTTCCTTGACTGTCATGTGCATACGGTTCTCGATATACCAGTCGAGGTCATAGAACATCATTCCAAGGTCCTTGGACAAGGCCTTGCCGACGGTGGTCTTCCCGGCTCCCATATAGCCTAAGAGGATGATACGTGTTGGATTTCCTTCCATTGTCGTTACTTTCTTTTTCCCTTAGGTTCCGGAGCGTTCTTGATGACCTCCATGCACTCATCGTAAGTAAGTTCGGCGGCACGGTCGCGCTGCGCCTTCGTCAGACGGTAGTTGCGACCCTCGTAGGCGATATACGGGCCGTAGCGGCCGTTCATCACCTCCAGTTTCGGGTCCTCGTCGAACTGCTTGAGATGACGTTTCTTGTCGTCCTCACGTTTCTTCTCTATCAGTTTCACTGCCTCTTCAAGGGTGATGGTCATCGGGTCGGCGTCTTTAGGTATGCTGACGAACTTCTTGTCGTGCATGACATACGGTCCGAAGCGGCCTGAGCCAATGACAACATCGGTGCCCTCGAACTGTCCTACGGTGCGCGGGAGCTTGAACAGCTCCAAGGCTTCGTCAAGGGTGATGGTCTCCATGGTCTTGTCGGCGGGAAGTTGTGAGAAGCGTGGCTTGTTCTTGTCGTCGGCGTCGCCAATCTGGACGACAGGTCCGAAGCGGCCTATCTTGACATAGACAGGATTGCCGCTCTTCGGGTCCTTGCCGAGGAGACGCTCGCCGGCCTTATGCTCCGAGCGTGCGTTCATCACCTTCTCCACCTCTGGCTCAAAGTTCTTGTAGAAGTCCTTCATATCAGCATTCCACTCCTCCTTGCCTTCGGCAATCTTATCGAAATCCTTCTCCACCTTCGCCGTGAAGTTATAGTCCATAATCTCTGGGAAGTTCTGCATCAGGAAATCGTTCACCACAATACCAATATCCGTAGGGATGAGTTTTCCACGGTCAGAGCCGGCCATCTCCTTCTTCGTGCGACTTGTTACCACCTTACCTTTAAGGGTGTCGACGGTGAACTGGCGCTCCTCGCCTTTCCTGTCGCCTTTCTCCACGTACTGCCGCTGCTGTATTGTCGATATTGTAGGAGCATAGGTAGACGGACGGCCGATACCGAGTTCCTCGAGCTTATGCACCAGGCTGGCCTCGGTGTAACGGCTTGGCGGCATGGAGAAACGTTCCGTGGAGGTTATCTCACGCCGTGTGAGCTCGTCGCCGATGGTCATCGCAGGCAGGGTGCGCGACTGCTCCTGCTGTCCGTTCTCATCGTCGTCAGTAGACTCACGGTAGACCTTCAGGAAACCGTCAAAGGCCACGACCTCACCATTGGCAACGAAGGCCAAGGCACTACCAGTTCCTTTCTTCAGAAGGGTCTGGCCGTCACCGGCCGGAAGGATTTCTATCGTCGCGGTGGTCTTCTCTATCATAGCGTCAGCCATCTGTGAGGCTGCCGTGCGCTTCCAGATAAGCTCATAAAGGCGTTTCTCCTGGACGGTACCCTCGATAGAAGTGTCGCTCATGAATGTAGGACGGATAGCCTCGTGGGCTTCCTGCGCGCCCTTGCTGTGGGTGACATAGTTACGTGGCTTGCTGTACTCCTCGCCATAGAGCTTCGTTATCTCCTCCTTACTGGTGTTGATGGCCAACGAAGAGAGGTTCACGCTGTCGGTACGCATATATGTGATATGTCCGTTCTCATAGAGATGCTGCGCTATCATCATCGTCTGGCTGACGGTATAACCAAGTTTGCGGGCAGCCTCCTGCTGTAAGGTCGACGTGGTGAATGGTGGTGCCGGAGAGCGCTTCAGCGGTTTCTTGGCGATATCGGAGACCTTAAACTGCGCCTCCTTGCACATATCCAGGAAGGCCACGGCCTCATCATGGGTCTTAAACCTATGGTTCAGCTCTGCCTTTACCTCACTCTGCGAACCGTCGGCATTGGTAAGACCGAACACGGCGTTAATCCTGTAGTAAGGCTCTGTATTGAACTTCTGTATCTCACGCTCACGCTCCACGATCAGGCGGACGGCAACACTCTGCACACGGCCCGCCGACAGTGCCGGCTTCACCTTACGCCACAGCACAGGAGAGATACGGAAGCCCACCAGACGGTCGAGGACACGGCGTGCCTGCTGTGCGTTGACGAGGTTCATGTCCAGATGACGTGGGTGCTTGATAGCCTCCAGGATGGCAGGCTTGGTGATTTCATGGAACACGATACGGCTGGTCTTCGCCTCATCGAGGCCAAGGACCTCACAAAGATGCCAGCTGATAGCCTCTCCCTCACGGTCTTCATCGGATGCGAGCCACACCTTCTTGGCTTCCTTGGCGTTCTTCTTCAGTTCGCTGACCACCTTACGCTTCTCCTCAGGAATGACGTAATGCGGCTCAAGTGTCGTGGTGTCTATGCTGAGTTCTTTCTTTTTCAGGTCCCTGATATGACCATAACTCGACATCACCTTATAGTCTTTTCCCAAAAATTTCTGTATAGTCTTGGCCTTCGCGGGGCTCTCTACAATAACTAAATTATCTTGCATAATGTTACTTGTAAGTAAATACTTGGCTTTATCCAAAGATGTAGGCCTTAATGTTCAAGGGCGCAAAAGTAAGAAAAACTTTTGCTTACACCTTATTATATAAGCAACTTTTTTACTTTTTTAAGTTTTCGGGGTAATCACGCAGGAATTTTCTCACGGCACGACACGTGCTGTCGAAGGCGAAGTCGTCGGGATTGACGCGATCGATATCGAGCCAGACGACATCGGCGGCATCGTCGCCGGCATGCAGCCGCGACGCTTTTCCGTCGACACTGCAGAGGAAGAACATATCGGCGGTGGGCACCGTGAAACCGGAATACAAGTATTTGTTCGGATAGCTGAAGAGAAACCTGACATCCTTCACCACCAGTCCGGTCTCCTCCAGTACCTCTCTTTTCATACCTTCTTCTACGGCCTCACCCATATCAACGAAACCGCCGGGCAGGTCGAGTTTACCTTTCGACGGCTCAAGCTTACGATGCTCAGCCAGAAGACGGCCACGGTCATCAAGGATAAACGCTGCCGTGGCGGCACTGGCGTTGAGATAGTATACGAAGCCACAGTCCCGACACCGTTTGCTTTTAAAGTCATTGTCGATGAAGTTGGCACTGCCGCAATGCGGACAGAACCGAAAAAAGGACAGAGCATTAGCATTTCCGTCCTCACCGTGGGACGAAGGAAACTTGTTATCGCTATGATTATTACACTTTGTCATATTAATAATAAATTCGGAAACGGATAGTACATTTTATTCAGCAACCCGTCCCCAAGGATTTCCGCAGCCCATTTTCCAAGGAAATCTTATAGACGTTAAAATATTTTTTCTCCCGAAAATAGAAAAAAGTGAAATGGCAATTATAAAAGATCACCACTTCACTTTTTACTGTTGGATTACCAATTGTCCGTTCTGAACGGTATCAGCGGCAGCTGGCCCATATTGCCGAGGTTGCCAATCTGGAAGTTCTTAAAGCAGTAGCGCACAGCCACCGGGGCTTTCACTTCCTTCGAGATGACCTGTATCCACTCGTTGTGCGGGTCGTTGGCCTCACGCCAGTAGTGTTTAGCCTCAGCAGGATGAAACACCTTATCGGCTCCGGCGACCTCAAAGCCTTCGATTCCATCGTACCTGGAGATGCCACCGTAGGTGTTTTTCAGCCGGATGAAGCATGTATCGCCGCTGATTTCCATCTTATCAAACGAAGGACTGTCGCAATAGAGGTTCGTAAAGCCATAACAGTGGTTGAGAGCTACAAAGGCAAGACGCTCACCAACCTGACGTTTCTGCTGCGGATGTATCTGTCCTTTCTCATACGGATAGACCAGGTCATTGGTGCAGACCATATCACTGTTGGGTATCAATGTCATCGCCTTGGCCTGCTGCTCACGGAGCTTCGCGCCCTCAACGCCGGGTCCGTAGTTGTAAGGAGCTATCTGCACGAAGTAGAACGGCACGTCACCGAAACTCGACCGCCACTGTTCCACGAGCTTACTGAGGCGGAAGGCGTAGTCGGAAGTATGATAGCCGACATTACTGCAGCCCTGGTAGTAGATGATTCCCTTAACAGTAGTGTTCAGGATTGGCGAGAAGGTACCGTTACCCCATGTCAGTGTGTGCAGATAATCGTACTTCCCGTTCTTGACTATCGACTGGGAGTCGAGTTTCTCGTCGGTATATTTCTTCAGGCTGGCAGCATTCAGCCAGCTCTCCACGCGCGTTCCGCCTTTGTTGGCCTCGATGAGTCCGACAGGTATCTGAAGACTCCGCGACAACATACGTCCGAAGAAATAGCCCGTCGCCGACTCCTCCGATACATTCTGCATGTCGGAAGGGCGCCACCGGCAGTTGGCATCATCCAGCGGACGCATACTCTCCACGCTTGGTATCTTACACCAGCGCAGACCTTTATTATTGACAGCGTCAGCCACGACATTATTAAAGTCCTTCACAGGGCAGTTGCCGAAGCCCTTGACAGGCATCTCCATATTACTCTGGCCCGCGCAGACCCACACATCACCGGCAAGGACGTCCTTGATGGTCGTAGCTCCGTCGCCGTCATCGAATGTTATGGTCAGAGGAGTGTAGCTGGCTGCCGGCGTCTTCACCGAGAGGATGAAACGTCCGTCCTTACCTGCCGTCGTCTGCACCTTTTCCGTCGACCAGCTGGTCGTCACCGTAACCGTCTTCTTCGGCGATGCCCATCCCCAAAGATGAGCATCGGCATTCTGCTGTATCACCATTCCATCGGACAACAGATGTGGCAGCCGCACCTTTGCCTGAGCCTTAAGGCCAAAAGCGGCAACAACGGCCGCAAATATTAAAATACGTTTATTCATAGGAGAATATATTGGTTATAAATGCAAATGTACTAAATTTCTATAAATAGGGAAAAACGATTGTCCTTTTTTATTATCTTTGCACAAAATAAAGAAAATTTTGAGCCAAATCAAAAGATTATGAAACGCAACAAAATACTCCTTACCCTTGGGCTGCTGGCCTTCTCCATGGCTGGCATGGCCCAGGAAGTTTTCGATGTTACTCTTTACAACGGCCGCCCGACGTACGACAACGGCGACCCCAAGGACACTGCCAAGGTACGCGTCTACCTTCCAAAGGAGAGCGCAGCCACAGGACGCGCCGTCGTGATATGTCCTGGTGGCGGCTATGAGCATCTCGCCATGAAGAAGGAAGGCTACGACTGGGCAGAATTCTTCCAGAGCAACGGCATCGCCGCCATCGTCCTGAAGTACCGCATGCCCCACGGCAATCCCGACGTGCCTGTCAGCGACGCCGAGCAGGCCATGCGCCTTGTCAGGATGAACGCCCGCGGCTGGCATGTGTCGCTCAACGATGTCGGCATCATGGGCTTCTCCGCCGGCGGACATCTCGCTTCCACCATCGCCACGCAGAGCACCGGCGACGCGAAAGCCAACTTCCAGATACTCTTCTATCCCGTGATAACGATGATGGAGGGCTACGGTCATGAGGGCAGCTTCCACAACTTCCTCGGCGACAACGACAGTAAGAAGTACCAGAAGAAGTACTCCTCCGACATGCACGTTACCCGTACGACGCCAAGAGCGTTCATCGCTCTCAGCGACGACGATGCTACGGTGCCCCCGGCAAACGGTGTCAACTACTATATGGAGCTCTATCGCAACGATGTCCACGCCTCACTGCATGTCTATCCCTCTGGCGGGCATGGCTGGGGAAGCAATATCAGCTTCAAGTATCACGACGAGATGATGATGGACTTCAAGGCTTGGCTACGTTCGTTCTAAGTCCCAAAAAATACTTTTAAACTCGATGAAAAGGCCACTTTTTGTCTCCGCGAGGCCGGAGTCAGGAAGTGGCCTTTAGCGTAAAGTCGAACCTCAGACCACCTTTAGGATTATTGCATACCGAGATATTTCCGCCATGCACCCTGACGGCATTCTTTACGATGGCAAGGCCTAGACCGGTGCCGCCCATCTTCCTGCTGCGTCCCTTGTCAACACGATAGAACCTCTCGAAGAGTCGTGGCAGATGCTCCGGTGAAACACCGACGCCATTGTCGCTGAAGGTGAACTTCCATGCTGATTGTTCCTTATTGGCATAGAGCGTTATCTGTGTACCCTTTCCGGCGTAGGCTATAGCATTGTCGGTAAGGTTACGGAAGATACTATAGAGAAGGCCTCTGTTGCCGTGGACGACGATGCGCTCTGGTATGGTACAGTGCATTTTCATTTCTTTTTGCTCCAAGGCAAACTGACATTCTTTCTCAATGGTATGTATGAGCTCCGACACATCGACATCCTCGAAGACCATCATATCCGCACCGTCGTCCATTCTGTTCAATGTCGACATATCACCAAGGAGAGCCACAAGGCGTTTGCTCTGTGCATAGCAACGGTCTAGGAACTGGTCACGTGTGGCACCGTCCATATTAGGATGTCCGAGGATAGTCTCCAGATAACCCTGGATACTCGCCACAGGCGTCTTCAACTCATGGGCCACATTCTGTGTCAGCTGCCGCTTCAGGACGTTCTGCTCCTGTTGTGTGCGCTGCAGTTTAAGGTAGAGTTTCACTATTCTCGCTGCCGTGTCGCCAAGCTCGTCATCGGAAAAACCGCCCAATTCATCGGCTTCTATGTCCCCTCCATGGTCAGCGCGGGCAGCGAAGCGGTTCAGCTTCGTGATGTTCCGGCCCAGTCTGTGGGTGAACCTATAGAGGACAAGGGTAAGCAGGAGCAGCACGGCGACGGCAAACCAGATGTAATGCTGGTCCGTCTGCAAGTTCTTCGCCAAGTCTACATTATAAGGAAGGGCCGAGCGGATAATGTACCTATCTTTCGGGTAATAGGTGGCACTGTAGAAATAGTCCTGACCAAGGGTAGTGCTGTTGCGTTCTACCGTAGAGCCCATGCCGCGGCTCATAGCCTCCGCGACCTCGGGCCGGCGAAGGTGGTTGCTCATGGTACGGTAGTTCTTCCGGATGTTGTCGAAGACCACCCATCCTTTGTCGTCAATGACGGTAACGCGGATACCACTAATGATGTGATTTCTCAGGAAAGCCGACATCAGCGCCGCCTTGCCGGTATCCTTACTGCCATATTGCAGGGCATCATGAGCCTGGTTGTTGAAATCCTGAAGCCGCAGCTCCAGGGTGTCAATCTTATATTGTTTCTCGCGGTACTGCTGGAAGAGTATGAACGCCACGGCGAAGACGAGGAACAAGGCCAGAACCGAGAGATACAGCCGTGTACCGATGGAAAGTTTCTTATTGTTCATCTATGCGTCAAAATAATATCCGAAGCCAAGACGTGTCGTCAGATTGTCGGCATAAGGACCAAGCTTTTTGCGGACACGTGTGATGTTCACGTCCACCGTCCGGTCGGAGACCAGCACGTCGGTAGGCCATATATTCCTTATTAGGTCATGCCGGGAGTAGACGCGGCCTTTATGTTCGAGGAGCGTACAGAGAATACCATACTCCGTCTTGGTGAACGGAACGTCTTTTCCCTCGATGGAAACGGTCTTTTTGTCCAAATCGACCACCAGTCCCTTATACTCCAGCGTATGCGACACCTCAACGGCCTGCTCGGCGGCAGGAGCATAGGCGCGGCGCAGAACGGCACGGATGCGAAGGAGTACCTCACGGATGGAGAAGGGCTTGGAGATATAATCGTCGGCACCGAGGTTAAAACCGGTAATTTTATCGTTCTCCGTACCCTTGGCAGTAAGGAAAATGATAGGGATATGCTTTGTAGCGTCGTTCTCCTTCAACTTCCTTGCCACGGCAAACCCGCTCATTCCACCCATCATAACGTCAAGCAGAAGCAACTGGAAGCTGGCGACATCCTTCTCCAAGGCCTCTTCCCCGGAATAGGCGGTGTCTATCTCATAGCCCTCAGCCTCCAAGTTGAACTTAAGGATTTCGCAGAGGTCCTCCTCGTCGTCAACAACAAGTATTCTTGTCTTCTTTTCTTCTTCCATAATCTTAAGTCTTTTTTATTATCGGATGCAAAATAACAACATTTCTTTTACTTTGTTGTTACAGCGACGTTACATTCATGTTACAAATGAAATGAGAGCCCATTATCACGCGGGTTCCTCCACAGAAGCATTCAAGTTTCGGAAGCTGATGAAGACTGCGGACGGCCACAAGGGCCGCACCCTGCAAACGGATATAAGTTCACGAACGATAGATACAAGGGAATTAACGCCCCACTTCTAAGGCTTTTTTCATTTACTCTGGTACGCCTTTATGCCACGGTCCAGGAAGTCGAGATACGCCTTGACATCCTCTTTATATGTGAACGAGCCACCGAGAGGGCGGCCGTCATTGTCTATGGCCACATAGAACGGCTGCGCCAGATACCCGAACTTAGCCTGCTCCAGGTAGCTCCATTTGTCGCCGACGGTGCGGAGCTTATGTTTTTTCCCGATGGAATCGGTAATTTCTACGGTTTCATCAAGCGGCGTCTTGTCATCGACATAGAGGGAGATAAGCACATAATCGTCCGTAAGACGCTTCTGCACCTCCGGATCTGTCCACACAGACGCTTCCATCTTCCGGCAGTTGACGCATCCGAAACCGGTGAAATCGAGCAAAACGGGCTTATGGACAGCCTTGGCGTAGGCCATACCCTTCTCATAGTCATTAAACTTCGCACGCACATCCTGCTGCTTGTTGAGGTTGAAGTCCTGAGTGTACATAGGAGGAGCGAAGGCAGAAACAGCCTTACAAGGTGCTCCCCACAACCCCGGAACCATATATATAGCAAACGCTATCGACACCAAACCCAGCATCATGCAGGCCACGGGCTGAGCTTTCGGACTAGGACCATCGCTGCGGAAGTGGTAGATGCCAAGGAGGTAGAGGCCCAGCAGCAGGAAGATAGCTATCCATAGCGAGAGGAATGTCTCACGGTCGAGGATGCCCCAGCCGTAAGCGAGGTCGGCAACGCTAAGGAACTTCAGCGAGAATGCCAGTTCTATGAAACCCAGGACCACCTTCACCGTGTTCATCCATTGTCCCGACTTCGGGGCTTTCTTCATCCAGCTGGGGAACATCGCGAAAAGGGTGAACGGCAGTGCCAAGGCAAGGGCGAAGCCGAACATGCCCACCGTAGGTGCTACCCAGTTGTTACTTGTCGCAGCCTCCACGAGGAGCAGTCCTACCACCGGGGCGGTACACGAGAAGCTGACGAGCGAGAGTGTGAATGCCATGAGGAAGATGGAGAGCAGGCCGGTGGTCTTTGACGCCTTGGTATCGATATTATTTCCCCATTTTGACGGCAGACGGAGCTCAAACATTCCGAAGAAGCTCAGCGCGAAGACCACCAGCAACAGGAAGAAGAAGATATTGAACGGAGCGTTTGTCGCCATATCGTTGAGCCGCTGAGGACCAAAGAGGACCGTAACAAGGAATGCCAACAACATATATATAACAATGATGGACACGCCATAGGTGATGGCATCACGGATACCACGTCTCCTGTTGTCGCTTCTGTGCAGGAAAAAGCTTACCGTCATCGGTATTATCGGCCATACGCAAGGGGTGAACAGTGCCACAAGACCACCTAAGAGTCCCATGAGAAAGATGTACCACAGAGAGGAATGCGATGCCGGCGCAGCCCCGGTACCCTCACCATTCCCATTCAAAGGAGGGGTATAGGCAAAGAGGCTCGCCGCAGTGCTGGAGTCGACAGGCGCCGTAGAGGCTGCCACCGAGTCGGGGACAGCTTCGGCAGCATTGCCAAGGGAGTCGCCACCAAGAACACCTTCAGCGCTGACGGCCGACGCGTCATCCGCGGCACCGGCTGCTTTGTCCGCGTCTTCAGTCTGCGCGGCCTGTGCCGGAGCCGTGGCAGCCGCGGAATTTCCATGTTTTGTCTCAAAGTCCACCGACTGCGGAGGCATGCACATATGGTCATTGCACGCTCCATACTCCAGATACCCACGAATATGGTACTGCGCCGCGGTGATAGCGAACCTCTGCACGAACTGCACATGATGCTCGAAATAGTTGACACGCATACCGAAGACGGGATCGTCAACACTCACCTCCTTGCCCACGGCACGCAACCGGCCCACAGGCTTCGCACCCGTAATGGCCTCCACGTTGACTGTGGCCGCCGTAGGACCGCCACTAGGCAGATTAGAGGAGTAGACATGCCATCCGTTGTCGATGCTTCCAGAGAACACCACATCGACCTCCTTGGCAGAAACCTGCTTATATGACACACTGAATTTTACCGGCTCTCCTTGAGCCCAGCCTACCACAGTGATAGCTGACAAGAGGAAAGCCAGCACAGCTTTCCGTAACACATAGACCTTCTTCTCTAACATAATGCTGCAAAATTATGAAATTATTTTTGTTTCTCACTATAAATATGTAATTTTGTACCTAAAATAATCAAAACAATAACAATGAGAAAGATCAGCAACCTGCTTTCATGCAGCATTCTTCTGCTTGCCATCCTGGCCCTCGCCTCATGCGGAAAGGGTAAGTTCCATGTCGACGGAACAGTATCGGGAGCCAAAGACAGTATCCTCTATTTTGAACACAACGGTCTCGACGGCTTCTCCGTCTTAGACTCGGTAAAGCTCGATGAAAACGGCAAATTCAGCTTCTCCGGCGACAAAGCCGACAACCCGGAGTTCTACCGTCTCCGCATCGCCGGACAGATTATAAACATCGCCATCGACTCTACCGAGACCGTGGACGTAACGGCCAAATATCCGGGCATGGCCTCCAACTACGAGGTAAAGAACTCTTACGAGAACAGTAAGATTCGTGAGCTCGCACTGATGCAGATGGACCTCCAGGCACGCTGCCAGGCCGCTTACTCCAGCGGTGCCTCCGACTCCGTCATCAACAAGATGGTGGAAGACTACAAGAAGACCGTGGAGCGCAACTACATCTTTAAGGAACCTATGAAGGCTTACGCTTACTTCGCCCTCTTCCAATATATCGTCGTCAACAACCAGCCGGTGATGATCTTCGACCCTGCCGGCAACCATGAGGACAACAGAGTGTTCGGAGCCGTGGCCACCAGCTGGGACACCTTCTACCCTAACTCCGAGCGAGGCAAGAACCTACATAACATCACCCTCCGCGGCATGCGCAACGAACGTATCGTAGCCAACAACCGGGCACAACAGCAGCAGACAGCCGCCGAGGCCAAGAACCTCAACGTCGGTGAGACGGGTATCATCGACCTGCCGCTCTACGACCGCAACAACCAGCTCCATCACATCACCGACCTAAAGGGACAGGTCGTACTGCTCTACTTCAACGCCTTTGCCGCCGACGGCTCGCAGAGCGCTATCATGCAGCTCAGAGACATATACGACAAATACCACAGCCGTGGTTTCGAGATCTATATGGTAGGTCTCGACGACAACAAGTCGTTCTGGAACCAGCAGGTGAGTGCTCTGCCATGGATAAACGTCTACGACCAGAACGGCAGTAGTCAGGCATACCTCTCCGCAGCGCCGGGCGTCCCTTACTACTTCATTATCGACCGGGGCAACAACATCGTGAAGAACGCCTCGCAGGTCAAGGACCTCAGCAAGGAGATAGAGGCACTGCTGTAAAAAGCACGAATTTAGAACTTGAAATAACAGAATATGAGAGAGAGTAGAGAACGACACTTGCTTTACCTGGGACTTTGCGCAGCACTCATCCCTGTGCTGTTGCTGCGCGATTTCACGCCCTCGAACGAGCTTCGCTATCTGAGTATCGCCGACGAGGCACTGCGCAACGGTACCTTCTTCGCCTTCACCGACCACGGCGTGCCCTTCACCGACAAGCCCCCACTCTACCTGTGGATAGTGATGCTCTGCCGATGGCTGACAGGCGCACATAGGATGTGGCTGCTGGGACTCTTCTCTCTCGTTCCCGCCATTGTCATAGCGCGCGTCATCGACAAGTGGACCGTCCATGACCTCGACTCTGAGGGACGCTCCATCGCACGACTGATGCTTATCACCAGCGGCATCTTCTTCGTCTCGGCCATGACAATCCGCATGGACATGCTCATGACGCTGTTCATCGTCCTGGCACTAAGGGAGTTCTGGATGATACACAGCTGTGAGCCGGGAGTGCGCCATTGCTGCTTCACCTTCCCACTGTACATCTTCCTGGCGATGTTCACCAAAGGACCGCTGGGCTTTATCCTCCCGTTCGCCGTCACCGTCGTCTACCTCATAGCGTCGGGCAACGGCCGCAAGTTCTTCCGTTACTGGGGCTGGCGCACATGGAGCGTGCTCATCATCCTCACCGCTCTGTGGTTCTTGGGCATGTACCTGGAGGGCGGAGCCAGCTATCTCCACGATTTCATCGTAAACCAGACAGTGAACCGCACCTTCGAGTCGCTGCGCCACGGCCGTCCGTTCTACTACTATTGCCTGACCATCTGGTATATCCTCGCACCATGGACACTGCTCGTCCTGGGCATCGTCATGGTGGCCCTGCATCCGAAATTCGTCAAGAGCGCCATACAGACTTTCTTTCTCACTGCCGGCGTAACAATCTTTGTCGTCCTGTCGTGTGTGGACCAGAAGATGCAGATATACATGCTTCCGGCGGTGCCATTCCTTATCTATGGAGCGGCAATGTTCCTGACACGCTTCCACGACAACCATTGGATACGTCTGTCGCTGGCCATTCCATCGGCAATGATTATGCTGTCGTTGCCCACACTGGTATGGGCTGCAGCGACTTTCCCAAAGGTTGAATACCTCAACAACGGACTTATCTATGCCGCAGCGACGGTGCTGACCCTCGCCGGCGGCAATGCCCTTTATCACCTATATGGAAAGGAAAAGGAACATATCATCGTCATCGTCCGCCGTATAGCAGGAGGCATAGGCCTGGCGGTCTTCGTTGCCGCATGGTCCCTGCCAAAGGTGGGCAGCGATATCGGCTATGGCAAGCTGTGCCGGAAGACCAATGAGATAATACAAAAGACGGGTATCACTGATGTCTATGCCGAGAACATAGAACATGCGGAGAACATGGACGCCTTGCTCAACCGCCCGGTAAGAATCGTCAACGGCAAAGCGACAAAAGACACCAACCGCGGCAAACCTTTCCTGCTCCTCGTTCCGCAAAGTGAGTTGAACGACCTGCCGGGAAAAGATGTGAAGAACGTGGGACCATACGCCATCGTGGTCTGCAAATAAAACGCGAAATAGCTATACAATCCATGTCACGGAGCCCACGTCAGCGATAAATCAACCACTTGCAGGGTGCGGCTAGGTAGGGTTAGGGACCGTCCGCAAACAACGGAAATAACAATCTAATATGACGGACGAACACAAGAAAATTTCGAATTTATGGCGGACGGCCCCTAACCCTACCTAGCCGCACCCTGCAAGCGGATGTTACAACCGAAGAAGGGAAGCAACCAACTTCAGCGACGAACCAACCGCTTGCAGGGCGCGGCTAGGCAGGGTTAGGGGTCGTCCGCAAACAACGGAAATAATAATTTGTGGCCGTCCGCAAACAACGGAAATA
>ONDK01000089.1 GCA_900316565.1 uncultured Prevotella sp. | reverse complement strand
GCCGTGAATTCTGCGACAAACTTACAAAAAATAAATGAGAAAGAAAACAAATCACAATAAAATTATAAGAGAAGCCTCCCCAAGCCCCTCCGAATGGAGTGGATGTTGAATACATTTAAACGCTAGTGGGCTACGACGCAAAAATTGCTAACTGCTAATTACTCATTCCTCACTGCAAATTCCTAATTCATAATATCAACCTCAGGCTCTGCTTGTAATTGACATAGTTCCAGAGCCAGTTGAGGAGGACGAAGAACTTGTTTTTCACGCCGAGGATGGAGCGCAGATGGACGACGAGCCACAGCAGCCATGCCGTGAGACCGCCGAACTTCCAGTGTCCTATCTCCGCCACGGCAGCCTTGCGTCCTATGGTGGCCATAGTGCCGAGGTTACGGTAGACGAAGGGCAGCATGTCCTTGCCGTGTTCCTTCCGGAGAATGTTGCGTGCCACGTTGGCGGCCTGCTGCAGTGCCACCTGCGCCAGCTGCGGATGTCCCAGCGGCCAGTCCTTGTCGCCCTCGATAAGGCTCTGGTCGCCGATGGCAAAGACATCCGTCATGCCCTTGACGCGGTTCATGCGGTCGCAGAGCAGCCGTCCGGCATGGCCCACGGCCTTCGCCGGCACACCGCCGATGCTGTTAGCCTTCACACCGCTGACCCAGATGACGTTTGCCGACTCTATGCTCTCACCGTTGGCCATCCTTACGATGCGGCCGTCATAGTCGGTTACGCGCCATCCGTTGCGCACGTGGACACCCTTCCGCGCCAGTTCCTTCTCCGCCGTCGCCGACGACTTCTCGTCCATTGCCTTCAGCAGACGGTCGCCAGAGTTGACGAGGTATATATGCATCCGGCCGACCAGGTCGGGGTAGTCGCGTGGCACGACAAACTTCTTCATCTCTGCCAGCGCACCGGCAATCTCCACGCCGGAAGGACCGCCGCCAACGATAACCACATTCAGATATTTCTGCCTTTTGGAAGCGTCGGACTCCGTCTCGGCCAGTTCCAGGTTGTGTAGGATATGGTTGCGCAGGGCCATGGCATCGGTTACGGTCTTCATCGGGAAAGCGTTCATCTCTATCTGCGTGTTGCCGAAGAAGTTGGTCTCGGCGCCCATACCCAGAACGAGGTAGTCGTAGTGGATGGTGCCGATGGAGGTCTCGATGGCCTTCTCCTTCTCGTCGATGGCTGTCACGTCGGCCATCCGGAAGAAATAATTCGGATAGCCCTGGAAGATGCGGCGGATGGGGAACGCGATATTGCTGGGCTCTAGACCCGCCGAGGCCACCTGGTAGATAAGTGGCGGAAACTGGTTGTAGTTGTTCTTGTCTACCACGACGACCTGGAAACCGGAGTGGCGCAGGCTCATGGCGAGCTTCAGGCCGCCAAGGCCGCAGCCCACGATGACCACGCGTGTCCGCTCCCCACGTTCGATGTTTGCTCTCATCGTCTCACTCTTAATGCTTCCATTATCATTGTTTCCCATCATCTCTTCATGTTTTATGTTATTATTTCTACCTATACATGCAACAAATTTTATGCCACAGTGTAATGCTGAAAAGGGCTTCAACAGGTAAATAAGCCCTCCGTGCCTCGGAGGGACACCCTACATATCAAAGACTAAGCAAGCGGACCACCTTCTTTCTTGGTAACATTTGCGCCCCCTACGTCAGATGATTGCTACGACATCGTGCCGGGATACACATTTGTTACCAGTGCCGCGCGCCTATTCCCCGTGGCATCATCTTTGTTGCTAAGACAATAAAATAAATAAAACGAACAGATTATGAATAAGACAATAGACCTCACACAGACCGTTTACCAACTCACAGAGACCTTCCCGGAACTCATCGACATCCTGGCATCACTCGGCTTCACCGAGATAACGAAGAAGGCCGTCCGGCTGTCGGTGGGTAAGCTGATAACCCTACAGCGTGGCGCCGACCTTAGAGGTATCGACATGGACTCTATCGTCGGGACTCTCGAGGCCAACGGCTTCACCGTCGTAGGCTACATCGGAAAGACTGCAGGACAGCCCACTGCGACACCGGCTTCACCGGCTACCGACGCCACTCAGCAGATAAAAGCTCTCCTCAGGCGTATCAACGATGGCGAGGCCATGGAGAGCGTCCGCGCCGACTTCGTCAGACAGTTCCGTTATGTGCCGGCCAACGACATCATGCGCGCGGAGCAGGAGCTCATCAGCGAGGGACAGCCGGTCAGCGAGGTGAAGAAGTTGTGCGACGTACATTCCGCGCTCTTCCATGGCGAGGAAGAAAATGGCAGCAGCCACCATGACCTTCACCACGGCCTCCACCACGACCAGGAGGAGATGATGGTGGGACAGGCCATGGAGAACAGGGACAGAACGGTGGAACTGCGGATGACAACGGGACATCCTCTGCAGACGTTCTATCGTGAGAACGACGCCATCGTCGCTGTCCTCGGAAAGATAGCGCGTGCCCTGGACGGCGACGGCGATGTGGCTGCGGCACTTTCCGACGCTGCCACGCTCGCCGTACACTATGCGAAGAAAGGCGACCTCATATATCCTCTTCTGAAGACGCGTCATGGCATCTACGGACCTTCGCAGGTGATGTGGACCATCGACGACGAGATACGCGCCGAGCTCTCCACACTGCTCCGGCTGTCGGCGGAGAGTGCGCGGGACGATGGTTGGAAGAGCCGTGTGAAGGACCTCATCGTGCGGGCACGCGAGATGACGTTCAAGGAGAACAGTATCCTCTTCCCCGTCTGCACGGCTAACTTCACCGATGAGGAATGGCGGCAGATATATGTCGACAGTAAGGCTTATGAGAACTGCCTCGGCGTGGAAGGCGCGGCATGGGCTGAAGGGGAGGAGCTCCTCGCAAAAGAGAAAAATCAGAGCTCTCCGGTGGCCGACAACATAACGGATGAACTGCGCGTGAACATGCCTGGTGGCTCTCTGACCCTCACGCAGCTCACGGCACTGCTCGACACGCTGCCCCTGGAGGTTACCTTCGTCGACGACGGAAACATCAATCGCTACTTCAACCAGCCGTTCTCCGAGAAGGCCTTCAAACGGCCGCTGGCGGCTCTGGGCCGTGAGGTCTTCTCCTGCCATCCGCCGAAGATAGAGCCGATGGTACGCGCCATTATCGGCGACCTTCGCTCCGGCAAGCGCGACAGTGTCTCGGTATGGATGGAGAAGAACCACCGTGCCACCCTCGTCACCTACCACGCCGTCCGCGACGCGCAAGGCCGGTATGTGGGAACGATGGAGACAGTGCAGGACATGGAAGAAGCGCGCAAGCACTTCAGAAAATCGATGAGCAGTGAGTAATGGGCAATGAGTAATATCTTTGCGGTGTAGTCCATTAGCGTTTAAATGTATTCAACATCCCCTCCATTCGGAGTAACTACTCAGCACCCCCAACTTGATACACTCATTAAACCACTCAGTGCCTCGGAGAGACAGATTTGTCGTTCATCGTGGGGCGTATCTGGTCCTCATTAAACTACTTAGTGCCTCGGAGAGGCACACTCTCAATAACCCCAGGCTAAACGAGCGAAGCGAGTGCAGCCTGGGGTAGGTAGATGGCAGGGACCTTACTCAGTGCCTCGGAGAGGTACATACGCGTAGTGTTCATCATTATATCCTAATGGTTGGCTTATAGGACTAATGGTGATAGCTTTATGTAT
>ONDK01000030.1 GCA_900316565.1 uncultured Prevotella sp. | reverse complement strand
AATACTCACACAGAGACACGGAGACACAGAGTATCAGAGACGGGCACCTTATTATATATAGAGTTCACAGAGACGGCTTCGCCGTAAAGAGTTCACGAAGCGTGCACATCGCAGAAGTCATCGTATTCTCTTTAAGGCGAAGCCTTCTTTGTGCTCTGAGTCACGAGTGAGTCTCTGTGACTCTGTGTCTCTGTGTGAGCCTTACAAACTATCTCCAAAAAGTGACGAATATAGAAGAAATCCCCGCTCATCTGCATCGCAGACGGGCGGGGATTTTTTTTGTTCACCTGAGTGGACCTCTCTTTTCGACAACTCAGGGATTTCTATCACCTGATTGGAGTTTCTATTTGCCTACTCAGGAATTTCTTTCCATCAGTTTTGTACTTATCTACGGAGGACCTTACGCCCGTTGCTGATAACCACGCCACGGTATGCAGAGCTTACGCGCTGACCGGAGAGGTTATAGCTCGGAGCGACATCGCCTTCACCGACATGGATGGAATGAATGCCTGTAACCACAGAGGCTTCCGACAATGGAGACTCACCATTCTCATAGAACACCGACACCTGATACTTATGAGTTCCGGATGGTGCGTTGGCATAGGTGAATGATGTCGTACCTGCAGGAGCCTGGCCAACAAGCACACCATCACGATAGATATTGAAGTGGTCTACCTTCAATGACTTTCCGTCGTAAGTTATATCATCAACGAAGAGGGCATAGCACTTCTTCGAGATGTTATGGATGGCAAAGCGCTTAGCCCCGGCAGGAAGCAGTTGCTTATACTCCGTCCACTCCGCATCGGCTTTGCTGACAGTCTGGAGGACCTTGAAGTCCTTAGGGTCTGTACTGCCAGTAGAATAGCAGATGGTGAAAGTCTCTTTATATTTGGCCTGAAGGCTCTTGGCAAACAGCGAAATGGTCTGTTCCTTTCCGGAGAGCTCTGGTGAGATGAGCCAATCGTCATCCTGACTTATGCCAGCATCTGCGTCGCCATAGGTATCGAAGGAGGCCAGATACTGGTGTCCGCTATGAGCGGCAAGCATGATAGAGTCGCTCTCGTTGTCTATATTCCATTTGGTGTTATCCATCACTATAAAAGCCATAGGATAGCCGGCACCGTCAAACGGATAGGCTTCGCCAATTTGATAGGTATAGGTTCCATCACCGTCAACGGTAAGCCAATCGCCGAAGCCGGTGGTCTTCCATGGAGTGTAGTCCTCGAATGTCTCTGTGACGGTGTTGTCAGCCTCATCAGCCACAGCGTTCCACGACACCACTACAGAGTTTCCGCTTGCAGCAGCCTCAACGCCTGTAGGTGCAGGATAGTTGTTCTGCTTTACTGTTGTCTTCACTGTTGCTGTGGCATTGTTCGACAAATCCTCATCGCCAGAACAGCTTACCACAGCCTTCCAGTTCAGCACACTGTCAGCGGCAGTCGGAATATACTTGAACTGAATGGAATCATTATCCGTGAACTGCAGTCCGGAGCGGGATACTGTCGAGACGAGCTTGTCATTGTTATACAGGCTCACACTGTAGTTCTTTGCTGTATTCAATCCAATATTTGTAACGATGACATCAACATTGGTTGCCGAACCAGTGAATGTCTGCGAAGGTGCAAAGATAGATGCTGTAAGGTCATTGTTCTTTACATCGCGCACCTCTACATTGTCTATCACAGCATATTGGTTAGTGCCATATACAGTTGCCTTGACGCCCATGATGGCATACTTGCTGTTCTTCCACTTACTGACAGGATAAGCTACGCGATGCCATCCGGCAACAGCATCCTTACTGTCGAATGTTATCGTTGCGAGCGTGTCAGACTCATAGCTGTTGTCCTTTCCTACAGCCTGAATCTTTGTCTTCTCGCCGGGGAATGCGAAGTAAGAGAACATAAAGTAAGGCTGCGACGTGCCGTTCAGCGAGACCTTGGGTGTATACCACGTACTGTAGTCGCCATACTCACTAGAAGTGAACACCAGTGCACCCTTGTCGTTGTCGGCAGACACATCAGATGTTGTTCTCCAACCATAGTTAGACTGACTATAAAGATTATTCTCCGACCAGCTGCCATTGTTCTCGTATGCACCGCCAGGAACCGATTCCTTATATGGCAGGGACAATGGAATACCTGTGCGAATATATTCCGACGATGTACCACCGCCAGCTATATACTCGTTCTCACCGATTTTGGCCTCACTGTTCAGAGCATAAAACAGAGTGCCCTGTGATGTAGCAGCCGAGGTGTGGACCTTCTTGTCCATGTAACTTGTAGCGGTGATATGCTCCTCCACAATCTGCATGTAGCTCGACGCGTCGTAAATACTGTATCTTACCGTTGCCGGGTCCACATATCCGCCGTGTATGCCCTTGTCAAACGATGGTGCTGTCCAGCTCAGGCGTACACTGTCGCCAGTGTCATAGACCTTGACATTCTTTGGAGCCAACGGAGCATCGAGTCCTATCCATGCCGTTCTCTTCGTCTCGTCGCTCTTTCCCTCACTGTTGCTCGAAACCACCGTATAGGTGTTCAGCCCATTCTTTGGGGCGTTGTCGACAAACGTCAGCGTTTCTCCCGGCGTAGGGCTGTTAAACACATTTATTGTATCGTTGCCGCGCTTGAGAACAATATCATGTAGCTCTGTAAGCGCATTGCCGCTTGCCGTCTTGGCAGGAGCCACAAAGGAGACAGTAGCCTGCAGGGCTCCCTTAGCAGCAGCCGTTACCGTAAGGTTGGACACAGTGTCCGGTACCTCAGTAGAAGGAGCATAGTCGACGGCAATGCTATCCAAATAGATATAATACTGGTTGGCATCGCTGAGAGCATGGAATCCTATTTTGTAGTCTCCTGTTGCCGAGGGCACAAAGGTTTGCTTCTTTGTCAACGGGTCAGAGCTCTTGATTTCAAAGGTGTCGACGAGCGATTTATATTTTGACACATCGTCACCAGAAACGCCATAGGCTACAGCCAGCCTTTCTGTTCCGCTATATCCGCCACGAGTAACAAATGTAAGGAGATAGTTCTTTCCGGCCTGCAGATGTATAGGCGGAGTAATGAGCCAGTCGTCGGCGGCCTTTGAAACACTGTAGCTGTAACGTATATTGCCGCTATAGTCGTAGCCCCATTTTACGCCATCATGGTTGGCATCGATGTTAGTGTAGAAATCTATCTTATCGCTGTTTTTGTTCAGACGGTCGGTATACGGGACTTCAAAAGCATCGCCGTAAGTAATGGCATTTGACGTTACTGTATCAGAAGCGACTCCGCCGTTCTTAGCCACTACAGTGTAATAGATTCGTGAGAGCTGTGCCTTCGGAAGTGTCTCAGAGAATGATGTTGCCGAAAGGCCATTGCCTACATTCACAGCACCAGGATAACGGATCACATCGTACTTGATATTATTTTCATCGACATAGCCATTATGGACGCCCTTCCCAGTAACGGCGGTCCACTTGACAGTGGCCTGTCCAGTAAGGTCATTGATCTGAAGCGTTGCAGAAGCAGGTGCCGACGGCTGGTCATAGCCTACCCAAAGGGAAGTCTTCGAGGCTGGACCGAAACCTACTCCATTCTTTGCCAGGACTTTTATCTGTTTCTGTCCGCCATTGTCGAGCGAAACCATTTCATTGATTGTCTTCCCTGGAGTGGAAGTACCGGTGCTTATGGTATCGTTGTTTGCAACAATATAGTAAGTCAAGTTTCCAGTAAGTGCATCATTGCCATCAAAAGTCTTCGAAGGCATCGTAAACGAAATTATGCCGTTGAGATTAGCATTGATGAACCTTGCGCTCAGACCAGTAGGTGCGGCAGGAGCCTTGTCATCAGCGTCTGGCTTAGGAATATACAGACCTATCACCTCCTGGGAGTTAGGGAACTTGAACAAAGGCGTCGCCACAGCTGTGGCGGGGTCAACCTTATAAAGGATCGACAGTCCGTTGTTAAGTGTTGCTGCCCAGTAGAGCATACCGGTTTTCGGGTCGAATGTTGCGCTCTGCAGATAAGTAGAGGCTTCCACACCAGTCTTGCCGATCTCCGTTTTCTGGCCATTAGTCTTATCGATAGTGTATAGCGTTCCGTCGTAGTTGATGCCGTACACCTGCCCTTTGTCGTTGCAGGCAAGAGCCACTATGGTGTCCGTCTTGGCGAAGTCTCCGATGGCAGTAACATTATTGTACGATTTCGTATAGTCTACACTGCCGAAGATGTAATGGTCAGAGCCATAGTTGGAATTAGGGAACACACCATAGACTTTTCCGGTCGTGGGGTCGTACGTAAGGTCAAGACCTATAGAAGTGTTGCTCCACTGCTCAACACTGGATGTCTTGGTCCAGTCCTCCACGTTATAATTAAAGAAGCTATACGAGCCGTCTCCCTTTCCCATGAAAGAATACGTGCCATTATATCCGTAACCACTTGCAGCACTGAAAATATCATTGTCGACCACTTCGGCGGCTATCGTATTGTCTCCGGACGATGAGCCCTGAAAGGAATAGACACCACGTGCAATTGACGAAGACTTCCAAGTGTCATCAAAGATTACTATACCATAAATAGTAGGTGAATAGCTGTCGCCAGCTACAGCGGTAGTGCCGGCTGTATTCCTACTGACAAACGACTGGACAGCTCTCTGCCGAGAGCCATTGCTTTGCACGTTTCGAATCCTTACGTCAGCCTTCTCACCTTTTACAGATAGGGGATTGCCGACGCCGAAGCGAAGCGGGTAAGCCAACTGCGCTGAAGCACTCTGCCAAAATACAGAAGCAAGGAGGGCCGCAGCAAACAAAGTAATAACTTTCCTCATTTTTGTTTTTAATAAATAATTATATGGCGCGCCAAAATGTGGTTCTGACGCCGCATTAAAAAAAACTGTTATCTTGAATATTATTGAAATGTAACCGATCTGTTTTATTAAGCTTTTGTAAACATCCGCAAGGGTACAACGGATAAGGCTTCTTAATGTCTGCCACTACCCATAAATACCCATGCGGACATTCTTAATATAATGACTTATGGCTATCGCCGCACTATTTTTCTTGCGGTGCCATCAGCATTTCTTACAATGTTCAATCCCGTTGCAGGGGCTGAGCGCCTGACACCGGAAAGGGAATAGACAGAGCCGACACCCTTCATGTCATTGGCTTTAATGGTGCCGACACCCGATGCAGTACCTCCGCCAACAACATACAGCCCTACCATCTCTGAGCCATAGCCATCGTAGACCACTTGTCCAATGGCAATGGCAGTACCCGTAGACAAGTCCACCTGATACGCCTGCCCTATAGACTCCTCGCCGGTCTGTACCCACAGCATGCGCCCAGACTTCGGCAACCACGTCATTGATTGCAGGTAGCGGACATCGCTGACACCTGTGAAGCCGATTTCCGAAGCGGCACCAGTAGAGGCATCGACGCCACACAGTATTCCGGAACTGTCAATGCCATACAACTTTCCGCCGGCAAAAGCAAGTGTACGGAAATCACGACCAGTACTGCCTACCGTCGATACATGAAGCGTAGCAGGGTCTACCGTGACAAGTTCTGCACCATCATCACCAACAGTAAGGGCATACACCTTTCCAGACTCCTCGTCAAAAGTCATGTCGAGGAAATAGCCTTCGGCAGCCGTTGAGCGCAACGGCGTCCATGTAGTAGTATCCATCAACATCAGTTGCTCAGGACTTCCACTCCATGTAGCCGTGAACGCCAGATAGCCGCTGCCAGCCATAGTCCCGGCGGTTACGAGGGCATCATCAGGAGTAACCTCCTTGACTAGTGCCATCTGTTCGGGTGTATTGGCATGGAACCGTGCCACGCCGGAATTGCCATAGGCATCCCAACGGAAGGCGCCAACAACCTCATCGGAATAATTTGGAATATTTATGGAAAGGGTATCGTTTGATGCATCCTCATCGCCTGAAAGAGCAGTCCATGCCGATATTTCCGCTATAGACTGAGCCTGCAAAGGAATATTGCAAAGCTCTATATCAACATCACCGCCCTTTAGTATATTTCCACTGTACACCTTTGAGAACACAGATCCATCGTTAAGCTTACATGAGACAGGCACCGACGTAAGGGCCTTCTCGCCATAATTCCTTATTCTTACGGTGACGACGGCACTGGAGACAACGCTGTTCGATTTTACAGGCGTTACAAAAGCACTGACGCCTGCGTCGTAGTCCAGGCTTCTGGCGACAGAATCAGAATAGGCAGCATCGGAGTTTCCTCCATGATACACTGCATCCACACGATAGACGTACGTACCGGAAGCCAGACTGTTCCAGCTTTTATCAGTAAAATATGTTTGCCCTATCGGCTGCGGCGTCAGTCTTATCCATGAAATTTTTCCACCAGTCGTGCTGCCACGATAGACATAATAGCCTGGCGCAGGGGCTGACGACAGACTGTCAGTAGTTGATTCCGTACCCGGGATGCCTACATAAGCCGATATGTTATAAGGGTAATAGCCGTCATAAGCATATCCCTCATCACTGAATTTCACATTATTGCGTCCGTTTAAGGTGGCACTGCTGCTGTAGTTTACGCCTATAGGCTCACCAGAGGCGTTCTTAATATGAATGCCTACCATATAGCTCTCTCCATCGCGAATCTCAACGGGCTTGTCCAGGTCGGCTGTTACCCACCCGCCGTCAGAATTTATCGAGCTCAGCGGTATGCTCTTTTCTGCCAGCAGCACATGATTGTTTTTGTCGCCCTTCCACACACATGCCGAGAAAGAGCCGTCAGCAGACTTCAGCCAAGCACTGACCGACTTGAAGCTCATGCCCACCATGGCAGAGTCTCTAAGGTCTTTTGCCGACCATGCGTGCGCAACATAATAATCCGTATAGGAATAGTCCTTCGATGTGCCTGAATGGATACCCGAAGCACCAATGTTCGTATGCTGTATGCGACCGGCGCGCTTGTTGGGAGCCCTCCACGTCAGAAGCACATCATTAGCCTTAGTGTCATTCGCTGCCTGCACGTCAAATGGAGGAATGAGACTCCTTGTGAGTACAATCGTTCCAAAGGATGTGTCGCCAGCCGGACTTATGGAGCGTCTGTCGACATCATAATCAGGATAGCTGACCGTCATCAGGTACGATTTCCCAACATAAACGCCATCAATAGAGAAGCTGCCATCAGCAGAGGTCGTAGCCTCAAAAGGAGCATATCCGGCAAGGCTCACCTTTACACCGGCAAGGCTCGCATCATTGTCAGAAGCCGTAACAGTACCGGTGAGCGTAGCCTTTGCAAGCGCCTTGAGTACGATGTCGCGTGTCATTGCATCGCCGGAAAGGTTTATACCCACTCTCTGGCTCTTGTAACCAGTTGCATCAATGGAAATCGATATCTGTCCGCTGGGCAGCATGTCGAAGACATAGTATCCATTGTCATCGCTTTCAGTCTCAACATTCAGGAACGGAACAGAAAGACGGGCATGGGCAATGGCATTCCCACTCTCGTCCGTTATCCTTCCTGTCAGTTTCGTCATATTGTCAACAGCTATTATGAACCTCGTCTGAGGAACCTCTCCAAGCAAATCGCCATTGGCAGCTGTCAGCCCATCAAGGCTTTCTCCCGCAGTCATATCATAAGTACGCGAGCGATTGTCCCGTCCCTCAGCAGAGGACACGTAGAATATGTCAAAATATGTACCACTGCTTGACGGCTTCTCATGGGAGATCATCACCACGAGATTGCCACCTTTATAATAGTAAGGTGTAGAGAGCTGCACGGGCACATCATTGTCGTATTCATGCAGCGGCAGGCTGCCATCGTATACTAGTTGTAAATCTTTGGAAGGAACCCAGCCGGAAGACAAGTCGCGCTGTGTGGTTTCACCCATATACACCTTCACGGGACAATTTATTTCTGTGCCCTTCCTGAAATGATTCTTGTATATAATATGCGATATGGTACCTGTAGCGTAACGAAGATCGGAAGGATAATAAACAGTCTCTGAAACAGAACGTGAGGTGTACATATTTATCGGCAATCGCTTATGTCTGTAGTCGGCAGTGGCATCGGTGCCAATGCCTATGTCCTTCTTATCACTGCCATAGCTGACTACCGCATTAGAGCGGACATTATCGCCGGAGCCTACTGAGTTGACAGCAGCAACGAGAAATCCTGTAAGCACGCCGTTCTCAAGGGCTACCGTACAACTTGTAGTCTTTATTCCCTGAGCCACAGTCGTGGTGTCTGATGGCGTAAACTTCAAAACATTGTATTTAATGTTTGCAGGATTAATGAATCCCATATTCTTGCCTTGAGACGGTGCCGACCATGAGATGTGGGCTTCACCGTTCAGAACATCAGCAGCCACATCGGCAACCTTTCCAGGGATATCCTCACCGACATACAACGATGCCTGCCTTCGTCTCGACTCGCCCTCGGCGGTAACAGCAGCCACAGCATACGTATGATTTCCGGCTGGTGCCGTAGTGTCCTCATACTGTCCGGCATCACCAGCTTTCTGATTGTCCAGGAATTTTATAAGCGTTCCGTCGCGGTAGATATTGACACCCAAACCGGAGAGGGGCTCCCCATTGCCATTTGTAGTAGGATTGATCCATGAAAGGAGTGCTGATGGCGTAGTGGCAGTACCAGCCACAGCCTTGAATGATGTTACCCATTTCGGACCTTTCTGATTGATTATTTTCACATCGTCTATACCCAGGGCATAAGTGTCTGTACCCGTATGCAGAATGGCGATGTATATATCCTTTCCGTTATATGCCGACAGCGAGCGCGACAATGAATTCACCTTCACCTCGCCATCTGCGAGATTGCTTGCCGTAGCATCATAGAGAGTGTCCTTAAAATCAGACTCCTGCTTACCAGTAGTTGAAACAAGAACAGTAATATGCTCATCCGTCTCTACATCCTCAGCAATATAGCTCAGAGCCAGTGAGTAATAGCTGTTACTGATTGAAATCTTTGGTGTAACGAGATAATTTCTCTGCGTCCTGTAGGCGGAATTTGTCAGAGCGTCGACGGTATACGACACGGCAATCTTGTCGCCGCTGCCACGTGTGAGTCCCGAACTGCCCTGCTGCCAGCAATGTCCATCACCGTCAGCATCGATAACCGACCAGTCATCCGGAGGAAACGCAGTGCCCTCAAAGCCTTCGTCGAGGACATACGTTTGTGCCTTCACCGGCATGGCAAATGCCAGCAAAGACAACAGCGTAATGGTAAAAAATTTTGTATGCATAAAGTTTGTTAGCAAGATGATGTAAAAGAAAAAACTGCCACCGACAAGTCTCAGCTAATGCCGGCAGCAGTCTGAAAAAGTTTGTATGATAGTTCCGTTTACTTCATGACGACCTTCTTTCCGCCTACGATATAGACACCCTTAGGCAGTAATGTCTTGTCGCCAAGATTCCCGACATATCGTCCGCTGAGGTCGTAGACTGCTGTGCTCTGAGCAACCTTCTTGTCACCAATAACAGAAATTATGCCGGTAGCAGCAGCCTCATCGAGGGCTACAGACTCGTTATAAGTGTCGCCGTCGCTGAACGAGACGTTGCCGGCCTTATCCTGATATCCAGTTGCGGTAACGACATAGCTATAAGTCTTGTCGGGCTGGGCAACGACAACATCAGCCTTTCCGTCAGCATCAGTCGTACCGGTGTACACGGCATGTCCGTCCTCAGATGTAAGAGTAACCGCAGCACCTGCGACAGGGGCATTGTCCTTGCTGTCTGTAACAGTAACGGAGAATGTCTTTGATGTGGCGATGGTCAGATACATTACAGGCGTATAATTTGCCTTATTCGAAACCTCACTGACATTGCCCGACGTAATGACAGGCTGCTCGGAATCGCTGTACTTGAAGTAAGTGCAGTTGGTCATAGTGTTGTCGACCTCAAACTTGTCCGAAGTATATCCGCTAGGAGCCTTCACAAGCGTAATGACACGCAGGTTGCCACCTGTATATACGAAAGGCTCGCTGAGATCCATCTTGAAGTTGTCGCCGTCGACGGTGCCAGTGAACGCCGGAGTCTTGCCGGTCAGGTCATAATCTACAAAACCGTTGCTGTAGTCATCGGTGGTGTTGTCAAGATATACCGTTACCTGGTAGCCCTTGTTGGTGCTGTTGCTCTTGAATTCCAAGGACAGTATCTTAGCGCCGTTCTGGAGATTCAGCTTGTCCTTAGGATAAATCATGTGGGTTGTGTCGTAATTATAGTATTTCTTCACGACAGCCTCACTCTGATCGTCATTATATGTACCGACGACCTTCTCACCACCTGCGAACTCAGACTCCATAACAACCTGGACTGTATCGGTAACATACTCGTCATCACCCTTTACAATCTTAATGTATGCAGGATAAGTACCGGCTACATGAGGATAATATTCAAAAGCCAGCCTTGCCGTATCGCCGGCTGCCACATCCTCAGTCTTTGCAGAAGCTACAGCAACGTTATCCACATAGAGCTTGGCTGTATAGCCGCCGGCAGCAATTGCAGTGGCAATAACATTCTTTGCTTCAACAGTAGCTTTGAAAGAGTTGTTCACCGTTGCGGTGGAAGGAATTGCAAAAGAAGTAATGTAGAAACCTGTAGCGACCTCAAGGTTGATGTCGTTAACAGAATCCCCATTGAGTTTGATGGTCTGCTCCACAGGGACGTATCCACTCTTCAGTACCGAGAGCTTATAGGTCTTCACATCCTGATAAACCGTAAGCGCATATTTTCCATCGGCATCAGTAGTATCAGCATAGACCACATTGCCGGAAGCAAGCGTTACAGGCAGTCCGCCGACGGCTTTGCCCTTCTCGTCGCGGATGGTACCCGTGAGCACTGAGGGTTTTGATTCCACCTCAATGGTGACGACCACACGGCTTGCATCTGTCTTCCATGAAGCATCCGACAAGTCGTTGTCTGAATAACGATAAGTGTAGTCGGAAGCATGGTTGGCATCGGCCTCAAAGCCAAACGACGTGCCATATCCGTTAGCCTTCTCCTCAGTAGAAATCTGGAGTGCTCCGCCATTATAGACGAACGGATTGGATGTCATGTCGAATGTAATGAGGTCCACAGATTTCGACGCATCGTAAGGAGAAGCGGACGTCTCTCCACCCTTTGCCAGCTGAACGCCGCTCAGTGAGTACAACTGTGCGCCGGTACGGTCGACAGCATTGACATCTGTCGGCAGTTCGGTACCGTCGGCAACGTTGTTGAGCCAGAGACTCATGTTGAATTTAGTGGTGAAACTGGAGTTCTTTCCGCGGTATATGACCTTCTTTATCTTAGTGCCTGCAGGGAGGTTAATCTCTGAAGCATCAAAGAGGGATACGGTCTCACAGTTCTTATAGTAGTCCTTGATAGGACCATTGGATGAGCCATTAGTAGAAGGAGTGCCAAGGGAAAGAATGCGGCCGGCTGTCTCCTGCGACACGACAACTGACGTGGTGTCAGTGGTGAGCTCATAGCCATCAGCCCACTCTGCCTTTATGTATGCCGGGAAGGTGCCAGTGGCATGCGGAGTGTACGTGAAGGTGAACGCGGCAGCCTTGCCGGAAGCGATATCCACGGCCTTAGCCTCAGCGACAGCCTTGCCATCCACGAAGAGCTTTGCCTTATAGGCATTGGCGCTCTCCTTCTTGATGTTGTGATTGCTCAGGGTAACGGTAGCAGTGTACTCATTGTTGACAACGGCAGCAGCCGGGATGTCCTTTGAGTCAACAGCCATGTCGTGTGGAACGTTGACAAGTTCACCACCATAGATGTTGTCAAGATAGACGGACTTACCGTCAAAGGCCACATACCAGTCGCCGGCAGGCAGAGTCACGGTATGCTCTGTCATCTTATAGTCTGTACCACCGGTGTATTTCTCATTGCTGAACGATTCTATGGAGTCCAGCTCAGTCCAATCACCGGTCTTGCTTGCAGAATAATATACTACCAGCTCAGCACCGGAGCCGTAGTCGCGTCCCGTCTGATAAGTGAGCGTGCCTTCCTTTGCAAAATGGAGCTTAGGAGTGATAAGCTTCGAGCGTGTGGTAGCGGCATTGGCGCGATAGGCGTTGCCCTTCACGTTGAAGTAACTCGACTTCCATGAACCGGCAGTCATATTCACCGGTATTCCGCTATCGCTATAGCTGCTGCCAAAATTCGTGAACCACACATCCTTGCTGACAGTGGTTCCCGACACATAGAGTGTGCTGTCGCCGGCATTGGTATGGAATGTTACAAGGCCTTCCTTTCTGCCCGGTGTTACTGAATCACAGAGCGTGATGTAAGGAGTGGCATACTCACCACCCGCAACACTGTCTAATTTTTCTATCGAAAAGCCTTGAGGTAAGTCGATACTCGATATTTTCAGTGTGGAACCACCATCATTCTTGATACGTATGCGCTGCTGCGCCATGGTCTGCGTATAGTCGAAATCGAGGGAATCAATAGCACCATACGGGTAGCTGTTCTCCACAATCTCACATTTCGGCTCATGAGGGACAAGCGTAATCTTCGGACCACGGGAGACACTGTTTGAGACATTCTCCCGGATATAGAAGTAATAACCGGACGAAGAAGGATAGTCCTTGTAACGGATTGTCGCATCAACATCCAGAGTATCAGCGCCGCCGACCTTCAAAGCCTTGGCACCATTGACGGTAGCGAGGACTGTTGTATCCTGACCCTCTATAGTAACGATGCTTACACCATAGTCTCCGGAAGGCAGGTCCACAGTACCACTGTTACCAACCTTAACGGTGTAGGAAAGCTTGTAAGTGCCGTCCTCATTACAGTTGTAAGGAGCCTTCATGTTTGCCTCGACATTGTCGATACTCAGCGACTTGCGCTCCTCAATGTCTGCGCTGTCGGCTGTGAAGTCATCGACATAGGCGTCGCTGACACGTATGCCTACATACTCGTCTTTCAGGCCGTCGAGCTCAATGGTCTCATACGAACTTGTAGTCAGCGTAGGATTTACGGAAGGCGTAATCTCGTCGCCCTTCACCCATTTGCCATTGACATTGGTAACCTTGAAGAAACGTACCCCGTTTGTCGACCCACTGGTGTAGAGCTTAGCCTGAATGGTAATCTTTCCGGAGACCTTTGGCGTTACCAACAGGTCATAGACCGAGCGATAAGCATAGGTCTCATCATCCTGAATTCTCTGGCTGCTGACTTGCAGACAGCCTGAGCCATTGACACCATCCTTAGACCGGAAATAATATTCCGGATAGGTAGGATCACCATACGAATTATCAACGCCATTGGCGAGGTGTCCCCATCCGGCAGGAGCTATATCATGACTTTTATAGTACTGATAATAGCTGCTGTAGAAAGGTCCCCACGCGGAGTCGAAGTTGTAGGTGTAGTTCTTCACAACTGCTGCCCCTCCAACAGTAGATAGCGATAGGAGGCACAGGAGTGTAGCTAAAAATTTTGTGTACAACTTTCCCATAAGCGAAAAAAGTAAATGCAGTTAATAATATAAGTAAACCTGCTGCAAAATTAGTGAATAAATAATAAAAAAAAGCAAGTTTTCATGCATTTTTTAGATAATATGCACAAAAAACTGCCTATTTGTTTAAAATTCGTAAGTTTTCCGACCGTTTAAAACCTTTTTCTTAGGTCCTGTTCTTGTGGCCTGTTCCTTGCGGCCTTTCCTTGCGTCCTTTCCTTGCGTCCTTTCCTTTGCGTCCTGTTCTTTGCGTCCTGTTCTTTGAATTATAATTCAAAGCACAAAACACAAAGCACAAAACACAAAGCACAAAACACAAAGCACAAAGCAGAAGACAGAAAGCACAAGCCCCACAGAACGCGCTCATAACGCACTAAAGCGCAAGTAGGCGGCAAAGCTTCATGAGCTTACTTGAGGACCTTCCTCACCGTTCCGTCCGGCATTCTCACGATATTGATGCCGCGTGCCGGAGTGCTCATCCTCACGCCGTTCACATTATAATATAAAGCAGAGCCAGCATCCTTTCGCACCGCGCTGATGCCGGTGACAGCGGAGGACTCGACATATCCGATTGCTATCACCGGAAGGGCGTCGGCATAGATGGTCGTCTTAGCAAGTGCCGTTTCCGTGGCATTGTTGCGCGCTATACTGCGCTTCTGATTGCGATAGCCCTTGTTGGCAGCAAAGAAGACACGCGGGCCCTGCTGTGTGGAACCATGGAACTGTAGGCGCAGCGGGCCGCCCTCATAGGTGAACGGCTCATCGAAGTTAACGGTGATAACCTTATCATAGACATACGTACTCCCGGCAACATCAATCTGAGTCATTCCGTCGAAGACCTTCGTCATCAGCGACGCATCGGTCATAGCATAGCCATTCGCAGCATTTTCTATAACGGTATCAGCAGTGTTCTGAAGATATACCTGCGCCGTGAGAGGTACAGCCACACGTGGGTTGGTACCATACCACGACACCGATGTAAGGCGAGTGCCCTTAGGAAGTTTGATCTCCGAAGGCAGGTAGATAAACTCACTCTCACCGTTGAAGTTATACGGGTCCATCGGTGCGGATGTAGTGTACTGATGGTGAACAGGATGCTCGGTGAGCACCTCGGCCTTATCGTCCTTAGCGTCGACAGTCATTACGACCGGCTCACAGTCTACGGTAACGTCCCCAGCTTTGAAACGCCAGACAGCATCGAAGGTGCCAGCCTCCTCAGGACGGAGCCACAAGTCAGCGACGACGGAGCCATGTGCGCTAACATCCTCTTTCATCTCCACAGGATATTCCTTATCGCCAACGACAAGAGATATGCTGTAGTCGCCCGCCTTTACGACACTTCCCATAACGTTATGGAATTCAGCGCGTGCCTCCATCTCCTGTCCCACCTTACCACGACTTGGGATAACGACATCGCCGAAGTAACCGTCGTAACTCGTTGGGACAAGGGTATAATCAGCCAGGATATTGTCTATGTAACTGTCTCCTGACATAAAGGCGACATACCACTGACCGGCAGGGATGCCATCAACGGTGAAACGCTTCAACGCATAGTAATAGCCGCCCCATGACTGCGCAAGGGCAGAGTCGGACATCTCCGAGACCTGTATGCTCTTTGCCACCTGCCAGTGCTTGCGGTCGGCCGAATAGAGCACATCCACAAAGGAATGGGTGTAGCCCTTGCTGCACTCGAACGACATCTTCTGTCCGGCTTTCACATCCATCTTCGGAAGCACCAGCATAACGCTGTCCTGATGAGAGGTATAGACACAGTATTTATTATTGATGCTGGCAATAGACTGTGGCATAGAGTTGATGTACCATGCGTCGTTGGTGAGGAAGCCGTCGCCGACCTTACCATCTTCGAAATCGTAGAATGTCTGGTCATCACGGACGCTGATGCCCATGAGGTCAAGGGCAATATCGACACCATTGTCGCCCTTCACGGTCAGCGTTCCGGTTTTCTCCCCTTTCGTTTCTGGAGTAAGACTGACGTTGAGCAGCACACTGTCGTGAGGAGCTATCGTCACGGGAGCTTTCACCGAAGCGGCGAAACCCGCCGACGCCGATACGTCCGTAATCTTCTGCTCCACGGCACCGTTGTTGCGCATCAGCAGAGGAACGGTAACCGTAGAACGCGACGTACCGAAATCAATATGATAACCTGTACGCAGTGGCGTGGTACCATAGAAGCCTGTGAGGCGGAAATCGGCTTTATGAGGTGTAGGCACGACCTCCGGAAGGTTGAATACCGTACCGGAGACATTCTCGCGGAGCACGGGGAAGAGCTTTCCTCCGGCAAGGTTAGAAGCACTGACGACGGCACTGACACGCAGCGTATCGGAATAATCTCCGGGCTGCAGGCTCTTTGCCGGCGGCACCGTTGCATAGACGGTCTTGATGACATTACGCATGAGGTCTATGCTATAGCCGGCATCACCGGCGTTAAGGGTATAGTCGCCGGTGTTCTGCAGAACGAACTTATACGCGATGTTGAAGTTTCCGTCGGCATCTATGTCGCAATACTTACCGCCAGCCCACTCGGCGCTGACCACCTGAAGTCCCCGTTTGAGCTCCACGTCAGCCGACTCGGCACTGAAGTCATCTATCTTGACATAATAGCCACGGATACCGATATATGTTCCGGCAGGCTGCGACGGCAGCTCTACCGTTGAGAAATCATCGCCGGTGACATGGTATACCGTCGGCGTAATCTCACTGCCCACGACCCATTTGCCGTCTTTCTTTGTGAGAGTGTAGAACTTCACCCCCGCACTCGACGTCCAGGTACGGGTTTTCTTCACCTTCAGCGTAACCTTACCTTCCACGGCTGGCGTTACGAGCATATCGCTGACAACCTTACTTGTCATATTGTCATCATCGAAACTGCCGTCATTGAGCTCCTGTGAGCCTATCTCAAGACATCCCGAGTTGTCTACGCCTCCATCGGCATGGTAAGTGTAACGGACGTAAGAGTCCACATACTTGTCGACGAGATGTCCCCACCCCGTAGCGACGGCGAAGTCGTGCTCATCGGTAGAGATGGGAACATTGAAATTCACTGCGTAAGGACTTGCCTTACCCAATGCTGCACCGAGTCCCATGAAGAGAAAGACTATCAGTGCGGCCATTTTCCTTTTCATAAAAAATAATTTGTTTATTGAAATAACAAGTTTTGCGGCGCAAAGGTAGCAACTTTCCCTCAAAGGACAAAGGGAGAAGCCGTTTAATTACCGGCGGAGGACCTTCCGTCCGTTGCTGATGACCACGCCACGGTAGCTGGACCCTACGCGCTGTCCGGAGAGGTTGTAGACCGGAGCGGTGCCGAAGCCACTGGCAGTGGCGTCAGTGATGGCACGGATACCGGTGGCTGCCTTTGTGGATGCCGTATTCGACAGGCCGCTCTCTCCGCTGTTATAGACAACGGTAACATTATACTCGTGGTCGTCACCGTCGTTGTCGGTGTATGCAGGAGATGCAACGGTAGCGAGATACTTGCCGTCGCGGTATATCCTATAGCCCAGCACCTCGCCGATGCCCCTGGTATAGGAGATATCGTCGAGCATGAGCATCTGGTTGATGCCCACCGGTGTGGTGTGATGTATGGCAAAATACTTTGCTCCCTTCGGCAGGCTGACTGAAACCTTTGTCCAGTTGGTGACCGCTGTAACGCTGTCGGCAACGACATTCGTAAAGCTGTCGTGGAGGGAGTCCGTAGTGGAGTAAGCCACCTGGAAGCACACTGTACCGTTGGTGACTGGCAGAGAATTGAACCAAAAGGAGACAGTCTGCTCGTCGCCCGTAAGCAGCGGCGATATGAGCCAGTCGCTGACGTGGTCGCCGACAGCCATGTCGTCCTTCATGGAGAATGCGGTGAGATACTGCTTTCCGCTGTGTGCGCCATAGCCTGTGAGCTGGCTGAAAGGAGTTGTGGTAGTCTCGTCGGCAGACACCTCGTCGGGGTTGAAGGTGATGTATGCGAACGCCTCTTCCTCCCATGGGAAGGAATATCCCGGCAGGTCGAGGGAGTACTCCTGGTCCTCGTCGTAGTTGTACCACGGTCCGATGTTGTACTCATACTCCAGGTAATGTCCGTCTCCGGGCAGTGTGAATGCCGGATAGGACTCCATGTCGTCGGTTGTCTGCTCGCTCTCGGGTACTATGGCAGTCCACGAGAGTGCGTTGTGGCCCGCAGTCTTTGCAGCCTTCAGGTCTTGGACGGTTGTCATCTCGGGCTGCTCTACTATGACCGGTACTGTCAGCGTGGTGTTGTCGGCAAGATTCTCGTCGTCAGCAAATCCGACGACGGCATAGACCTTCAGCGTGTCCAGTCCCGGACGTGCCGTAAAGCTCATCGCTACCGTGTCGACGGCCATGGAGGGCAGTGTGGCGGTGGCAGTGCTCTCTGCGACCTTCTCACCGTTGGCATAGAGGCTGACCGTGTAGTCCTTGGCTCCCTGGGTGCCGAAGTTGTTGACGATGACCTTCGCCTGATAAGGTATTCCGGCCATGACACGTGCCGGTGCTACTATTCTGGCATTGAGATTATGCTCTGTGGCGTCGACAATCTGTATATTGTCGAGGGCAGCACCATAGCCTTTAGTCTCGCTGTTACCGGTGAACTTAAGGACCACATAGTCGAGTCCTTTCAGGCGGCTCAGGTCTACGGAGTATGTCTTCCAGTCTTTGTTGCCCTGCTCCGCATAGCTGACGTTGGCGAGCTGTTCCTTGGAGCCGTCGGGCTTTATTGCGTAGACGGTCATCTCATCGCTCTGATTATAAGGCTGGAAGGCGAAAGACAGGCGTGGATTGACGACATTCTTGAAGTCTATCTTTCCTGTGTTGAAGTTTGAAGAATTATATCCGTCGTCATAGAAAATCATGTAGCCAAATGTACTGTATTGAGGTATGCTGGAGCCATTGCTCTCCCGCCACCACAGATGGCCGTCGTCATCAGTCCAGTTGTCAGAAGAAAAGCTGAAATGGTTGTTAAAGGACGTGCCAAAGTCCTGAAGGAGCGGCATCTGATAAGGTTGACCAAGGAGGATATAATTCGACTTTTTCTTCTCGCCCTCACCACCGGCGTTGACAGCAGAGACATAGAAACCGGCAACACGCTGCAAGCCTTCATTGCCGTCGACAGGTATCGCCGTAGAGGTAACGCCCGACTTATAGAGTTTACCGGCCTCATAGTCACCGGCATAATATATATTATATGTACAGTGCGATGCATCAAAGTAGCCACCGTTGACACCAGCCGTCGGCGCTTCCCAGTGGAGTACAATCTTTCCTCCCTCATCGCTGAGACTCAGGTTTCTCACAGCCCTCGGCTTATCTTCTCCGGCATACACCTCCACGGTGGCCGGTATGCCGGCGCCCTCGTCGTTATAAGCCACAACGGAATAGTTGTTCTCTCCCTGAACAGCCTCCTTATCGGTATAGGTAAGGCTGCGGTTCACGGCCGGGGCGACGATGGTACTGATAACCCTTCCGTTACGCGAAATCTCCACCTTACTGATTGCCGACAGGCTGCCACCCTCGGCAGTGCGGAACGGAGTGCGGAAAACGAGGACCACGCTGTTCGTGCCGTCGTCGGCAGACGTACCGCGAAGAGCACCCGGAGCGGCCGGAGCCTTTATACTCGCCACATCATCAATAACGATATCGTCGAGGCTGATGCCATACTGCAGCGCATCACTCATAGCATGGAAGCCGACACGGTATTTACCGTCGGCATTGCATACAATATAATTATCGAATGTGCTTTCTTCGTGGCTGATGAGTGTCCGCGGCTGCAGGGTGGTATACGATGACACCGTCTCACCGGAGCCCCATGCCGTGGCAAAGTGCTCGGTATATCCCAGTCCGTCGCCATAGATACGATAGGATACACCATATACCCTTCCACCCTTCAGTGTCTGCTCCGGGGTCAGCAGCCAGTCGTCGGAGCTCTGCGAATTACTGGAGTATAGACAGCGGGCATCCTGTTTGTCCTTGTCCCAGGACCAGGTGCTGCCGTCCTGGTTGTTGTCGATGACCTTGAACTTGTCGAATGCCGCCTGGCTGTCGAAGCGCTCAACGAAAATTGTATCGCCGCCAAATGCCGACACCGATGACAGCAACGCGAACAACAATGTAGAAGTAAATTTTATATTCATACGCAACTCAGTTTTTGTTTTTCTCATCAGTACATCCCGAAAGACATATCACAGAGAAAGACTTTTCATATAAAAAGTAACTAAAAAGAAGAATAAAATTACATTTGCTAAGTATAATCGCCACAAAGTTACGATATTTTTCACAAAACATCAAGCTTTTTCATTCATTTTTTCCCTTTTTCATTCATAATTACAACCAAAAGGAACAGAACATCAATGCACAAAGGCATGTGCGGTCATGGGGGGACAATATTCCTTCCGGAACTTGTGTGAATGAATATATTACCAGTACAGGATTTTTTCGTATCTTTGCATTCCGATTGGAAAAGATTAAAGATATGGATATCGAACACGCAAAGAAAATGGCAGAGCAGCGGGGCGGACTGTCAGAGACCCTCGGCATGGAGTTTCTCTCCACTGACGACCCCGACACCTGTATGGCACGCATGAAAGTCGACAGCCGTAACATCCAACCCTTCGGCTTTCTCTCCGGCGGTGCCTCACTGGCACTGGCCGAGAATGTCGCCGGCATAGGGTCCATGGCCCTTTGTCCCGACCGCATCGCCGTAGGCATCAACGTCAGTGGCAGTCATGTACAGGCCGTCCGCGAGGGCGACACGGTGACAGCACTGGCACGGTTGCGGCACAAGGGTCAGACACTCCACGAATGGCAAGTCGACATCACCAACAGCCGCGGCAGCCTCATCTCCACGGTCCATGTCACCAACTATGTCCTGGCACGATGAACGACTACGCCTTTTACCGTTTACCCGACGCCACGGAATACCATATCATCAGAGGAGTGGCAGAGTGCATGGAACGTCCGGAGACCATCGGCGGACGCTGCGGCTTCGTGCTAGCGCCGTTCACTGTTGCCAAGGACCATCCCGTGGTGTTCATCCCGGCCACGGAGGTCCATGTCATGAATATGCACAGCACCGACAATGACCAGGCCGACAGCAGCCATAAGGAGCGTTACTGCTGGGACGAGTCAGAGAACAGATGTCTCTACCACCACGACTTCTCCCTTGTGCACCACAGTCTCGACGACGGTACAGCCGACAAAGTGGTCCTTGCGCGCCGTCTCTGCATTAAAGGACGTAAAGAGGTTGATGCCGTGGCAGCCTTCCATCGTGCTTGCCGCCGCTATCCCCATCAGATGGTATGTCTCGTAAGCACCACCGTGAGCGGCACATGGCTCATGGCCACTCCGGAGGTGCTCGCGGAAGGTTCCGGACAGCAGTGGCGCACCGTAGCCCTTGCCGGCACGATGACCACTGACGGACCATGGAACGCAAAGAACCGGCGCGAGCAGCACATCGTAGAGGAGTATGTCGGCAACTGCCTACGAAGACATGCCACGGATGTAGCGCACTCAGCCCCGCGCACCGTCACCGCCGGCGGTCTGTTTCATCTCCGCACCGATTTCGCCTTCCGCCTGCATGGTGGAGAGCAAGCACTATGGAAACTCGTCGGCGACCTCTCACCCACCCCCGCCGTATGCGGTCTGCCAAAGGACCGTGCCCTGGAGATTATACTCAGCAGCGAGAGTGCCGACCGCCGTTACTACAGTGGGTTCTGTGGTCCCGTAGCCATCAATGGCGCGACACACCTCTTTGTCTCCCTGCGTTGCATGGAGATCAGCGGCAAGGACGTAACACTCTATGCCGGTGGTGGTCTGCTAAGGGAAAGCATTGAGGAGGAAGAATGGAAGGAGACGGAAGCTAAACTAAAGACAATGAAGGATGTACTCTGACAAGGAAAACATAAACATACTCACCGCGCTGCTCATAGCACACGGCGTAAGACATGCCGTGGTATGCCCCGGCTCTCGCAACGCACCCATCGTCCACAACCTCGCACAGTGTCCGGAGCTGACATGCTATCCCGTAAGCGACGAGCGCAGTGCGGCGTTCTGCGCCATGGGCATCGCCATGAGGACAGCACTGCCCACGGTGGTATGCGTAACATCGGGAACGGCACTGCTCAACACCGTTCCGGCAGTGGCGGAGGCGTTCTACCAGCGCGTGCCACTGGTGGTCATCTCCGCCGACCGTCCTCAGCAATGGATAGACCAACTCGACGGACAGACCCTGCCACAGCCACAGGCCCTGGAGAGGTTCGTAAGGAAAAGCGTCACACTCCCCGAGGTCCACAGCGGCGACAGCGAAGGCCACTGGTACTGTAACCGCCTTGTCAACGAGGCTCTCCTTGCCGCAGTAGCATGCGGTGGCTCACCAGTGCACATCAACGTACCGATAAGCCGTCCGCTATACAACTTCTCCTGTCCGTCGCTGCCTGCGGAGCGTAGGATAACACGCATTACCGCCACTGGCGCCGACATCACTCCCATGCTCCACGACCTCCATGATGCCAAGCGTCCTGTCATCGTCATCGGCCAGCAACATAAAGGCGAGGTGCCGGAAGACATCATCGATAAACTTAACAGCCGACGCTATGTCGTACTGCAAGAGCCGCTTGGCGGAGCCCGCGGCGGCTGCCTCGACGCTATGCTTCCCGTCAAGGGCAACGACTTCCCGACTCCCGACTTCATCCTCTACGCGGGGAGGACACTTGTCAGCGGAACGATAAAGGAATATCTCCGGAATGCTGAAGACGCACGCTGCTGGCGCATCGACGACACCGGCGACATCACGGACACGTTCATGAACCTCACCGGAGTCATCGCGGCTCCTACTGCGGAGGTGCTGAGAGCCATCGACGGCCACGGCGACGACCGCTGGTATGACCGCTGGCAACAGCTCAGGAAGCATGCCACGGAACATATCAGAAGCTACAATCCACCGTTCTCATCGCTACTCGCCGTGAAAAGTTTCGAAGAACGACTCTCGGCAAAAGACCCGACAGCAACGGTGTTCTACGGCAACAGCATGGCAGTGCGCATGGGCTGCGTCTACGCGCACCATCATATAGAGTGCAACCGCGGCGTCAACGGCATAGAAGGCTCTATGTCGACGGCGGCAGGATGGTCGCTCGTAAGCACCGGCAACGTCTACTGCGTCATCGGAGACCTCAGCTTCTTCTACGACCGCAACGCACTGTGGAACAGCCGTCTTCGCGGCAACCTCCGCATACTCCTGCTCAACAACGGCGGTGGTGCGATATTCGAGAAGTTCTCACGTCTCACCGATGCCAACGACATCAGAAACGTAAAGGCCACATACCGCACGTCGGCCCGTGGCGTATGCTCCGACAATGGCGCAGACTACCGTGTGGCCGCGGAGCGGGAACAGCTCAGTGACGGTCTGCGATGGCTCACCAACGACGTCTCCGACCGGCCAAGGGTCCTGGAGGTGGAGACAGACGCGGCAACAGACTGGAAGAGTTATCAGCAATGCATAGCCAACAACATATAATAACGCAAACTTTCAAACATATACATTATGGAAAGAGAATGGAGAAAAATAGAGGGTTTCGACTTCAAGGAGATACTCTTTGAGGAATACAACCACATCGCGAAGATTACCATCAACAGGCCACGCTACCGCAACGCCTTCACGCCGCTGACGGTGTGGGAGATGAGCCAGGCTTTCACCTACTGCCGCGACCATCTCGACATACGCGTGGTCATCCTCACCGGTGCCGGCGACAAGGCTTTCTGCTCCGGTGGAGACATGCATGTCAAAGGACGTGGTGGATACGTAGGCCAGGATGGTGTGCCGCGGCTCAACGTCCTCGACGTACAGATGCAGATACGGCGGCTGCCGAAGCCGGTCATAGCGATGGTCAACGGCTACGCCATCGGCGGAGGACACGTCCTGCACGTAGTCTGCGACCTCACCATAGCGTCGGAGAACGCACGCTTTGGGCAGACAGGACCGAAGGTGGGCAGCTTCGACGCCGGACTGGGAGCGTCATACCTCGCACGTATCATCGGACAGAAGAAGGCGCGCGAGATGTGGTATATGTGCATGCAGTACACCGCCGAGGAAGCCGAGAGGATGGGTCTCGTCAACAAGGTCGTCCCGTTCGACAAGCTTGAGGACACCTGCGTGGAATGGGCCGAGACAATGATGGAGCGATCGCCGCTGGCACTGAGGATGATGAAAGCAGGCTTCAATGCCGAACTCGACGGACAAGCCGGTATCCAGGAGCTCGCCGGTGACGCTACGATGCTCTACTACACCCTCGACGAGGCACAGGAAGGCGGACGGGCATTCCTGGAGAAGCGTAAACCCGATTTCGACAAATACCCGCAGTTCCCATAGCAGCCGGCACGAAGACGACTGCAAGACAACAAACTCTTTGGAGACAAGACGTTATGAAAATACACTTTGACAAGCGGCTGCTGCATTTCCGGCAGCCCGCAGGGACATCACGGGGCGTTTACACCACCCACCTGTCCTACTATGTCACCATAGAACGCGACGGAAAGGTGGGATGCGGCGAGTGCTCCGTGCTTCCCGACCTCAGCTGCGACGCCATGCCAGCAGCCGACTACGAGGCTATCCTCAACGATACGGCAAGATATGTGGAGAGCCACGGCACCATCCCCACGGAGGAGCTGCGTCCCTACCCTTCCGTGCTCTTCGGCTTCGAGACGGCAATGGCTCATCTCGACGCGGGGACGACAGCACTCTTCGACACACCCTTCGCACGCGGCGAGGAGGGCATCCCCATCAACGGACTCGTGTGGATGGGCACCTTCGAGGAGATGTACAGGAGGCTAGAAGAAAAGCTGAGGACAGGCTTCCACTGTGTGAAACTGAAGATAGGAGCCATCGACTTCGAACGTGAGCTGACACTCGTGCGCCATATCCGCGATCATTTTCCAAAGGAGCAGATAGAGCTGCGCGTCGATGCCAACGGTGGGTTCACCCCCGACAACGCCATGGAACGTCTGAATGCCCTCGCACCCTACGGCATACATTCCATCGAACAGCCCATCCGTCAGCATCAGTGGGATGTCATGGCCCGTCTGTGCCGTCAGTCGCCATTGCCCATAGCCCTTGACGAGGAGCTCATTGGCGTCAACGACAGGAATGAGAAGAAACGGCTTCTTGATACCATCCATCCGGCATACATCGTCCTGAAGCCCAGCCTGCACGGAGGAATGAGCGGATGCAGGGAATGGATAGAGCTAGCAAAGGAACGTGGCATAGGGTCGTGGATTACCTCGGCATTGGAGAGCAATATCGGACTCAACGCCATAGCGCATTTCTGCGCGTCGGTCTATGGGCCGTCTATCACCTTTCCACAAGGACTGGGCACAGGACTGCTCTACAAGGACAATATCGACATGCCACTGGAGATACGTGGCGACCGGCTGTGGTACAACAAGGCGAAGGAGGCACCGGTGCGATGACGCTGAAAGAGTTTCTTGACGAATGGAACGACGACAGGCCTACACTCCTCGTACACACCAGCGGCTCTACGGGAGAGCCTAAGCCGATGTGGGTGGAGAAGACGAAGATGCTCAACTCGGCACGTATCACCTGCGACTTCCTCGGACTGAAAGGCGGCGACACGGCACTGCTCTGCATGCCCCTCGACTATATCGCCGGGAAGATGGTTGTCGTCAGAGCCATAGAACGTCATCTGCGCCTCATCGACGTCAAGCCGTGCGGACACCCGCTTGCCGACGGTGTCTATCCCATCGGTGAGCCGATGCCGGTCTTCGCGGCGATGGTGCCGTTGCAGGTCTACAACACTCTGCAGGTGCCACGGGAAAGGGAACGTCTGCGTGCCATCCGCCATCTTATCATCGGTGGAGGAGCCGTCGACGGGGAGATGCAGGAAGCACTTCATGATTTCCCAGGGCATATATGGAGCAGCTACGCCATGACGGAGACGCTCTCGCATATCGCCCTAAGGCAGGTCAACGGCCCGGAGGCCACGGAGTGGTACACGCCTTTCGACACGGTAGCAGTAAGCCAGGCGGAGGACGGGTGCCTCATCATCGACGCGCCACTGGTCCACGACGGTATCCTGAAGACCAACGACGTGGTGGAGATGCGGCAGAGGACAGTCGGCGGACAACACATCACACAGTTCCGCGTAATCGGCCGAAAGGATAATGTCATCGACACCGGAGGTATAAAGGTCCATATAGAAGAGATAGAAAAGGCTCTCGCCCCACACATCCGACAGCCATTCGCCATCACGAAGACCCCGGACAGGAAGTTCGGAGAGGTGGTCGTCATGGTCAGCGAGGCCGACCCACAGCCTCTCCGCGCCATCTGTGAACAGTATCTCCCAAAATACTGGCGTCCACGTCATTATGTCCATATAGACCACATCCCCATGACCGAGACGGGAAAAATCCGCCGCAAAGCCCTCGAGGACATGATCAGTGTGCTGAAGCTGTAATAACCGATTTTATTCTATCTGATAAAGTAATTCAGGTTCTGATTTGTTCTTTTCAGTTGCGGTTTATTTGCATGAATCGAAGTTCGAGATATTATACTATTCAAATTTCTAAAGTTACTTGAAAGTGATTTATAAGGGAATAGAAACGACTTGAGCCAATGTAGAACGTGATTTATAAGGAATTGAAGCGACTTGAGCCAATGTAGAACGTGATTTATAAGAAATTGAAGCGACTTGAGCCAATGTAGGGGTGGGGTTTATCCCCATCCTCCAAGAGCCACAGTAACTTACAGCCTCGAAGAGGCTGACTCTCAGTAACCCCAGGCTAAACGAGCGAAGCGAGCGCAGCCTGGGGTAAGTAGGTGGTGGAACCCTACTCCGTACCTCGGAGAGGTACATACACGTAATGTTCATCATTATATCCTAATGGTTGTCTTATAGGGCTAATGGTATATGGCTTTATATATGTACACACTACGTGTCTGAACCTCTCCGAGGCTCTGAGTTGACACTCTCCTTTCGATTTATCCCCCAGACTGTGCTCGCTTCGCTCACTTAGCCTGGGGTTATCGAGAGTCAACCTCTCCGAGGCTGTGAGGTATCCATTCAGCGCGTGGTGTCTGACGGCTGCAGGGTGCGGCTAGGTAGGGTTAGGGGCCGTCCGCAAAATAAAGAAAATAAATATTCGACAAGTAGGTAGCGGACGGCCCCTAACCCTACCTAGCCGCGCCCTGCAGCCGTCGGTCTGACACGGATATTTTATTTAGCGTTTGGAGTCTGACCGTACCCTGCAAGAGGATTACATTCGCTTGTACTTCCTCTCCGAGGCTCTTAGTGGACACTATACTTTCGATCTGTCCCCAGACTGCGCTCGCTTCGCTCACTGGCTGTAAGTCACTGTTGCGCTTGGAGGATGGGGATAAACCCCACCCCTACATTGGGCGACAGAGGTTTCCGTGGAGCGAGCGCATCCAGATAAGCAGAAGGGGGATTACCCCAGTGCCTCGGAGAGGCACACTCTTTAGTAACCCCAGGCTAAGCGAGCGCAGCGAGTGCAGCCTGGTGGTAAGTAGGTGGTGGAACCCTACTCCTTGCCTCGGAGAGGTACATACGCGTAGTGTTCATCATTATATCCTAATGGTTGGCTTATAGGGCTAATGGTATATAGCTATATATAAATTCACGCTATTAAGTAATAGGAAGTAAATATGATCGGGAGACTGCACTAGTATGAATTCTTATTACAAAATAATGTCATGGAAATCGACCAATCTAGAAGTTAAAATCACTTAAAATTCAGAAAAATCATGGGAATTTGAGACTTGATTTGTAAAAGGATAGGTTTTACGAGGTAAAAGCATAGGTTTTACCTCGTAAATGTACCACACCTAGAAAGCAAATAAGCCTTACTTTGGGGGCCGAAATGGACCATTTTTTAGTTATCAAGAACACCCTTTCTGATAACATACTGATTACCAGTGAAATACAAAACGGCCATTTTTCGCGTATTTGACGCCGTGATAGCGTCTCGTTCAGAATAATCGAAATATGAAGGGGGAAAATTGTCAGTTTGTTTTACATATCATCGAAAAGGTACGCGGCACCTCAACAAAAAAAATGAATAAATTCATTTTGTCTTCGGTTTGAAGTACCTTTAGATAAGGTACGCGGCACCTCAACAAAAAAATGAATAAATTCATTTTGTCTTCGGTTTGCAGTACCTTTGAATAAGGTACGCGGCACCTCAACAAAAAAAATGAATAAATTCATTTTGTTTTGTCTTCGGTTTGCAGTACCTTTGCAGTCGGTTAACAGAATGTTAGCTAAGGGGTGCTTGGCTTATTGGCCTTGCTGAGAACAGACCCATGAACCTGATCCGGATAATGCCGGCGTAGGTAGGACAAAACCCTTTAATTTTATTGTAGTAATTTTTAAGGTAACAATGAAAAAGATTGTACTCTTAGGTGCCGCACTGTCGTGTGTGGCAGGAGTAAGCGCGCAGAGCGTGGACACGCTCAGGGAGCAGACGCTCCAGAATGTGCAGGTCATAAGTACACGTGCCGACGCACACACACCTGTGGCTTACACAGACTTAAACCAGAAACAAATCAAGAAAGTGAACTTCGGACAGGACATCCCGTATCTCCTCTCCCTCACGCCATCAGTAACAATGACCTCGGACGCCGGCAACGGCATAGGATACACCTCACTGCGTATCCGCGGCATAGACCCCAGCCGTATCAACATCACCGTCAACGGAGTACCGCAGAGCGACGCTGAGAGTGCGCAGGTCTACTGGGTCAACATGGGCGACTTCGCCTCATCGCTCGGAAGCATGCAGATACAGCGCGGCGTGGGAACATCGACCAACGGTGCCGGTGCCTTCGGTGCCACACTGAACATGCAGACGGAGAATGTCGGCGTGAAGCCGTTCGTAGGCATAGACCTCAGCGCAGGCTCATACTACTCACATAAGGAGACGGTACGCTTCGGCACAGGACTGCTCGGCGGACACTGGGGCTTACAGGGCCGTCTGTCGAACATCGGGTCAAAAGGTTACCTCGACCGCGCCTCCACAAAACTGAACTCGTACTTCCTCCAGGGCGGATACTTCGGCGACAAGACAGTGGTGAAGTTCGTAACCTGGAACGGTACTGAGCGCACATATCACGCATGGAACTACGCGTCGAAATACGAGCAGAGCCTCTACGGACGCCGTTACAACTCATGTGGCGTCTACTGGGACCAGGACGGCAACATGAAGTATTATGACGGACAGACCGACAACTACCATCAGCAGAACTACCAGCTCATCCTCAACCAGATGCTCGGCAGCATGTGGACCCTCAACGCCACACTCCACTATACGAAGGGACAGGGCTACTATGAGGAGTATAAGGACGGAAAGGCATGGGCCGACTACGGACTGGCCTCTGACGACAAGAACAACTTCATCGTCAGCAACGGCGACAAATACTATGCTCATGTCACGGGCGACCTCGTCCGCCAGAAGAAAATGGACAACGACCTCTACGGTGCCGTGGCCAGCATCAACTACGACAACAAGAAGGATTTGAAGGCCACCCTCGGCACAGGATGGAACCGCTACGACGGCATACATTTCGGAAAGGTCATCTGGGAGAGCACTACACCTTATTATATATATAAGAATGCTGACGGCAAGAAGCTCAAGGACGCCAACGGAACGGTCAAGAACCCGTACTATCCTCAGAGCGCTATATATCCTGACTTCGAGTACTACCGTGACGAGGCATGGAAGAGCGACTTCAATGTCTATGGCAAGGCAGCCTGGACATTCCTCCCCGGCCTCAACGCTTATGTGGACCTCCAGTACCGCCATGTGGGATACCGTCTGCAGGACCCGGGCGACTGGTATGGCTCCAACCCTGACAATAAGCTGTGGGCACACGACGACTTCGACTTCTTCAACCCGAAGGCTGGACTCAACTATCAGCTCGACGAGCACAACAGACTCTATGTCAGCTATGCCATCAGTCACCGCGAGCCGACACGTAACGACTACCAGGACAACTACGTGACACACCTGAAGGCTGAGAAGCTCCAGGACTGGGAGCTCGGCTACCGCTACAACAGCCGTCTCTTCTCCGCCGGTGCCAACTTCTACTATATGAACTACTCGCACCAGTATGTGCTCACCGGTGAACTGGATGAGATTGGTGAGATGAAAGCATCGAACGAGAACTCAGGAAAGAGCTACCGCCTCGGCGTGGAGCTGGAGGCAGCATGGCAGCCTGTGGACTGGTTCCGCTGGGATGTCAATGGCACCTTCTCGAAGAACCGCGCCAAGGACTGGATGGTAACGCTCGACGACCACAGCACCGTGAACCTCGGCGAGACCCATCTGACGTTCTCTCCGGATGTCATCGCCAATAACATCTTCTCGTTCAACTACAAAGGCTTCACGGCAAACATCCAGAGCCAATTCGTCGGCAAGCAGTATCTCGCACCGACAAACTTCAAAGGCTACTACAGCTATGACGAAAACGGTAACCGCCAGTATGTCGACATGATGCTTCACAGCCATTTCACCACAAACGTGGACCTGGCCTACAACTTCACCATCAAGAGCTGGGGTATCAAGGACGCCACCGTGGGCATCACGCTGTACAACATCTTCTCAAAGAAGTACGACAACAACGGATGGGCCGCTCCGGGATACCGCAAGGATGCCAACGGCAATGTGGAGGCATACACCTATGATGATCTCTATGAGGCCGGCTTCGCACCATCAGCACCATTCAACTGCATGGCACACCTGAGCGTGAACTTCTAACAGAAGGTGTTGTCGCAACATAGGTTTGAAAAGCAAAAGACAGAACTATTAATACCTTTAACCCTTGGAGGGTGGGGATACCACCCTCCACTACATTGGGAGACAGAGGACTCTTTCGCTTGGAGGATGGGGATAAACCCCACCCCTACACTTGGTGACAGAGGTTTCCGTGGAGCGAGCGCATCCAGATAAGCAGATGGGGGATTACACCCAGTGCCTCGGAGAGGCACACTCTCAGTAACCCCAGACTAAGTGAGCGAAGCGAGCGCAGTCTGGGGACAGATGAAAGGATAGTGTCCACCCAGTGCCTCGGAGAGGAAGTACAAGCGAATGTAATCCGCTTGCAGGGTACGGTCAGACTCCAAACGCTAAATAAAATATCCGTGTCAGACCGTCGGCTGCAGGGCGCGGCTAGGTAGGGTTAGGGGCCGTCCGTCATAAATTCAATATTCATATGCTTGCGGACGGCCCCTAACCCTACCTAGCCGCGCCCTGCAGCCGTCAGACACCACGCGCTGAATGGATACCTCACAGCCTCG
>ONDK01000045.1 GCA_900316565.1 uncultured Prevotella sp. | reverse complement strand
CAGAGACACGGAGACACAGAGTATCAGAGACGGGCACCTTATTATATATAGAGTTCACAGAGACGGCTTCGCCGTAAAGAGTTCACGAAACGTGCACATTGCAGAAGTCATCGTATTCTCTTTAAGGCGAAGCCTTCTCTGTGTCTCTGTGTCTCTGTGTGAGCCTTACAAAAACACCTCGTGAGAATCGCATTTTCTAGAATTCCCTTTTAGAGGTACAGAGTGCTTTTCAAGCTTTTTTGGACACCCATATTAAAGTAGACTAATATTGATTATCAACACGTTACAAACCTATCTCCAAAAAGTGACGAAGACAGGAGCCGTCTTTACACTAACCCATCTGAATGAGAATAAAAAGAGGATAAAATCAAATCTATCCTTATTAAAATTTCATATATTATCTTTTTGTTGTAACTTTGCAGTAACTATTCAGCGAATGCAGCGAATGCTGGCAGAAAAACAGGATGACAGTTACGAGCGGAGAAGTTAGCGGTGAGGATATTGATGTCACCCAAAGTAGGGGCGGGGTTTATCCCCGCACTAACCCCCTTGACGGTAATCATTTCATTTCCCACGGACCGCATATTTTGATACGTTTTGCGGGGGGAGGGCGGGGATAAACCCCGCCCCTACGGAATGGAATGGCTGAATAGTTACACTTTGCAAAATATATGCGAAAAAAATTGTATATAAACATGACAAAAAGATATGGAAAGCAAGGAAAAGCAAAACATTGAATTACCGGAAAACGCTTTCCGGGAGCTAAAAGATGGTGAGGAGTACGTTCCTATAATGGGTCCGGACAAGACTTACCGGGAGGTGACACCGTGGTCGGTGTCATGGGGTCTAATAATGGTAGTACTCTTCTCAGCTGCAGCCGCATACCTTGGACTGAAAGTAGGCCAGGTCTTCGAGGCCGCAATCCCTATCGCCATAATAGCGATAGGTCTCTCACAAGCAACAAAACGCAAGAATGCTCTTGGCGAGAACGTCATTATCCAAAGCATAGGAGCCTGCTCGGGAGCTGTTGTTGCCGGCGGTATATTCGTCATGCCAGCAATATATATGCTTGATCTGCAGGCTGACTTCTTCAAGATATTCCTTGCCGCGGCACTTGGAGGATGCCTCGGCATTCTGTTCCTCATTCCCTTCCGCAAGTATTTTGTGAAAGACATGCACGGAAAATATCCATTTCCAGAGGCAACGGCAACGACACAAGTTCTTGTCTCCGGGGAAAAGGGAGGCAGCCAGGCAAAGCCTTTACTTATTGCCGGTGTCATTGGAGGACTCTACGACTTCGTTGTGGCCACGTTCGGATGGTGGAATGAGAATGTCACCAGCCGTATGATAGGCATCGGCGAAACGATAGCCGACAAGGCAAAAATTGTCTTCAAGGTCAACACTGGTGCCGCAGTCCTTGGCTTGGGATACATTGTCGGGTTGAAATATGCGGCCATCATCTGTGCCGGTTCTATCTTTGTATGGTGGATCGTGGTGCCATTGATGGCAATAGTCTTCCCTGATACCGTACTGAACCAGTGGGATCCCACCGTAACTTCTACCGTAGGAGCTATGAGCCCGGAGGACATCTTTACAAATTACGGTCGCAGTCTCGGCATCGGAGCGATAGCCATGGCTGGCATAATAGGTATCGTAAAGAGCTGGGGCATCATAAAAAGTGCCGTAGGCCTTGCGGCAAAAGAGATGAAGGGAAAGGGAGCCAATGACAAGGAAGTGTTGCGCACACAACGCGACATATCCTTCCGCATCATCGCTTTCGGCTCTATTGTAGTTTTGCTGATAACATATGCGTTTTTCTTCTTTGGCGTAATGGACTTCAATCTTCTGCACGCCACGGTAGCCATAATCCTTGTTGCCGTCATAGCCTTCCTTTTCACCACCGTGGCTGCCAACGCCATTGCGATAGTAGGAAGCAACCCGGTATCAGGTATGACACTCATGACCCTCATCCTGGCATCAGTCGTTATGGTGGCTGTAGGACTTAAGGGCAACGCCGGTATGCTCGCTGCGCTACTCATGGGAGGCGTCGTCTGCACGGCACTGTCCATGGCCGGTTCATTCATTACCGACCTGAAAATTGGTTACTGGCTTGGAACGACACCTAAGAAGCAGGAGACCTTTAAGTTCCTTGGCACCATCGTCAGCGCGGCTACCGTCGCCGGAGTGATGATGCTACTCAATAAGACATACGGCTTCAAAGGTGATGCACTTGCCGCTCCGCAGGCTCACGCTATGGCGGCTGTAATTTCGCCGCTCATGAGTGGGCAGGGGGCACCATGGGCCCTATACGGTATCGGAGCTCTTATTGCACTTATTCTTGACCGTTGCAAAATTCCCGCCTTGGCCTTTGCTCTCGGTATGTTCATTCCTATTCAGCTTAATATACCTCTACTCGTGGGAGGTGCCCTCAACTGGTATGTCGGCAGCCGCACAACAGATAAGAAAGCAAACAAGGCCAGAGTGGACAAGGGTACCCTTCTGGCCAGTGGCTTTATTGCCGGTGGAGCACTGATGGGTGTCGTTTCCGCGCTGTTGAAGTTCGCAGGCGTAAGCATTGATTACAGTCAATGGTGGGAGAACCATTTCTCAGAACTGCTGTCACTCGTCGCCTACATCGCTTTGATAATCTACTTCGTTATTGCCACAAAGCCATCTAAGGATGAACTAGAAGACAAATAGACGAACGGAATAACAAAAAGACAAAGAGGATGGACTTTAGCAAAGCTAACAGTCCATCCTCTTTCTTTTTTTCTAACCTTAAGTAACAAAACAGAATACCCGTAAAAGAGAAAAAGCTCCAACATCACGTTGGAGCTTATTCCATTAATTTGAATGTTTCAGCAGTTTGAGTCTTATGTAGTTATTTGTTATTCAGAAATCGTTTCGTTGTTCAAACGTTTGCAAAGTTAGTACAAAAGTTGATATATATCAAATTAGACGAGAGATATTTTTCAGAAAACAACGTAAACGTTTGCGACTTTTTGAACATCATAAACTAAAAATTGCAAAAAAGAGAAACTTAAAAACAGATAAACTCAGAAACTCGAAAAGTTTTTATAACTTTGCACTATAATAGTACTATGCAACAATGAAAGAATTTGTTATCTCCGAAGCTAAGGCCGAAACCGCAGTACTCGTAGGACTTATAACCCCACAACAGGACGAGGCCAAAACCAAGGAATATTTGGATGAGCTTGAATTTCTTGCCGACACCGCCGGTGCCGTTACCGTGAAAAGATACACGCAACGCGCCGGTGGCCCGAACATGACATCTTATGTCGGTAAAGGCAAGTTGGAAGAAATAAAGGAATATATTAAACAGAAGGACGACGCGGACGATCCTATCGGTATGGTGATATTCGATGACGAATTATCAGCCCAACAGCTCCGTAACATTGAGAAAGAGCTGCAAGTGAAGATTCTTGACAGGACATCGCTGATACTCGACATCTTCGCTATGCGTGCCAAGACGGCTAATGCCAAGACGCAAGTAGAGTTGGCCCAATACCAGTATATGCTTCCGCGACTGACACGACTGTGGACTCACCTTGAGCGTCAGGGAGGTGGTTCCGGCTCCGGAGGCGGAAAGGGTTCCGTGGGACTTCGCGGCCCTGGTGAGACCCAGCTCGAGATGGACCGCCGTATAATCCTGCAAAGAATGAGCCTTCTCAAGAAACGACTTGCAGAGATAGACAAGCAGAAGACCACACAACGCAAGAACCGCGGACGTCTTATCCGTGTAGCACTTGTTGGTTATACCAACGTTGGCAAGTCAACGATTATGAATCTCTTAGCCAAGAGCGAGGTCTTTGCAGAAAACAAATTGTTTGCCACCTTGGACACCACAGTCCGCAAGGTTGTCATAAAGAATCTGCCGTTCCTTCTTGCCGATACCGTAGGGTTCATCCGGAAGTTGCCGACAGGACTGGTTGATTCCTTTAAGTCAACTCTTGATGAGGTTCGCGAGGCCGACATGCTCTTGCATGTTGTCGACATCTCCCATCCTGACTTTGAAGAGCAACTGCAGGTAGTGGACCAGACTCTAAAGGAAATAGGTGCTGCGGGAAAGCCGACCCTTATCGTTTTCAACAAGATAGACAACTATCATTGGACGGAGAAGGAAGCTGACGACCTCACGCCACCGACAAAAGAGAACATCACTCTTGACGAGCTGAAACGCACCTGGATGGCACGTGAGAACGAGAACTGCATCTTCATCTCCGCAAAAGGCAAGGAGAACATTGAAGAGTTCCGTGAAGTGCTTTACAAGAGAGTCCGGCAACTACACGTTCAGAAATACCCGTACAATGATTTTCTTTATCCGGAAGAATAGTATATTATACAGAACGATTATACAAACAACATGAACGACCAAAGCAATCCTCTTACAGAAGGAAGCACACAGACCTACAGGTCTCTCACTTCGTCAGAGATTTCTACTCTCGAAAGCAACGGATGTTGGGCTGAGAGCTGGGACAACGTCGGTGTTGCCGAGGACGGTTTCGACCCGGGATATATCCACCGTGTACGCTTCTATGGCAACATCCGTATAGGAAAGCTCCAGGAAGATATCGAGGTTACCAAGGGATTTTTTTGTCATTCCGGCATCAACGACGCCACACTCCGTAATGTAACCATCGGCAACAACTGCCTCATTGAGCGTATCGGCACCTACATCAACGACTACACCATTGGCGACAACTGTTACATCGTCAACTTGGCGACAATGGAAACGACAGAAGGTGCAAGCTATGGCGACGGAAACCTCATCTCTGTGCTTGACGAGGCCGGCGACGGAAATCTGATAGTCTTCCGCAAGCTTAACAGTCAGTTAGCTGCATACATGGTGAACCACTACTCCGACCCTGACCTACGCAACGCCCTTCGCAGGCTTATCATTGAGGAAATAACGCGCACCATACCAGAGAGAGGCTGCATAGGCAACAACGTGAAGATTGTGAACACCACAGAGATCGTCAACTCTGTCATCCTCGACGGGTGTGAGATTAGCGGTGCCACCCGCCTCAGCGATTGCACCATTAAGAGCAATATCAACTCAAGTGTGTTCATAGGCTCAAACGTCATAATAGAGAACTCCATTGTCGCCGATGGGTCTTCGATAACTGATGGAGCACGGATGCAAGACTGCTTCGTCGGTGAAGCATGTCAGATTACCAACGGCTTCACAGCCTCACAGAGCGTTTTCTTCGCCAACACTGTAATGGCAAACGGCGAGGCTTGTGCTGCCTTCTGCGGACCATTCTCAGCCTCACACCACAAGAGTACATTGCTCATAGGCGGACAATTTTCTTTTTACAATGCAGGATCTGCCACGAACTTCTCCAACCATGCTTACAAGATGGGACCAATCCACTGGGGAGTGCTCGAAAGAGGAACGAAGACAGCAAGCGGTTCCTATCTCCTTATGCCGGCACGGATAGGAGCTTTCTCGGTTGTCATGGGGAAGTTAATGGGACATCCACACACCGACGGGCTTCCTTTCTCATATCTTATCGGCGAGAACGGACGCACATGGCTTGTCCCGGGGCATAATATAGCCACAGTGGGACTGTACCGCGACATCAGGAAATGGCCTATGCGCGACATGCGTCCTAAGGAAAACCAGAAGAGCATTATAAACTTTGACTGGCTCTCTCCTTTTACTGTCGGAGAGATACTCAGAGGAAAGAAGATACTGGAGAATATATTAAAGGTCAGCGGTGATGATGTTGCCGAATACCACTATCATGGAATGTGCATAAAGGCTTCGTCGTTACAGAAGGGGCTGCACTATTACGATATTGCGCTGAAACTTTTTATGGGCAGGATGCTGTCCGTTGCCAAGGACAACGGCTTCGAAGGAAAACCCACATGGCAGACAGGTCTCGGAAGATGGAACGATCTCGCAGGACAACTTCTCCCCGTCACGGAAGAGCAACGGCTCACCGATGATATCAAGGAAGGGAATCTGGAAACCATCGACGACGTCAACGAACGCTTCGCGGAGATTGGCGTCAACTACACACGATACGAATGGGCATGGGCCTACCGGATGATTACCGAGTATTATGAAATAAAATCCATAACGGAAGACGACGAAGCGCGCATCACCGATGACTATGCCACAGCCCGTGAGGAATGGCTTGAACTTATAAAGAAGGATGCCGAGAAGGAATTCAAACTTGGAGACGTATCCAAGGAGACCCTCAACGACTTCCTCAATAAAGTCAGCATCTGATTTCGCACATTCCAAAGAGTCAGAGAGAAGGACTACAGAACAATAACAGACAGAATAAACAGATATAAATAACTAACTTTAAAACAGAGCCTCTGCCGCAGACTTCGATCCGCCTCCACATCCAGTGGGGAGATGGCAGAGACCAATTAGACATTATGGCAAAACAGGTTGAATTTAAGTATGCGCCAATGTTCCAGACAGGAAAGGACACTACCGAGTACCGGCTGTTGACGAAGGACGGCGTATCAGTAAGCGAATTTGAAGGCAAGAAAATCCTGAAGGTAAGCAAGGAAGCACTGACCCTCCTTGCACAGCAGGCCTTCCACGACTGTGAGTTCATGCTCCGCCGTGCTCATAACGAACAAGTGGCTGCCATACTCCGTGATCCGGAGGCATCAGAGAACGACAAGTATGTAGCCTTACAGTTCCTGCGTAACGCCGAGACAGCAGTCAAGGGCGTTCTACCTTTCTGCCAGGACACGGGAACAGCAATCATTCACGGCGAGAAAGGCCAGCAGGTGTGGACAGGCTTCGACGATGAGGAGGCCCTCTCGCTGGGTGTTTTCAACACCTATACACAGGATAATCTGCGCTATTCACAGAACGCTCCTTTGAATATGTACGATGAGGTCAACACTCGTTGCAACCTACCGGCACAAATAGACATTGAGGCTACTGAAGGAGCTGAGTACCGCTTCATCATGGTTGCCAAGGGCGGCGGCTCTGCAAACAAGACTTATTTCTACCCGATGACAAAGGCTACCATTCAGAACGAGGGTACTCTCCTGCCCTTCCTCGTAGAGAAGATGAAGAGCCTTGGAACTGCCGCTTGTCCTCCATACCATATTTGCTTCGTCATTGGCGGCACATCGGCAGAACGCAATCTTCTGACCGTCAAGTTGGGAAGCATCAAATATTATGACGGTCTGCCTACATCGGGAGACGAGACAGGGCGTGCGTTCCGCGACCTCGACCTGGAGGCTAAGCTCCTGGAGAAAGCCCACGAGATAGGACTCGGCGCACAGTTCGGCGGCAAGAGCTTCGCACACGACATCCGCGTTATACGCCTTCCACGCCATGGAGCAAGTTGTCCTATAGGCCTCGGCGTATCATGTTCTGCTGACCGCAATATCAAGGCAAAAATAAACGAGGACGGAATATGGCTTGAGAAGATGGACGACAACCCCGGAGAGCTCATACCAGAGGAATACCGCAAGCCTGGAGAAGGCGGCAAAGGCATTGAGATAGACCTCGACAAGGGCATTGATGCCGTTCGCGCAGAACTCACGAAATATCCTGTTTCCACACGCGTCAGCCTGAATGGCACCATCATAGTAGCCCGCGATATTGCCCATGCAAAATTAAAAGCGCGCCTGGATGCGGGAGAGGATCTTCCACAGTACTTCAAGGACCACCCTATTCTCTATGCCGGACCTGCAAAGACCCCGGAGGGTTATCCTTGCGGTTCTATGGGACCTACAACAGCAAACAGAATGGACCCGTATGTAGACGAATTCCAAGACCATGGAGGCTCACTAGTGATGATTGCAAAGGGCAATCGCACACAAGTCGTTACAGACGCCTGCAAGAAGCACGGCGGTTTCTATCTGGGCACCATCGGCGGAATAGCTGCTGTTCTGTCAAAGGAATGCATCACCAGCATCGAATGCGTGGAATATCCTGAGCTTGGCATGGAAGCTATCTGGAAGATAACGGTGAAGGACTTCCCGGCATTCATCCTTGTAGACGACAAGGGACATGACTTCTTCAAAGAGCTTAAGCCTTGGACCCCTTGCAATACATGCGGGAAGTAACTCGCTGATATTACTTAGACAAGGGAGGGAACCTCTTATGTCATTAATTAGACAAAGAGGTTCCCTCCTTTGTGTTATTATCACATTGAATCTGTTCCTTTTATCAAGCTTGGAGCAGCGAGTGTCAAACTTATTCCGTTATTTTCAGCAGTATGCCTTTCCCACTCGCGTATATACATGTGAACTGTTTTATTAGCTCATCTAAAGTATTTACGCTATTAGTTAGATAGTAGTTTATGTTCTCACCAACGAGGATGCAACCTTGCGTGTCTTTCGCCGTGTTTCCAGCATGAATCCGGATACCTTCAAAGCCTGGGACGTTCAGCAGGAGCGGAAGCCATCGCTTGAACCTGGGACTTTTCGTTATCAGCACACGATACGTTCCCGTTGGGATAGCCATGCGCTTGCCCTTGCGAGCCCACTGGCTCTTAGTCCTCCGAATTATACCAGGACGCATCGTTGATGACATCTTCGCAGAACAAGGCTCCAGCGTGCCAGCGACTATAATACCGTTAAGGGACAATTCGCCTATTGTCGAATTCGTGAGGAAATACTTTCTTTTTAATTCGAATATAATATCCATGACTGATTACTTTATTTTTTTAAATATACCATTTCCCTTTCTTTCAATAAAGCCTTTGTTCACCCACCTATATATTAGTTGGCGCAGAGCATTAAATGAATAATCGGGTGCTAACGTTCGTAGCGTATTATAATCAAATTCGTCCGGCAACATCGTTCTGATTTTCCGAGGTCTTACTTTATAAGTAACCATGGAGTTGTCGTTTGTAATCTTCGTTAGTGGAGTGCCGAACAACTTGCATTGTTCGTGAAGGATATAATCAGCGAGTTGCCGGGATAATTTCAGAACTCTGTCTGTTTCCCCACCGTCTAAAAGTTCGAGTATTACTCCGCACCGCATTCCTATGACAGACGCACGGCGGCGAAAAGTGTCCATGACTATGTCGTTGTTGTCGAGGGCTTCGTCTAGCTTATCTTGTGACCACATTTGGAATAATTTAAATAACTTAGGGCACTGGTGTACACCTTTGGCATTTATGAGCTTAGTTATCCCTTGCTTTATGTCTTGTTCCATTTTCGCAGAAATAGGCAAGTATGGCTGCAAGGGCATGAATGAGTTGTCGGGCATCTCCGCCAACATCACACGGGTAGCAAGCCCGTTCTCTATATTTTCGTCTCCGAAGAAACGTCTGAAGCCTCCGAACGTGCCCAAGAGCGACAAATTATAATGTACCTTGACGAACTGACGTATCGTCTCGACATTGGAATAGTCCATCGCCCAATAGTCCCCATCAAAGGCATATCTATACACAGCAAGTTTGTCACTCCAAGCACCAGCTTTGTTGGTCTGAATCAGAGTATCTATTTCTGAGCAGAACGAATACAGACAGTGCCCATGGGCATTGGCAAGACGTGTCAGCAATTGCTTGTTAGAGATTGTAACTGGAATATTACGTATTACAGCCTTTGGGATTTCGGGCAATTGCTCACTGTCACTCCTAGTCCTCGCTTTTTCGTTCCATTCATCTTCTTCTTCGCGGGCTTTATTATCCATTTCAAGCAGCGGCTTTATCCACAGGTTCACCATGCGAGTGCAGGAACCCTTACCACTTGCTTGCGGTCCCACGACAAAAGACATGAGAGCAAGACGCTGCAAGTCTCCGTTCAAGTACTTGTAAGTAACTTGGTCCGCATAAGTGGCAGCAAGCGGAAGCAAAGAAATCAATACTGGCATGCGCATATTCTCAGGTATCGTTATCAGAGACGAGCGCAATGCCGGCGGCATGGCTTCTATATTGAGCTTGAAATTTTGCTCTAAGTTGTCTGATGGTGTCGAGGTAGACACTTTGTTAAGTGACTGAGTATATATCCTTTGCATCTGACGGCTCAAAGGCCTGTTGGGTGAGTCGTAATTCTTGTACCAGTCGTCGAACAACTGAACGCAGTCGCTCTCGTTCGAGAACTCAGGCATGCGTTGAACGATACAAGCCCACAGCCTATCTCTTGGTATCATCTTAGTTATACCGCTGCTCAGCACAATCAGCATAGATGTGTGACGGGTGCCAACCGTAGTCAGATTGCCAAGTGTAAGGTTGCACGCCTTGACGACGTTGTCGAAAATCCTTAGATCGTCCTGTTCGGCTTGTTGTCGTCGTCCTCCTTCTTTATTTTCAACGCAAGGGCTATTAGGACGAATAGGGTTGCCCAAGCTATTACTATCACTGTCATATTTTGTTCCATTTGTTTGTTCTGTTTGATTGTTATCATCTGCGAATTTGTGCGAGTGGTCGGCGAAAAGTTCCTCCTTGTCAAGGTAGAGGATATAGGACGAAGGCACTGCAAATGAGAGACGTGCGTAATCCTTTACGCTTATGTCGTACTCTTTTAGCCCCAGCTGCTCCGCCATCCACTTCTGCGCCCTTGCCAGTTCCTCGCCGCGTTTGTTTGTATAACATTCATGCGGTATGAGAAATACGAGGCGAAGACCCTCGCAAGACGGCGTAATGTGTGCAAGTACGATACCCAGTTCATTTATTCTCGGACTGATTGTCTTCCATAGTTCCCTTGGGTTGTCGTAGTGGTCCAAATCGAAAATGCACATTCCGGAGGGATTGGCAAGAGAGTTGAGACGCCTCCCCGTGGGAAAAGTAGCATGGAAAAGGAAGGCTGGCAGCTTCTCCTTATATTTCCGTTTAGTTTCTTCGAACTTCTTTGAGGATATTATACCTTTCTTCCTGTCTACCAACGCAAGAGCAATCTCATTGCAATTCTCCCTAACTATTGTGCTGTTGAGCACAGTAAGGAAGAAATCGGGGGTGATCGTGCCTGTCTTACTTGATTTGAGATTTTGAACGTAACTGAACATGTCATACCTCCTTGTTAATCCTTTTGCGAATGGTCTTCGATGAAATCGAGAGCGTTATCTACTTCGTCGTCGATGATGTCCTCGATTACGTCAACCTTTTTTTTCGGGACTTTCACCGTGAAGCGAATGTCGCCGTTTTTGTATAACGTCGTTTTCGCGAACTGGGTCTTGTTCTGCTCATGCTGGTCTCCGACATTCTTGCTCTCTGCACCAGGATTGAAGTCGAAGTTCTCTGCGTCGATTGCGGCAATCGAACCTCTTACACGTGTGTGGGAGGACATAATCCTGTCATAGTCCATCTTGCCCAACTCTACCTTGACGGTAACAACATCTCTTGATTCTCTTCTAGTTTTACGGTCTTTACGCATAATTAAATAGTTTAATAGGTTTATAATAAAGTTTTTGGCCTTATGCCGGGTGCAAAGTTAGCAATGAAGCCTTGCATTTTCAAGTAATTGGCAGAGTTGGCAAAAAGTTGGCAAAAGAAGTGGCTGAATATCAGCGATTTGACCCTTTCAAGTTGGCAGAAAACTGGCAGAGGTGGACAATTTATTATAGGTGGATTTTCTATTTTTCCATTCCAAATATGTGTCTAATTGAAAAGAAAGAACACAAAATAGCCTTACATTAAGGTGCGTTTTTAATTACAACGTACGTTACGTTACGTTACGTTACGTTTCATGTTCTCTCTTTCTCTTGCTCAATATTATAGGGAATAATATAATAATACATTAATGTATACATGTACATTATTGTGATAATTATTCCATGAGCAACGCATGATGAAAACAAAAAATATATATAACGTAACGTAACGTAACATATTTAAAAAAAATATGGTTATTTACTTGCAAGTATCAAAATTTTTTCATAATTTTGCTACCGATATAACTAAAACTAGCCTCAAACATGGGAAATTTGCAAAACTTGTTGGGGGGTACAGTAATGATCCTTTCCATCCTGACATTCGTAATCAATACCCTTGCCGTCGCCGGTCTTATAGTCGGCGGTACGGTAATTTATCATTGGGTAATTCACACAGTCTATGGACATCCATCGATGGATTATGACCGCCCCATAAAAAAAACACCGTCGCCACTGGAGCGCAGCATACGTGAAATAGCTGAATATATGAAACACTCACATAAAAAAATTTATTGGAGCGATGTGTATTACGCGATGAGGCAGCAGCAAATAGTCGGCAGCATATCTGCGCAAGCATTTGGCTATTTTATCCAAAATAACGGGGGTCCGTGTGAAAGTGTTGTGCGTCGTTCCGGAGACTATAATCTCAGCGGTAACGAACTAAATAAACGTTCTGATATCATCGAAAGTATATCGGCTTACCTATAGCGCTATTCCTACATACTTGTATCGCAACAGTCGCTTACATTTCAGAATGTAAGCGGCTGTTGCGTTGCAAGCGAACCGTATTTCCGGTAAACGCAAATGAAAATAACCGCAGCCGTAATCAATTGACATACAAGAAGATATAACGGCAACGTTTTGTTTATAACATATGTTAACATTTGATTTTGTGCATTTCACTGATTTCACCATTATCTTTGCAGCATAATTCAGAAACTAATGTCTAACTTAAATTATTATTACTATGGCAGTTTATTACAAAGTTTACCAATCTTGCCGCAAGAATAACCCTAACAAGGGTAAGTGGTACGCACGCGCTGCAATGGTGGGCACCGATAGTACCGACGAGCTGGCAGAGGCAATCGAGGAAAAGTGTACGGTTCACAAGGCAGATGTCGTGGCGGTCATTGAGGCACTTATCGGCGAGATGACGCGCTCACTACAAAATAGCCGTCGTGTGAAGCTCCCTGGTTTCGGCACCTTCAAACTCGGCATATCCAGCAAGCCTGCCGACGACAGGGACAAGGTCACGGTGAAAAACATAAAGAATGTTCATGTCGTGTTCATCCCTGAACTGAAGAAGACAGCTGGCGTAAGCACTCGTACGTTCGTCAACGGTGCTCGTCTGAAGAACTTCTCCGATTTCGCATCTGCTCACTCCTACACGACTGATGAAGACTCTGGTTCCGGCACTGGTTCCGGCACAGGCACGGGTACTGGCACAGGAACGGGGGGTACCGAAAGTGGTGGCGCTGCCGACACTGATGCATGATCGTCTACTTCTACTCAAAGGGCGCTCCGGAAACTCCGTCACCCATATTAATTAACCCTTCGTATTAACAAAATTAAATTACATTATTATGAGAAAGGAAACATGGAAGACTATCATCAATATCGCTATATCCATACTCACGGCATTAGCTACGACGCTTGGCGTAACTTCGTGTACGGGTGTTTGATTTTCATGGCAGCACTGATTTTAATCGGTTGATAACATAAATCATTCTTTTATTATTGTATAGTTTATTTTTTTTATTCTATTACTCCTTCGGTTTTAATCATTCTTCATGGTGGCACTACTCGTGAGAGTAGTGCCTTTTTTTAATGTTAGAGTTTTCGGATAACTTTGCAGGGATTGCCGGCGGCAAGGACATTATCCGGAATTTCATGGGTGACGACAGAACCGGCACCGATGGTTACATTGCTTCCGATAGTTACACCAGGACATACCGTAACATTGCCGCCTATCCATACATTGTCGCCTACATGGATGGGCTTGGCATATTCCAGTCCTCTGTTGCGCTGCTCCACGTTGAGTGGATGACCGGCTGTATAGAAAGAACAGCTCGGAGCGATGAAGACATTATCGCCAAAGGTAACCTCCGCCTCGTCGAGGATGACACAATAGGCATTGGCGAAGAAATGGTCGCCAACTTTTATGTTATAGCCATAGTCGCAGAAGAAAGGTGCCACGACAATGAAGCCCTCACCGGTCTTTCCGAAGAGCTTCTTCAGTCGGCGGAACCTCTCCTCACGGTTGTTTGGCGGTATTCGGTTTATCTCAAAGCATTCCTGTTCACAACGGTGGAGTTCTTCGAGCACCTCCGGGTCATGGTTGGCATCATAGAGCATGCCAGCCTGCTGTTTTTCTTTCTCTGTCATTTTACTTCCTTTATTTTAAAGATGCATAGTATACTCCGTGACTCGGAGAGGCATACTCTCCAAAACGCTGACAGCCTGAGGGCTGAATATCAGTCTCACAGAGGTCGTGTGTATATTCCCTGGATGCAAAATTATAAAAAAAGAGAAGAAAAACGGAGAAAAAAGAAGTTTTCTAAACGATAGACAATAAAAACCACTACCTTTGCACACATGGAATTCCGTACTATTGTTGACATTAAGAAGTCTGCGTTTGAAATTCTTCCGCGTGAGAGGATGCTCTTCGTAGGCTCATGTTTCGCCGATAACCTTGGAAAAAGGTTTAAGGAGGAGGGCTTTCCCGTCATTGGGAACCCCTATGGCGTGATGTACAATCCCGCAAGTATCCTGCACACCGTGAAGGCTTTCATTGAGGAATACTCCGGTGAGGACCACTGTTTCATTCCTTCAACGGCTTTCTTTACCCTTGGTACAAACCATGTATATATAGAGAAAGCTACAGAAGAGATTGTCGACAACTGCAGGAAACGGCCACAGAAGCTGTTTCGTGAGGAACTCCTGTCCATCGATATTTGCCACGACTATCTACATAAGGCTGCTGACTTGCTACGGGAGATAAGCCCTGAAATAAATATTGTGGTTACCGTCAGTCCGATAAGATACCGGAAATACGGGTATCATGAGAGTCAGCTCTCAAAGGCGACACTGCTCCTTGCCGCAGACAGACTCGTGGAAGACGGAGAAGCCTATTATTTTCCGGCTTATGAGATAATGAACGATGAGTTGCGCGACTATCGTTTCTATCAGGACGACATGCTTCATCCGTCCCCACAGGCAGTGGAATATATCTGGGAGAGGTTCGTGGAAAGCTGTTTCTCCGAAAAGGCGAAGGAGTATCTTAAAGAATGGAAGCCCGTCAAGGAGGCTTTCGGCCACCGTCCGTTCAATCCGGAAGCGGAGGAATACAAGGAGTTCATGAACAGAACCATGCAACGCGCCAATGCCTTAGAACTAAAATACGGACCATCATCTGTAAAGGAGGAAACAACATTATGACCGATAACGAAGAACACATTCTTAAAGCACATGGCATAAAGCCCACGGCAAACCGCATACTGATAGTAAAAGCATTATGCGCCGAGAGGTATCCTGTGACTATGGGCGACTTGGAAAGACAAATCCACACCATCGACAAGTCAGGAATTTTCCGCACATTGATGCTCTTTAAGGCGCATCACCTCGTGCATGCGTTCGAATCGGGTGACGGACAGGTGGAGTATGAGCTGTGTACAAGTCATGGCGTCGACGATGATGAGGACATGCACGTGCATTTCTTCTGTGAGTCATGCCATCGGACATTCTGTTTCTATGACACACCCATTCCGTCCGTCGACGTGCCTGAAGGGTATCAGATGGAAACTGTCAACTACATGATAAAAGGTCTGTGCCCGGATTGTGCACGCCGGCATGCGTTAAAGGACAGCACCTCAACAATACAAAAATAAAACTTTTTTGAGTTTTATTTTTTGTATTGTCTTCGGTTTGCATTAATGCATTAACTTTAGATAAGTTAAGCGGCACCTCAACAATACAAAAATAAAACTTTTTTGAGTTTTATTTTTTGTATTGTCTTCGGTTTGCATTAACTTTGCAAATATGAAACTAACATTCAGTATCCACTACTTGACCAAATGGGGGCAAAGTGTACACATAGACATTGCCTACCACTATACCAACGGGCGCAAACGCTCCTATGACCTAATCATGCAAACCTTGGACGGAGAGTTCTGGACGCTGGAGACCTCTGTAATGGAAAGCCGCAACAGGGATATAGACTACTTCGAATACACATACCTCATAGAAGACCAAGACGGCAAAGCGCTACGGCGTGAATGGGACCGTGTACCCCGACGCTATTATTTCGATTCCACAAAGAACTATATAATGCCAGATTGTTGGCGCGACATTCCACTGCAATATCATCTTATGTCTCGTCTCTGCCGCACCTGCGATAACCGTACACCATCAGAAAGGCTGAGCGATGTCCGCATGCCGTTATATCGGAAGACAGTTGTCTTCCACGTCCTGGCACCACAATTGGAGAAAGGACAGTCGCTGGGCATTTGCGGCAACCACCCCACCCTTGGCAACTGGAGTCCGTCAATGTTTCTGAAGATGCACCGGAAGGGTGAGGACGACTGGATGCTGAGCGTGAATGTCCAGAATATAACATCTCTGATAGAATACAAATACGTCGTTATCGACGACAAGACAAACCATATCGTCAAATGGGAGGAAGGCAACAACCGCACCGCTGACATCACGAGCCTTGTCGATGGAGACGTACTGGTGCTCTATGGCGAGAATCTTCGGATAAAGGAGGCAGCATGGCGGGCTGCAGGAGTAGTAGTACCACTGTTCTCCCTTCGCACCGAGGAGTCGTTCGGCGTCGGCGACTTCGGTGATTTACACAGGTTCGTCGACTGGGCCTCGGCAACGGGAATGCGAGTGATACAGCTTCTCCCCGTTTTCGACACTACGACAACACATACATGGTCGGACTCACATCCCTATGACTGCATATCCCTCCACGCGCTTCATCCACATTATATCGACCTCAATGACTTGGGAGAGTTGAAAAGCAACACTGACAAGGTTAAGTTCAACAGACAAAGGCGAGAACTCAACGCACTCGAATATACCGACTACGAAGCTGTAGACAGGCTGAAACTCCATTACCTACACTTGTTTTTCCAGCAACGAGGGGAAAGCGATATGGCTTCCGACAGCTATAAGGCCTTCGCCCGGAAGAACGCGTCATGGCTATATAGCTACGCCGCTTTCTGTGCTCTCCGCGAACATTTCCACACCGCGCGCACCTCAGACTGGAATGAGTACGCCATTTATGACGAGCAGAAGCTCCACACCTTATACGACACAGACAAGGATTTCCGCTATAATGTAGACCTCTCATGTTTCACACAGTATCATCTGCACCGTCAGTTCAAAGCCACCGCTGACTACGCACGTTCCAAAGGCGTCGGCATCAGCGGAGACCTGCCGGTAAGCGTCTACCGCGACAGTGTCGCCACATGGGTTCATCCTGAGTATTTCCACCTCCACATGAAGTTAGGCAACCCGCCCTCTGCCGACGAGCCTAAGGGTCAGGACTGGGGAATGCCGCCCTTCGACTGGTATCCTGATGACGGCCATCCTGTAGCCGGCTATCTTAACAGCGCCCTGAAGGGAATGGAGGATTACTTTGATGCCGCACGCATAGACCATATCGTATCCTTCTTCCGCTATTGGGAGATACCGGAGGAACAGCTATGGACATCCATGGGACATTTCTCTCCCTCGATGCCGATAAGTGAGAAGGAGATCCGCGACTACGGCATGGACTTTCACAAAGACCTGTACACGCGTCCGTTCATCAACGATGACATTCTGTATCAGTTCTTTGGCATTCACACCGACTACGTTCGTGAGACCTTCCTCGACGCGATGCCTTATCATCTCTATTCCCTCAAACCGGAATACGACACACAACTCAAGATAAGACGCCACTTCGAAGGCCGCAATGACGAGAACAGCCAGTGGATAAGAGACGGGCTGATGCATCTCTGCGCCAATGTCCTCTTCCTTGAGGACCCATACAGAGAAGGAATGTATTATCCCCGGTTCGGTGTATTCAACGAGCCCGTTTACTCCACACTCAGGGCAGAGGAGAAGGACTCTTTCATGCGGCTCTATAACAACTTCTATTATGAGCGGCACAACGCCTTTTGGGAGAACCTCGCCAAGAGAAAAATCGACATGACCTTCCGCGGCATTCGGATGCTGATATGCGGTGAGGACCTCGGCATGTTGCCTGCATGTGTGGCGGGGGTCCTCGACGAGAAACGTATCCTGTCTCTCGAAGTGCAGTCGATGCCCAAACGCCACGGTGAGGAATTCGCACACCTCAGCGCTAACCCCTACCGCAGTATCGCCGTTCCCACGACCCACGACATGGCACCATTGCGCCTTTGGTGGACTGAAGACGCGGGTCGCACACAGAGGTTCTGGCAACAGATGCTGCAGAAGGAAGGACGGGCACCACGACAGTTACCGCCACACATAGCGGAGGAGATAATATCACGGCATCTGTATTGTCCATCAATGATTTGTCTTCTCAGTCTCCAGGACTGGCTTTCCATGGACGCCAACCTCTGCCGCTCAGATATTTATTCCCTAAGGATAAACGCGCCGTACGATGCCTACAACCAATGGAAATTCCGGATGGAGCCGACGATAGACGCCCTTATCAGTAACAACCAGTTCACAGACAAGGTGAAGACGATGATAGTCAGAAGCTTCAGAAACAAAGAAAGATAAAATACAGACACATTTGACAAACACGAAAAAGACTGCTTCCTGACTCAAGCAGGAAAAACCTTTCACGGATAAAAAGATTATGGATAACTTTATTTTTGACTTGGATGGAACGCTGCTCAACACACTTAATGACCTCGCAGCAAGTACCAATTATGCACTTCGTTCGGCGGGAATGCCGGAGCATTCTGTAGAAGATGTCCGGAGATTTGTCGGCAATGGTGTAAAGAAACTGATGGAACGGGCCATCCCCGACGGCCTTGAGAATCCGAAATTTGATGAGACCTATGCCACCTTCCGTAGACACTATCTCGAGCACAGCCTTGACACGACAAAGCCTTACGAGGGCATTCCTGAGGTTCTTGCCGAACTGAAGAGGAGAGGAAAGAAACTGGCCATAGTAAGCAATAAGTTCTATGCCGCAACGCAAGAGCTTGCAAAGCATTTCTTCCCTGAGACGATACAGGTGGCGATAGGAGAACGTGAGAACATCCATAAGAAGCCGGCTCCCGACACTGTCCTGGAAGCTATGCGGCAACTGGGTGTTGGCAAGGAAGGCTCTATATATATCGGCGACAGCGATGTGGATATAGACACCGCGAAGAATGTTGGAATTCCGTGCATCAGCGTTCTGTGGGGCTTCCGCGATAAGGACTTTCTCATCAGCCATGGTGCGACACACCTGATAAAGACTCCTAAGGAACTGCTGGAATTGTCCTAAACATATTTACGGTTTAGTCAGGTGACTAATGTGAGAACGGCAAAAACCGCGAACCATTCAATGGAATGTCCGACAATGTAGGGATGGGGGTTATCCCCATCCTAACACCCGATAAACGATATGAACAATTGATGGAACCACACCAAGAGGATAAACGATATGAACAATTGATGGAACCACGCTAGGAGGATGGGGATAAGCCTATAAAAAATGAGAACATGAACAGGACGTTACATTAGCCTATTCGCCCTCGAAATGTCTCAGTCGCGCAATGTATTTTCCGAGGATATCGAACTCCAGGTTCACCGTTGAGCCGACTGTTATATCCTTGAAATTAGTATTCTGTCGCGTATAAGGGATTATGGCTACAGTGAACGTGTTGTCAGTGGGAGCTATGACCGTCAGCGAGACACCATTCACGGTCACCGACCCTTTGTCGACGGTGAAATATCCACGTCGTGCCATATCCTTATCGAGCTTATACTCGAACGTGAAATAAGTACTGCCATCAGCGTCTTTCATCTCCACGCACTTGGCTGTCTCATCGACATGTCCCTGGACGATATGTCCGTCGAGTCGTCCGTTCATAAGCATCGACCTCTCCACGTTCACATGGTCGCCGACTTTCAGCAGTCCCAGATTACTGCGCATGAGGGTCTCCTTCATCGCCGTTACCGTGTAGGTGCCGTCCTTGATGTCGACCACCGTAAGGCACACACCGTTATGTGCCACGCTCTGGTCAATCTTAAGCTCGTCGACAAATGAACACTTCAGTGTGAAGTCGATATTCTCCTTGTCATGCTTTATGGCCACTACCGTAGCCATCTCTTCTACTATTCCTGAAAACATAAACTCTTCAAAATAAAATAAAAACAAAAAAGATTGGGAAATAGAGCGTTCAATATGAAGTTCCCACTCTTTCGGCAAATATCCGCTTGCAGGGGCGGCTAGGTAGGGTTAGGGGCCGTCCGCCACATTATGTCTAATATATTTTTATTCGGACGGCCACAAGGGCCGCACCCTGCAGTCGGCAGTCTAGGGCCTCAGTATTGCGTGGACTCAAGGGAGACTATTCCGCTTGCAGGGGCGGCCCTTGTGGCCGTCCGGTTGAGGGCCTTTGAATTACGGACGGACGGTTATACTCCTTCGAATTGCAGACGAACGGTCATACTCCTTCGGATTACGGACGGCCCCTAACCCTACCTAGCCGCACCCTGCAAGCGGGTGTTACTCCCGTAAAATAAGAAGGGGGGGGGTGAATAGTCCCAGTGCCACTACGATGCACTTATCCCGTTCCTGAGCAAAAATGAGTACAACAAATTGAACACCTTAATTGGGAAGACAGGAGGGCGAGCTGATGGCACGGACTATAGCCGTTGCGCGCTCACGCCCCAGTCTTCTCAATCTTCTACTATCTTATTAATATTCTCCCCAAGCCTTAATCTCTATATCATCGAGCGACAGGTTGCAGAAAGCATTGATGAATGCCGATGCAAGACGGCTGTTGGTGATAAGGGGCACATTAAGGTCTATGGCCGCACGGCGGATCTTATAGCCGTTTGTAAGCTCATGAGCCGTCAGGTTCTTCGGGATATTGACCACAAGGTCTATCTCTTTCTTGTGGAGCATATCGAGAGCCTGAGGCTCCTGCCCCTCCTCACTGGGCCAGTGGACGAGCGTGTTCTCCACGCCATTCTCTGTAAGATATTTGCTCGTACCACTTGTGGCATAGAGCTTATAGCCATGGCTAAGGAGCATCTTTGCCGCGTCGAGCATCTCAGCCTTCTCCTTAGCTGCACCCGTTGAGAGCAGGATATTCTTCTTCGGAACACGCTGACCCACGGAGAGCATAGCCTTCAGCAGGGCGTCGTTGGTATCCTCACCGAGGCATCCCACCTCACCGGTAGAGCTCATGTCGACGCCGAGCACCGGGTCGGCCTTCTGCAGGCGGTTGAAGGAGAACTGGCTGGCCTTGATACCCACATAGTCGAGGTCGAACAGATTCTTGCTTGGCTTCTCTACGGGAACGCCGAGCATCACCTTTGTAGCCAAGTCGATGAGATTCAACTTCAGAACCTTGCTGACGAACGGGAACGAACGACTTGCACGGAGATTACACTCTATGACGAGGATATCGTTCTCGCGGGCCATATACTGAATATTGAACGGACCGGAGATATGCAGGTCCTTGGCTATCTGACGCGACACTCGCTTGATGCGGCGCACGGTCTCCACATAAAGTTTCTGCGGTGGGAACTGTATGGTGGCATCACCGGAGTGGACACCGGCAAACTCGATATGTTCCGAGATAGCGTAGGCGAGCACCTCACCATCCTTTGCCACAGCGTCGAACTCTATCTCCTTTGCATGCTCTATGAACTTGCTGACCACTACCGGGTGGTCCTCACTGACGTTGGCGGCAAGCTGGAGGAAGCGTCGCAGCTCCTCCTCGTTGGAGCAGACGTTCATGGCTGCTCCTGAGAGCACGTAACTTGGACGGACGAGCACCGGGAAGCCGACGCGCTCTATGAACTTGTCGATGTCCTCCATGCTTGTCAGCGCACTCCATTCGGGCTGATTGATATGGTTTCTTGTCAGCATGGCCGAGAACTTCGCACGGTCCTCAGCGTTATCGATATCCTTTGCCGCCGTACCGAGGATAGGAACATTCTCCGCGTCGAGGTACATGGCCAGGTTGTTAGGTATCTGTCCGCCGGTGGAGACGATGACGCCATGCGGGTTCTCCATGTCGATGATGTCCATGACCCGCTCGAAGGTGAGCTCATCGAAGTACAGCCGGTCGCACATGTCATAGTCCGTCGACACTGTCTCAGGGTTATAATTTATCATTATGCTCTTGTAACCCTGCTTACGGATGGTGTTCAGGGCCTGCACGCCACACCAGTCGAACTCCACCGAGCTGCCTATTCTATAAGCGCCGGAGCCGAGGACGATGACGCTGCGCTTGTCGTTGGAGAACTCAATGTCGCTCTTCACGCCGGCATAGGTGACGTAGAGATAATTGGTCTGAGCTGGATACTCGGCGGCAAGGGTGTCTATCTGCTTCACGACAGGCAGTATGCCGTAGTTCTTTCTCAGGTTACGGACAACGAGTAGTGCCTTGTGCATGTTATGGTATTCCTCCTCCAGGCCCACGGCGCGGGCTATCTGGAAGTCGGTGAAGCCATAGACCTTTGCCTCACGGAGCAGTTCCTTGGGCAGGGTGTTGACATTACACTTCTTGAGTTTCTCGTCGATATCGATGATATGCTTAAGCTTATAGAGGAACCAGCGGTCTATCTTTGTCAGCTCATGTATCTGGTCAACGGTGTAACCTTTGTGCATAGCTTTCGAGATGACGAGCACGCGCTTGTCGGTAGGCTCCTTAAGAGCCTCGTCGATGTCGTCGACCTTCAGTTCCTTGTTCTCCACAAAGCCGTGGACGCCCTGCCCTATCATGCGGATACCTTTCTGTATGGCCTCTTCGAAGTTACGGCCTATGGCCATGACCTCTCCGACGGATTTCATCGACGAGCCCAGTTCCTTGTCGACGCCGCGGAACTTCGACAGATCCCAGCGTGGTATCTTGCAGACCACATAGTCCAGTGCCGGCTCAAAGAACGCCGATGTCGTCTTGGTGACGGAGTTCTTCAGCTCAAAAAGACCATAGCCCATGCCGAGCTTTGCGGCCACGAAGGCAAGGGGATAGCCCGTGGCCTTGCTGGCCAGAGCCGAGGAGCGGCTCAGACGCGCGTTGACCTCTATGACCCTGTAGTCCTCGCTCTGCGGGTCGAAGGCATACTGTACGTTGCACTCTCCGATGATACCGATATGCCGTACAATCTTTATCGACAGTGCGCGGAGCTTATGATACTCAGAGTTCGACAATGTCTGCGACGGAGCGATAACGATACTCTCACCGGTGTGTATGCCCAGCGGGTCGAAGTTCTCCATGTTGCAGACGGTGATGCAGTTGTCGTACTTATCGCGCACCACCTCATACTCTATCTCCTTCCATCCTTTCAGGCTCTTCTCCACCAATACCTGCGGAGAGAAGGAGAAGGCCTTCTCACAGATTTTATTCAGCTCCTGCTCATTGTCAGCGAAGCCGGAGCCCAGTCCGCCCAAGGCGTAAGCAGCACGGACGATGACCGGATAGCCCACGTCCTGCGCCGCCTTCCGGGCCTGCTCCATGGTCTCGCAGGCCTCGCTCTTTATGGTCTTCACGTTTATCTCGTCGAGGCGCTCCACGAAGAGCTCACGGTCCTCAGTGTTCATGATGGCCTTCACCGGTGTGCCCAGGACACGCACGCCATACTTCTCCAGTATGCCCTGGCGCTCCAGTTCCACACCACAGTTGAGGGCCGTCTGACCGCCGAAGCTCAGCAGGATGCCGTCGGGACGTTCTTTTTTTATGACTTTCTCTACGAAGAAGGGCTGCACGGGTAGGAAATAAATCTGGTCGGCAACGTTCTCCGATGTCTGCACTGTTGCAATATTAGGATTGATGAGAACAGTCTTAACACCTTCCTCTCTCAATGCTTTCAATGCCTGTGAGCCGGAATAATCGAACTCTCCGGCCTCACCGATTTTCAATGCGCCAGAACCTAACAGTAGGACTTTTTTAATATTTTCGTCTTTCATAAAGAATTGAAATATTGAAGGGATTGTGTTATTTAAGTGTTTCTACGAATTTATCGAACATGAACTCCGTGTCCACAGGGCCCGAGCAAGCCTCCGGATGGAACTGTGAGGAGAACCAGGGGTTCGTCTTATGGCGGATACCCTCGTTGGAGCCGTCGTTCATGTTCACGAACAGCTCCTCCCAGTCGCTGCCCAGCGTCTTGCTGTCGACGGCGTAACCGTGGTTCTGGGACGTAACATAACATTTGTTGGTACCTACGAGGCGCACCGGCTGGTTATGGGAGCGGTGTCCGTACTTCAGCTTATAGATGGTGGCACCGGCGGCCTTGCCCAGGAGCTGGTTGCCCATGCAGATACCACAGATAGGCTTCGCCGACTGGCTCATATACTTCCTTATAATCTCGACGGCATCAGAACATGTGTCCGGGTCGCCGGGACCGTTGGCAAGGAACAGTCCGTCGACGTCCATCGACGTATAGTCGTAGTTCCAGGGGACACGTATCACCTCCACGCCACGGTTTATAAGGCAACGGATGATGTTGGCCTTCACGCCGCAGTCGACGAGGACGACCTTCTTTCCCGCACCTTCATTATACCGGATAACCTCCTTGCAGGAGACCTTGTCGACGAAGTTCACCCCCTCGTAATCGGCCTGCGGCACATTGTCGGGCTCATCATCGAAGAGTATCTTGCCCATCATGACGCCATGCTCGCGGAGCACCTTCGTCAGCTCACGGGTGTCTATGCCGGTGATGCCGGGGACATGCTCGCGCTTTAGCCAGTGGCCAAGACTCTCCACCGCGTTCCAGTGGCTGTACTGCTCACTGTAGTCGGCAACGATGATTGCCGAGGCATAAATCTTGTCGCTCTCCATGAAGGTCGGCAGGCCGTTCTTCTCGAAGGTGAATGGCGGCACACCGTAGTTGCCTACCAGCGGGAAGGTCATCGTCAGCAGCTGCCCTGCGTACGACGGGTCGGTAAGGCTCTCGGGATAGCCCATCATCGCCGTGTTGAACACCACCTCCCCGGCAACGGGCTGCTCATAGCCGAAACTCTTGCCGTGGAACTTTGTTCCGTCACTTAATACTAATGTTACGTTCCTCATTGTTAATATATTGTCATTGATAGATAGAAACGCGGTAACAACCCTTCGGCCGTTTGGCATCCGGGCAGGGGCGTTGTCCGCTTCCGTCTCTCATTATTTCATTTTTCTCTTTGTTCCTCCTCTCTCCCGTGTCTTAGAACTTCGCCTCCTTCTGATAGACATTCTCAACGAACTTGACAAATGCCTGGTTGACAAGGCGCATGCCGCCGGGGGTGGGATAGTTGCCGGTGAAATACCAGTCGCCCTTATGCTCCGGGATAGCCTTGTGAAGGCCTTCTATGCTCTGGTAGACGAGCTCCACGGGGGTCGTCATGCCCTCGGGACGGAGCATCTCGACAATCTTCCGGTTTATCTCCTCAACGGTGAACGGCCTGTAGACGTCCTGCACGCGGTTGGCGATGACAGCACCCTTGGGCTTCTCAAGCTCTTCCTTGCAGGCACGGTAGGTGTCGTCGATGAGCTTCAGCATGCCACGCTCCTTGATAAGCTCTATTGTGGCACGGAAGACGCAGAACTCCTCCAGACGCGGCATGTCGATGCCGTAGTAGTCGGGATAGCGTATCTGCGGCGCACTCGAGACGACGACAATCTTCTTGGGATGGAGACGGTCGAGGATTCTGAGGATACTCTCCTTAAGGGTCGTTCCGCGTACTATGGAGTCGTCGATGATGACGAGATTGTCCTTGCCGGGCTCCAGGCAGTCGTAGGTGATGTCGTAGACATGGCTGGCCAGGTCGTTGCGGGCGCTGCCCTCGGTGATGAATGTGCGGAGCTTGATGTCCTTCCACGCCACCTTCTCCGAGCGCACGAACTGATGAAGGATGCCGCGCAGCTCGTCGTCAGTGGGCTTATGGTCCAACAGCTGTATCTTGCGTATCTTCTCCTCGTTGCTGTAGAGCTTGAAGCCGTCGAGCATACCATAGTAGGCCACCTCGGCGGTATTCGGGATATAGGAGAAGACGGTGTGCTCGGTGTCGTAGTCCACGGCCTTAAGGATAGGCTGCGTGAGCTGCCGGCCGAGTTTCTTGCGCTCCTTATATATATCGGTGTCGGAGCCGCGCGAGAAGTAGATACGCTCGAAGGAGCACGCCGCATCGCCGCGCTGGGCGAGGATCTGCTTCAGGACGACATCGCCGTGCTTATTGACGATAAGGGCCTGACCGGGCTGAAGCTCCCGGATGTCGCCGCACTCCAGGTCGAACGTGGTCTGCAGCACGGGGCGCTCGCTGGCCAGCACTACCATCTCGTCGTTCTTATAGTAGAACGCGGGACGGATACCCCACGGGTCGCGCATGGAGAACATCTCTCCTGAGCCGGTGAGACCGCAGACGACATAACCGCCGTCGAAGTCCTTCATCGCAGACTTCAGCACATTGGACATCAGGACGTGGTCCTCGATATACTGCGTGATGTCGCAGTCCTTAAGTCCGAGTCTCTCAGCCTCCTGGAAGTTGCGCTCCACCTCACGGTCCAGACGATGGCCCATGAGCTCAAGAAGAATATATGTGTCGCTGTATATCCGCGGATGCTGCCCCTGCCTGGTGATAGTATTGAAAATCTCCTCAACGTTCGTCATGTTGAAGTTGCCGCAGAGACACAAGTTCTTAGCACGCCAGTTGTTCCTCCTTAGAAACGGGTGGACATAAGAAAGGCCACGCTTTCCGGTAGTGGAATACCGGAGGTGGCCCATATAAAGTTCACCGGCGAAAGGCAGGTTCTCCTTGGCAAAATCGACGTCAAGGACCTGCTGCTGTGAGTAGTCGGCATAGTCGCGCTGGATATTTCCGAAAATCTCCGTGATGGCATCCTTGCCCTCGGCACGCTCACGGAACATATACTCATGTCCCGGCTCCGACTGCAACTTCACGGCAGCTATGCCGGCACCTTCCTGTCCACGGTTGTGCTCCTTTTCCATCATCAGATAGAGCTTGTTGAGCGCCCAGCGCCACGTACCATATTTCTGCTGATAGTATTCCAGCGGCTTCAGCAGGCGGATGAGCGCTACTCCACAATCCTCATGAATGTTCTTCTCCATTTCTGTTTATTTCCCCAAAGTATTATCCTAAATGTTAGTCTCTCAAGATGTTCACAAGCAGAGAGGCCACTGATGTTACGATACCGATGAACGAGAACCAGATAGTCGTCGAACTGCCGATGGCGGAGTTCTTGGCCTTGACCTCGTTAGGCTGGACATATATAATGTCGTTCTGCTGCAAGTAATAATAAGGTGAGTTTATTAGATTGGCATCGTTGAGATTCAAACGGTACTGGTGCTTCTGACCCTGGGCGTCCTCACGGATAAGGAGGACATTGTCGCGGCGGCCGTAGATGGTAAGGTCGCCGGCGGAGGCAAGGGCCTCCATGATGCTCATCTTGTCAGTGGAGACAGGCACTACCTTCGGCGAGCCCACCTCACCGAGGACCGTCACACGGTAGCTGGCCATGTTAACCGTAACGATAGGGTTCTCACCCTTGGCCAAGTAAGGCTTTATCTTTCCCTTTATAAGCTCCTCGCACTCTGTCTTGGTCAGACCCTCCACATGGAGCTTGCCGACGATAGGGAAGTCGATGAAACCGTCATTGTCGACAAGATAACCCTGCAGGGAACCGCCACCGGTAGAAATCTGACCGCTCGAGCCTATCGACGGCTGGACGGCAAGGTTGAACGGAACGCTGGCCTGCGGGTCCGTGGTGATGACCGTAATCGACAGCTCGTCCTTAGGCATGATATGAGCGTCGTAAAGACCGCGCGATGCCGCCAGGCTCACCGAGTCGATGTTAGTAAAATAAGGCACATTCTTACTCGAACCGCATCCTGCCATAATGGCTATAATGGCACATGCGACAAAGCTTAAAAGGAGTTTTTTCATATATTAACCGCGCAATTTTAATTATTTGGCACAAAGGTACAAGTAATTTTTGATAATGGCAAACTAAATAGCATAAAAAAGAAAAGATGAAAAATTATTCGCTTTTATTACTCTATCGTGAAGGTATAGAAGTAGGGCGTTCAATATGAAGATCCCACTCTTTCGGCGGATATCCGCTTGCAGGGTGCGGCTACGTAGGGTTAGGGTTAGGGGCCGTCCGGTTGAGGGCCTTTGAATTACGGACGGACGGTTATACTCCTTCGGATTGCGTACGGACGGTCATACTCCTTCGGATTACGGACGGCCACAAGGGCCGCACCCTGCAGTCGGCAGTCTAGGGCCTCAGTATTGCGTGGCCTCAAGGGAGACTATTCCACTTGCAGGGGCGGCCCTTGTGGCCGTCCGGTTGAGGGCCTTTGAATTACGGACGGACGGTTATACTCCTTCGGATTGCGGACGGCCCCTAACCCTACCTAGCCGCACCCTGCAGTCGGCAGTCTAGGGCCTCAGTATTGCGTG
>ONDK01000034.1 GCA_900316565.1 uncultured Prevotella sp. | reverse complement strand
AGTGAAATGGCAAAACATAGCAAACTAAATATTTACTGATTTATAGATAATTAGCTTTAGAGTGGGTATTATCGCTACAAATTAATCGAAAATTCAGATAAATAAAACTAATAGTGATTTTCAAGTACCATTTATTTCGTTTAGATTGAAATAAATGTTACAAGATAGGTGTTTCGTGGTAACATTCTAAAAGCTATCCTTTTAGAAAGAAAAAGCATAGCTTTTATAGTTTGAAAGGATAGCTTTTAGAGTGTTGAAGGATAGCTCTGGAAGGAGCCTGTTTTATTCCCGGAAAGGACATTATTAGTTCTTTTCGGGATAGAGCATTAATTCTTTTCGGAATAGAGCATTAGCTACTTTCGGAATAGAGTATTAGCTCCTTTCGGAATAGAGCACTTGGATGACGGTCTGTCCTACGGCCTTTAGCGTGCGTTTGTCGATATGTTCCATCGTGTCGTGGGTCGTGTGCCATGTTGGTCCGAAGGAGTTGTCGGGCAGGTCACGGTAAAACGGGATTATGTCGACGGTAGGGATGCCAGCTTTATTCAGTGGCAGATGGTCATCGGTAACCGCTCCGCCCGATGCTGTTGGGAAGTAAGCCGAGAAGCCGGCCGCCGATGCGGCGTCCCAGACCTTAGCTACAATGTCGGGAGCATAATGTTGCGACATCTGTTCCTGATAGAACTGTGCACCTTCGCCACCAACCATGTCGAGGAGAATGCCGTATGACCAGGAGAGTCCCTCCGGCTGATGGTCAGCGAAGTACTGTGCTCCGAGTGCCCAGCTGTCCTCTATGCTGTCCTGTCCCCAGTCCTCAGCGTCGAGGCATACGAAGTCGACGCCATAGTTCTTATCCAGCTTCTTGTCGGCCGCGAGGTTACGTGCCAGTTCCAGCATCACTGCCACACCGCTGGCACCGTCGTTGGCCGCCATCACCGGTTCCTTATGCTTGCTTTCGTCCGGGTCGTTGTCCGCCCATGGTCTGCTGTCCCAGTGCGCGCAGACGAGAATGCGTGTGGCAGCCTTCGGGTTGTAGCTGGCAATGATGTTTGTGGAGTGCAGGATGGTACCGTCGAAGCCCTTTAGGTCGGCTTTCTGCGTTCTGATTTCCAGTCCGTAGGACTTGAACTTCCCTATTATCCACTCGCCACATTTGTCATGTGCCGTGGAGTTCATCGTTCTCGGACCGAAGTCGCACTGTGCCTTTGTGAACGCGTAGGCCGAATCGGCATTGAACTGTGGGCCCACGGGAGCCACGGCAATGGTATCACTGTCGTCAGCGGCGACCGTGGCAGCCTGGTTATCCTTGTAAAGCTTCCAACTATAGCCACCTCCGAGCAGTGCCACGGCAACGATGCCGCTGATTATTTTCATTTTCCTTGTCATTTGTATTCTTTCAGTATTGGCTTTGTCTAAAACTTTCTTACTTTCTTACTGCCTGTACCTGTGCCATAACGCGGAGCCAGTTGCCGCCCCATATCTTTGCAATGTCGCGCTCGGAATACTTCCGGCGGAGGAGCTGCAGGGTGAAGTTTATCATCTCGCTGGCATCGGCCATACCGCGGACGGTGCCGTCGCCGTCGAAGTCGGTGCCCACACCAACGTGGTCGATGCCCATAATCTTGATGGCGTGTTCCAGATGAGCCACAGCATCGAGGATAGTAGCCTCGCCCTCCTTCTTGAGGAAGCCATGGAAAAGGGTGATATGGGCGACACCGTCCTTTGCGGCAAGGGCACGCATCTGGTCGTCGGTGAGGTTTCTGGGAACGTCGCACAGTGCCTTGGAATTGCTGTGGCTGCACACTATCGGCATACTGCTGATGTCCAGTGCGTCGTAAAAGCTCTTTTCCCCGGCATGGCTCAGGTCGACCATTATGCCACAGCGGTTCATCTCCTTGATGACCTTCTCACCGAACTGGCTCACTCCGTTGTATGTGTTACAGCCACGGGCTGAGTCGCAGATGTCGTTGTCGCCGTTGTGGCAGAGAGTGATGTAGACGACACCACGCTGAGCGAAATGCTTCACGTTACGTAAGTCACCGTTCAGGGCCAGTCCGTTCTCTATGCCGAACATTATGCTCTTACGGCCCTTTCGCTTGTCCTCATAGAGGTCGGTTGGTGTTCTTGCTATGCTGATATACTGTGAGTTGTCGCGGACGATGCTCTCCAGCTTGTCGAATATTAGGTCAGCATAGTCGTTGGGGGCTATGGTCCGCTCGGTGACAGTGCCCTTTGATGTCTCCACGTCCTTCGTAGTGATATACTTTTCGGCCAAGTCGGGGTTGAACTTCGAAATACCCGTGAGGTCGATGTTCTGCGAGAAGCGCTGACCTATCTTCGGCTGTGGCAGATACGCCGCCATGATGACAGCATCCTGTCGCCCTTCGGTCATCTTATGGAGGTCGTAGAGGATACGGCTGTCGCGGTGGCTGAACTCCACTCCTTGCGGGAAGAACATTGGTGTGTCGCAGTGGGTGTCGAGGGTGAGGATCCTGTTCTGCACGTTCTTGGCAATGTAGAAGTTGCTGGCCTGTGCTACGAGCCAGGAGAATATTTTCTGTCCTTCATCGCCGAGCCATTCCGGATGCCACTGTACTCCCATGATAGGCTTGAACTCACTGCTCTCGATGGCTTCTATGACGTTGTCGGGAGCCACTGCCGTCACCCGGAACCGCGGTCCAGCCTTTCTCACGGCCTGGTGGTGGAATGTGTTGACGGCTATGGTGCCGGAGCGGTACAGCGCGTGCAGTATACTTCCCTCCGCGAGCTTCACGGTATGTGTCGGCTCGGAGCGGTCCGCGTCCTGACTGTGCTTAATCTTCGCTCCTTTCTCATAAATATCCTGTTCCACCTCACCGTCGAGGGCTATGGCAAGGGTCTGTATTCCGCGGCAGATACCGAGCATAGGTATCTGTCTGTTGTATGCCAGACGGGTGATGAGCAGCTCAGGTAAATCACGTTTAGCGTTGATGCTGTGGAGCTTTGCCGACGGTTCCTCGCCACACCATAGCGGATTGAAGTCGCCACCGCCAGTGAGAAGGAGTCCGTCGAGGTGTTCCAGCGTGTTGATGATGACATCCTGATCGGCAACGGGAGGGATGAGATACGGTGTTCCGCCTGCCTTGACCACCTGGTTGTAGTATTTCTCGCTGAGGGTGGCGCCTCCGTCGGAGTAGTTTGTCGTTATACCTATCACCGGCTGGTGCTTTCCCTCCGGGAACTTATTGTAAAACTTTGAAAGATGAGCGTTTAAGTTGAACATTATAATCAAGACTTCTTCCTCCCGCCTCCTGTAAGGACGCGATGGAAGTAGGGTCAGTATAGTATTGTACTGTTATGTCTTTTGAAAAATCAATAGCCTTTTTCCACCTGTGAAAGGGCCTTTTAAGTCTCCGTCTGCCTGTTTTCACACTATTGGCGCAGCGCTGACGGATACCGTTATTCCTCTTCCTGCTCTATAGGAATCTCACGCTTGATGCTCTGTTCGAGGGATATGAGCGTCTCGGTGCTGACGACTCCCGGTATGCCTTGCAGCTGGTTGTTGAGCAGGTCCATGAGCTGTTCGTTATCGCGGGCGTAGACCTTGATGAGCATGGTGTACGGACCGGTGGTATAGTGGCACTCTACAATCTCCGGGATGTTGACCAGGTGCTCAACGACCTTGCGGTACATGGAGCCGCGTTCCAGGTTGATACCAATGTATGTGCAGGTGCTGTAGCCCAGACTCTTGGGATTGATGTCGAAGTTGCTGCCTGTGATGACACCATTATCGGTAAGTCTCTGCACGCGCTGGTGGATAGCTGCCCTCGAGACATTGCACTCCTCGGCTATATCCTTGAACGGGATGCGTGCGTTCTGTGACAGTATGGCCAGAATCTTCTTGTCAAGTTTGTCGATTTTTTCCATGTTCCTATTTCGTTTTAAGTAATGTTTTAAATTTGAGAATTAATGTATTCGTTAATGCGGAAGCCATTATAGCTGAGCATTTAACGAGCAAAAGTACTCATTTTCTGCGTAACTCCCAACAAATAGAAACAAAAAATGCGCCACGAAGGCGCATTTTGTTTGTTTTAAGAAAGAATATTTACGAAAGTTCTTCTCTTTCCATCTGTTTTGGAACATCGCCGAAGCTTTAACGCTTCTTGGCTGTTGCCGACTTCGACTTAATGCCCTGCTTAGTCTTTGGAGCAGCTGCACCGGACTTCGCGTTCTGCTTACCGGCAGCTGGAGCACCCTGGTCAAGTTCCTTTTTCTCCGGCTCTATGCCCTTAAGTTCCATGGTGAAGATAAGTGTGGAGTAAGGAGCTATGTCGCGGCCTGCACCCTGTGGACCATAGGCGAGGTCGTAAGGGATGTAGAGTTGCCACTTCGAGCCTACCGGCATCATGGTGAGAGCCTCCTGCCAGCCCTTGATAAGGTTGGCGGGAGTGAACGTATCGAACTCCACGCCGCCGTGCTTGCTTGTCGCGTCGAAGACCTTTCCGTGGATGGTCTTGCCCTCGTAGACGACCTGTACCTTGTCATTGAGCTTTGGAACGGCACCCTCTCCCTTCTTGAGGACCTTGTACTGCAGTCCTGAAGGCAGGGTAACGACACCATCCTTGGTCTTGTTCTCAGCAAGGAAAGCCTCTCCCTGCTGCTTATTAATGCTGTCGGCACGGTTCTTATAAGCCTTGCGCTGGTCTTCAAAAATCTTCTCTGCCATGCTCTGCCTATAGTAGGTCGTGTCGTTGTTAAGTGATGCTATGAAACCCTCGAACAACACATCCTCGTTCAGCGAGTCCTTTCCGATGGTGAACTCCTTCTGAAGTCCCGGCAGCATCCGTCCGACAACCATGTCGGCAATCTGCTCTCCGGCGTGGAACGCCTTTGACTTAGGGTTCTTTCTCTCGGCGATGGCGGCCTTGAAGCCCTCCACCACTGCTGGCAGATCATCCTCGCTGACTCCGAAGTTCTGCATGAGGAACGGACGGAGACCGTTTGTCATTGCCATGCCAGAGACATAGCTCAGCGAGTCGTTGGCTGTTTTCAGCTGTACCTTCTGTTCTACCTGCGGTACATCTTTCTTCTTGTCCTTCTTGTCCTTTGCACTAAGAGTGCTAAAAGAGGCACCCGCCAGGATGACGAGTGCCGCTAATATAGTTTTTTTCATGATTGGAATTACTAAATCAGAGTCCTGTATCCCTTATCTGCCAGGCTGAACAGGAATGGCCTGAGGAGCACCTTCTGCACCCTGTGCCTTGCCTTCTACGCTGAGCAGTGTAATCTTGAAGATAAGAGTAGAGTAAGGCTTAATCTGACCCTTGTCCTGAGAACCGTAACCGGCGCTGTAAGGAATGTAAACCTCCCATGTGGAACCGGCCTTCATGTGAGTAAGAGCGAGAGTCCAACCCTGTATCATACCGCTTACAGGCATGCTGGCGTTGCTCTGCTTGTCGAAGACCTTTCCGTCGATGGTCTTTCCCTCGTAGTCCACCTTAGTCATATCCTGAGTGGTAGGAGTCTTTCCGTTGCCGGCCTTAATCTCCTTGTAGTAGACACCGCCGCCGAGGCTCTTCACGCCTGGCTGCTTGGAAATCTTAGCCATGTAAGCGTCGTTCTTCTTCTTCTGCTGACCATAAGCCTTCTCGAAGTAACGCTGCTGTATCTTTGTTCCTGCAGTCTGGAACACCATCTGAGCCTGCTCAGGGTTCATCTTGTCCATCTTACCCTTCAGTCCGGCTCTGAATCCTTCGATGAACTTATCCATTGGCAGTGTCTTCGTGGAGTCGTTGGCGAAGAGCTGCGGGTAAATCATCTGCTTGAAGCGCATGTTCTCGCTGATACCAATGGCCAGTCCCTTGTTGTAAGCGTCCTTCTTCTTGTCGCCGGAGTTCTTGATGCCGGCCTTCACACCTTTGATGAAGTCGTCGATATAGGCCGAGTCAACGCCGAGTTGGCTCAGAGCCATCTTCATCTGCTGGCTTTCCATGATACCCATGGCGTATGCCAGTGAGTCCTCATCCTTCTGTGTGCCGGTGTCCGACTTCTTGTTTGAATTGCCACAGCCGCTGAACAAGCCGACTGCAATAGCCATTACGGCTACGATAACGAATTTCTTCATTGTTGATTATTTGTTGTTTTTTATCGTTTTTTCTGATGATTGTAAGTGGTGGCAGAGATTATGTTACAACCCCTTTCACGCTGCTTCCGCCTACTTTACCTTATGAAGCTCTACATCGAAGATGAGTGCTGCGTATGGAGGAATGCTCTGTCCGGCCCCGCGCTCGCCGTAAGCGAGGTTGTAAGGGATGAAGAAACGGTACTTGGCACCCTCTTTCATGAGCTGCAGACCCTCTGTCCATCCTTTAATAACCTGGTTGAGGGGGAATGTGGCGTGCTCTCCCCGTCGGTAGCTGGAGTCGAAGACCTGACCATTGATGAGTGTGCCCTCGTAGTCGCACTCCACAACATCCGCTGCTGTAGGCTTCTTTCCGTTGCCTTCGCGGAGCACCTTGTACTGCAATCCTGAAGGAAGTGTGATGACACCCTCCTTTGTCGCGTTCTCCTTGAGGAAGTTCTCGCCCTCGGCTTTTGCCTCTGTGGCTTTCTTCTCTTCCTGTTCGCGGAAGAAGTTGTTTACTATCTGCTGTGCTTCCTCGTCGCTGACGGCCGGCTTCTTGCCTGCAAGAATATCACGGATTGACTGTGCGAAATCGTCTACGTTGAGGTCTTTAGCGCCCAACTGAAGCAGTTGGCGGCCGATACCCAGACCAAGGGAGTAACTTAGTTTGTCCATTTATGTTCTGTTATGAAATTATAGTTTTATGCTACTTCTCAAATAATTAACGTGCAAAGTTAGTTATTTTCTAACAACAATACATTGCTATTCCAATAAATTTTCTTAATTTTGCGATGTATAACATCCTAAAATTAATTCTTTGGGAGCTAAAGGAGAATTCCGGCTGCTGTCCGCCATCCCATCACCTTCCTTATAGCTTTCGTAAAAAGAGGACCTGAAATGAAGAAGAAAATTGTATTCCTGACCGGTGCCGGTATGTCGGTGGAGAGTGGCTTCAAGACTTTCCGCGGCAATGACGGACTGTGGGAGAACTATCCAGTGGAACAGGTTGCCAGCCACGAAGGCTGGGAACAGGACCCTACACTCGTTACCAACTTCTATAATATGCTACGCCGGAAGCTCTATGATGCCCAGCCCAATGAAGGCCATAAGCTCATCGCCTCCTTGGAGGACGATTATGACGTTACGGTCATCACACAGAACGTCGACAACCTCCATGAGAAGGCAGGCTCCACGAATGTCATACACCTCCACGGAGAACTTACAAAGGTCTGTTCCAGCCGTGACCCATACAATCCCGACTACATAGAGGAGCTTGGTCCCGACAACTCCCAGGTGGCACCCGGCACGAAGGCCAAGGACGGCTCGCTGCTCCGTCCGTTCATAGTGTTCTTCGGTGAGAGCGTGCCCATGCTTGAGCCGGCTGCGAAAGAGGTCCAGGGAGCCGACATCTTCGTTGTTATCGGTACCTCGCTGAACGTCTATCCGGCCGCAGGACTGCTCTACTATACACGTCCCGGCACGCCTATCTATCTCATAGACCCCAACGGCGTCAACGCCAGCTCCACACAGGACATCACCTATATCCATAAGGGAGCGAGCGAGGGAATGAAAGAACTGGTGTCCTTAATTCACAATTCATAATTTACAATCCATCATCTCTCCTCTCACGGAGACTTGTAAAGGCTTTATGACACATCCATTCTGGACTGACGAATACTGGCTTCTGCTAATGCAACTGTACAAGAAGAAGCCGGAGGGAATGAAACCCCTGTACTCACGGCCGCTTGTCGACCTGAGTCTGGAGATACATATACCACCCCGTTATCTGTATAATCAGCTCTTCCGGTTGCGGCACAACGACTCACCGGTGATACAGCTGCTGTGGGATACCTACGGCAAGAACACCAGGAAGTTGAACCGCGACGTGAAGAAACTGCGCTCGCTGAAAGGCTTCGGACAACCAGAGACGTTCTACGACGGCGTGGAGGTGAAGGAGACATTCGAGAAAGATTTCCGTCCTCTGCCTGAGAACGGAAGTCTGAAGCCCATAATGCTTGTCATGATACTCGACCTTTACTTCCGGCTGACGCCGATAACCATGACGCCGGAGACTCCGGAGGTGTGCCAGTTGGCCAAGCTGATGCATATCAGTCCGGAACTTGTCTGCGAGGTCATGGACGTCTTCCAGTTCTGCGACCCATACCTCAACCGCGACGACCTCATGATAAGTCCCCTTCTCAGACCCTGTCAGGAGATATGGAACCGCTATGGCAACGGCAATCCCGAGAAGCTGTCGGCTCTTGCGGCCCAGCTCCGCGAGTATTTCAAGTGAGTCACGATACCGGACATATAGAAAATCCGCGCCATCGGCTGTAATGCCGGGTCCCAGACCTGACATCGCAATCCGGTAGCGCGGATTCTTGTATCTTCTTTTCTATTTAGTTACGTCATGGAAAACGCCTTTGAGGGCAACGTGTTGGTCCTATAGTATTCACTCATTATGTTGAATACAAATAAAATTTAATTTATTTTGGAATGTTTTCGATAAATGTTACCTTTGCATCTTACAAAAAAATGAAGGATAAAGATGGCAGCAAAAAAGCAGAATAGTAACTCGGCAACACCGATGATGAGGCAGTTTTTCTCAATGAAAAACCAACACCCTGACGCGTTGTTGCTCTTCCGTTGCGGCGATTTCTATGAGACCTATTGCGATGATGCCGTAGAGGCGTCGCGCATCCTCGGTATAACGCTCACACGAAGAAACAATGGAGCATCGGCAGGCGCAGAGATGGCGGGCTTCCCCCACCATGCCCTTGACACCTATCTGCCGAAGCTTATCCGTGCCGGGAAGCGTGTTGCCATTTGCGACCAGCTCGAAGACCCGAAGAAGAAACGCGCCGCCATAAGGGGAGTGAAAGGACTCTCCGCAGAGGATAAGATGGTGAAGCGTGGCATAACGGAACTCGTTACTCCGGGAGTGGCCATGAGCGACAATGTGCTCAACTACAAGGAGAACAATTTCCTTGCCGCCGTCCACTTTGGAAAAGGCTCCTGTGGCGTCAGTTTCCTGGACATCTCCACCGGCGAGTTCCTTACCGGTGAGGGCACCTACGACTATGTGGAGAAGCTTCTTGGCAACTTTCAGCCTAAGGAGGTGCTCTTCGACCGTGCCCGTAAGACCGACTTTGAGCGCTATTTCGGCACTAAGCTCTGTACCTTTGAGCTCGACGACTGGGTCTTCACCGAGCAGACGGCGCGACAGAAACTCCTCAAGCACTTCGGCACAAAGTCGCTGAAAGGTTTCGGCGTGGACCATCTCCACAACGGAATAGTGGCTTCCGGTGCCATCATGCAGTATCTCGAGCTTACACAGCACACACATATCTCACACATCACGTCGCTGGCCAGGATAGAGGAGGACAAATACGTCCGGTTGGACCAGTTCACCATACGAAGCCTTGAGCTCCTCAGTCCACTGCAGGACGACGGTGCTTCGCTCTTGGGTGTCATCGACAGAACCGTCACACCTATGGGCGGCCGTATGCTTAGACGGTGGGTCGTGTTCCCATTAAAGGACGTGCGGCCCATCCAGGAACGTCTCGACATAGTGGAATACTTCTTCCGCGACACCACATTCCGTGAGACCGTCGACGATGAGTTCCACCGTATCGGCGACCTGGAGCGTATCATCTCCAAGGCTGCTGTGGGAAGGGTGTCGCCACGTGAGGTCGTGCAGCTCCATAACGCCCTGGCTGCTCTGCGTCCGGTACGCGAAGCCTGCGTCCATGCTGGCAACGACGCGCTGAGAAGGGTGGGGGAGCAGCTGAACCTCTGTGACACTCTCCGTGAGCGCATAGGCAAGGAGATACAGCCCGATCCGCCACTCCTCGTCAGCAAGGGCGACGTCATAGCACCGGGATATTCCCCGGAACTCGACGACCTGCGCTCCATCCGCGACAATGGTAAGCAGTATCTCCTGGAGATACAGCAGAGGGAGGCTGAGAAGACCGGCATCTCCTCGCTGAAGGTGGGCTACAACAACGTATTCGGTTACTACCTTGAGGTGCGCAACACCTTTAAGGACAAGGTGCCCGAGGACTGGCTCCGCAAGCAGACGCTGGCTCAGGCAGAGCGGTATATCACCCCGGAGCTGAAGGAATATGAGGAGAAAATCCTTGGTGCCGACGAGAAGATAGCTATCCTGGAGACACAGCTCTACAACGAACTTGTACAGGATATGCAGAAATATATCCCACAGATACAGATTGACGCCAATATCATTGCACACCTCGACTGCCTCCTGAGCTTTGCGAAGGTGTCGGAGTCGAACCGCTATGTACGGCCTGTCGTCGACGATTCTGACGTCCTCGACATTAAGGAAGGACGTCATCCGGTCATAGAAACGCAGATGCCCATAGGGGAGAAATATGTCCCCAACGACGTAGAGCTCGATACGGAGAAGCAACAGATAATGATGATTACCGGTCCAAATATGGCCGGTAAGTCGGCTCTGCTGCGTCAAACGGCACTCATAGTGCTCATGGCTCAGATGGGATGCTTTGTGCCGGCAGAGAGTGCCAGAGTTGGCCTGGTGGATAAAATATTCACCCGTGTGGGTGCATCGGACAACATCTCACTCGGCGAGTCGACGTTTATGGTCGAGATGACGGAGGCCGCCAACATCCTGAATAACGTCACCCCGAAGTCGCTCGTGCTCTTCGACGAACTCGGACGTGGCACATCTACCTATGACGGTATCTCCATAGCCTGGGCTATTGTGGAGTATCTGCATGAGAACCCACGGGCAAAGGCACGTACACTCTTTGCCACCCACTATCACGAACTCAACGAGATGGAGAAGGCGTTCCCACGAATCCACAACTACAACGTCTCGGTGAAGGAGGTCGACGGAAAGGTTATCTTCCTCCGTAAGCTGGAGCGTGGCGGCTCGGAGCATAGCTTCGGTATCCATGTGGCTGAAATTGCGGGCATGCCTCCTTCGATAGTGAAGCGTGCCAAAACGGTTCTGAAGGAACTGGAGGCCGACAATGCCAACGTGGGCTCTGCGGTAAAGAAGCCTGATATGGCTAATGTGGCACAGAGCCGTGAGGGTGTTCAGCTGAGTTTCTTCCAACTTGACGATCCTGTTCTGTCGCAGGTGCGCGATGAGATACTGAACCTCGACATCAATAATCTTACCCCCGTGGAAGCTCTCAACAAGCTTAACGATATTAAGAAAATTGTAACCGGAAAAGGGTAGGGTAATAAAACCATTCCGAAAAATGAATAAGAACTGTTCCGCAAAGGGGAATAGACGTGTATGGCAAAAAAAATCCCCGTCAGTCCGCATCATTTGGACTGGCGGGGATTTTTGTTTATTGTTTTGCCTTGTCGGCAAAGGTACTTGGTCAGAGACCTACTTCGTTTCGAGTTTCTTTCCTTTGCTCCTTACTATTGCCCATACGCCGATGGCTATGAGCGGTAAGCTGAGTATCTGTCCCATGTCGATGGGAAGGCCGGCCTCGAAAGGCTCCTGAATCTCTTTAGTGTATTCGATAAAGAACCGGAACGTGAAGATTATCGTCAGACAGAGCCCGAAATAAAGACCTGTGCCAACCTTGTTCTGGTGCTTACGGTAGACGAGGAGGATGATGATGAACGTCAGGAGATAGAACAGCGACTCATAGAGCTGTCCGGGATGCCGCGGGGCCTGGTCCACATTGGCGAAGATGAACGCCCATGGTACGTCGGTTATCTTACCGATAATCTCCGAGTTCATGAGGTTTCCAAGGCGGATGAACGTTGCCGTGATGCCGGAACAGATACCCATAAAGTCGAGGACGACCCACGCCGGCATCTTATACTTGCGTATGTAGAGGTAGAGACCGATGAGCATGCCGGCGACACCGCCGTGGCTTGCCAGTCCCTCATAGCCTACGAACTTCCATCCTCCACCTTCCAAGAACTTTATAGGCAGGAGCATCTCTATGATATGCTTTCCGGAACTGAGAAAGTAGTCGGGCTGATAGAACAGGCAATGGCCCAGACGGGCTCCTATGAGCACGCCTAAGAAGACGTAAAGGAACAGTGGGTCGAACTTTTCCTCAGGGTATTTGTGGTGCTTGTAGAGCCATTGCATGAGGAAGAAACCTAATGCCAGACCCGTCATCCAGCACAACGCATACCAGCGCACGCCAAAGCTGCCTAGGTGGAAGGCTATCTCGTCAGGCTGCCAGTAGATGAATGATAACATAATTGATTATACGTTGAAACGGAAATGCATGATGTCGCCATCCTGTACGACGTAGTCCTTGCCCTCGATATGGAGCTGGCCGGCCTCACGTACAGCGGCTTCCGACTTATATTTGATGTAGTCCTCATACTTGATGACCTCTGCGCGGATGAAACCTTTCTCGAAGTCGGTGTGGATGACGCCGGCACACTGTGGGGCTTTCCATCCTTTATGGTAGGTCCAGGCCTTCACCTCCATCTCACCGGCGGTGATAAAGGTCTGGAGGTTCAGCAGATGATAGGCCTTCTTGATAAGGCGGTTGACACCACTCTCCTCGAGTCCGAGCTCGTCAAGGAACATCTTCTTATCCTCGTATGTGTCCAGAGATGCGATATCCTCCTCGGTCTTGGCGGCGATGACCATAGCCTCGGCGCCTTCTTTGGCGGCAATCTCCTCGATTTTCTTGGAGTAGTCGTTACCGTTCTTTGCACTGTCCTCATCGACATTGCAGACGTAGAGTACGGGCTTGGTGGTCAACAGGAAAAGGTCGTGGGCTGCTTTGTTCTCCTCTTTGGTCTCAAAGGTTACCTCACGGGCGTTGTGTCCTTGCTCAAGGACCTCCTTGTAGGCCTCAAGAACGGTTACGAGTGTCTTGGCGTCTTTGTTGCCTGAAGCGGCTATCTTCTTCTGTTTCTCAAGCTGGGAGTCGATGGTCTCCAGGTCCTTAAGCTGCAACTCGGTGTCGATGACGCTCTTGTCCTCGACAGGGTCTACGGGAGCACCACCCTCACGGACGACATTGTCGTCGTCGAAACAGCGGATAACATGTATGATGGCATCGCACTCGCGGATGTTGCCAAGGAACTTATTGCCGAGGCCCTCACCTTTTGACGCACCTTTCACAAGGCCTGCTATATCAACAATCTCGCATGTTGCAGGCACGATACGGCCCGGATGAACTATCTCGGCGAGCTTGTTCAGTCGCTCGTCAGGTACGGTGATGACGCCGAGGTTCGGCTCTATGGTGCAGAAAGGAAAGTTGGCTGCCTGTGCTTTAGCGCTGGACAGGCAGTTGAATAATGTAGACTTGCCTACATTCGGCAGACCTACAATACCACATTTTAATGACATATTTTACTTATAAACGTTTATATAGGCTGCAAAAGTAAGCAATTAATCTGAATTAAACAAATAATGATGTTGTGTATTGGGATGCATCGGTTCGTCCGTCGGCTGTTAATGGGCCTCAAGCCAGTTCTTACCCCATCCAGCATCGGCTATGAGGGGTACGGAGAGCTTGTAGGCACCCTGCATCTCCTCGATGACGATGCGCTCCACCTGTTCTTTCTCTTCAGGATAAACGGAGAAGTTGAGCTCGTCGTGCACCTGGAGGATCATCTTTGAACGGATGCCTTCGGCCTTGAAGCGGCGCCAGATGCGTATCATGGCTACCTTGATGATGTCGGCCTCACTGCCTTGTATAGGCGCATTGATGGCGTTGCGCTCAGCAAACCCGCGGACGGTGCCGTTCTTTGAGTTTATGTCCGGCAGATAACGGCGGCGTCCGAAGAGCGTCTCGGCATAGCCTTTCTCCCTGGCCTCTTCTTTGGCTTTCTCCATATAAGCGTGCACCTTAGGGAAGGTGGTGAAGTAATCGTCGATAAGTTGGCGTGCCTCGCCGTTAGGTATCTCCATCCTTTGAGCCAGTCCGTAAGTCGTTATGCCATAGATAATTCCGAAGTTGGCCTGCTTGGCCTTCTTACGTTGTGCGTCCGTGACGTCATCCATTGTCTCGTGCCATATCTTTGCGGCGGTGGCGCGGTGTATGTCGAAGCCTTCGCGGAACGCCTCTATCATATTGTCATCGCCGGAGAGATGCGCCATGATACGGAGTTCTATCTGGCTGTAGTCGGCTGAGAAGAACAGACAGCCCGGCTCAGGCACAAAGCACTTGCGGATTTCCTTTCCGTCGTCGTCGCGGACAGGGATGTTCTGGAGGTTCGGGTCGGAACTCGACAGACGACCGGTGGCTGTTATGGTCTGGTTGAACGATGTGTGGATGTGGCCGGTACGGGGATTGATGAGCTTCGGAAGGGCATCGACATATGTGCCGAGGAGCTTCTTCAGTCCTCTGTAGTCCAGGATGTTGGCCACGATAGGAGCTTTAGCGCGGAGCTGCTGCAACACCTCCTCCGAGGTGACGTACTGTCCCGTGCGTGTCTTCTTCGGCTTCTCTACGAGTTGCATCTTACCGAAGAGGATGTCGCCCACCTGTTTAGGGCTGGAGATATTGAACTGCTCGCCGGCTTCCTCATAGATCTTCTTCTCCAGGTCTGTCATGCGCTTCGTGAACAGCTCGGATGTCTCCTTGAGCGATGCCGTGTCGAGGCAGACTCCCGTCATCTCCATGTCGGCGAGTACCGGCACGAGTGGCATCTCCATTTCCCAGAACAGTTTGTCGGCATTGGCCTCCTTGAGCTTCGGCTCCAGGACATTCTTAAGCTTCAGTGTTATGTCGGCATCCTCCGCCGCATACTCATAGACATCCTTCGGTTCCAGGTCGCGCATAGACTTTTGGTGTCTTCCTTTCTCACCTATCAGTTCCTCGATATGGATGGTCTTGTAGTTGAGAAGAGTCTCGGCCATATAGTCCATGTCGTGATGCAACTCCGGATTTATCAGATAGTGGGCAATCATGGTGTCGAACATCGGACCTTGTATCTCAATGCCGTAATTGCGCAACACCTCCATGTCGTACTTAATATTCTGTCCGACTTTCAATGTTTCCTTGTTTTCATAGACCGGTTTGAATATGTTTACTAATTTTAAAGCTTCTTCACGATTAGCTGGAATGGCGACATAAAATGCCTCATTTTCCTTCACCGAGAAGCTCAATCCCACCAATTCGGCGTCAACAGGGTGTGTAGATGTCGTTTCTGTGTCTAGACTTAAAATTTTATTTGTCAATAAATAATCACAAAGACGACTTGCATCTTCCTCTGTCTCAATGAGTTTATAATCGTGAACAGTCGTTTTTAGGCTCTCAAAATTCCCGTTTTTCGAAACATCTGTCCCGTCGTCGGGAATTTCCGCAAATAAATCGAGTTGCTGATTAACAGTTTTTTTCTTTTCTGTAGGTTTGTTAAGGAACTTGTTCTTCAGCGTCTTGAATTCCAATTCTGTGAATATCTCATCGAGTTTCTCTTCGTCAGGCTTTTCAATCTTCAGACTGTCGAGAGTGAGGTTCTCCAAAGGCACGTCGGTCTTGATGGTTGCCAGGAAGTAACTCATCTTGATGTCGTCGATAGCACCTTCCACTTTCTCGCGCATCTTCCCTTTGAGCTGGTCGGTGTGCTGCAAGAGGTTATCGACACTTCCGAACTGGTTGATGAGTTTTACGGCGGTTTTCTCACCGACACCGGGGCATCCGGGGAAGTTGTCGGCGCTGTCTCCCATCAGTGCGAGCAGGTCAATGACCTGTGCCGGGGTGGGTATGCCGTACTTCTCTTCCACTTCCTTCTCACCGATGATGTCGTATCCGCCACCATGACGCGGACGGTACATAAATACATTCGGTTTTATGAGCTGACCGTAGTCCTTGTCTGGTGTGAGCATAAAAGTGTTGATTCCATCGGCTCCGGCCTTTGTCGCCACTGTGCCGATGACATCATCAGCCTCATAGCCGTCGACCTGCAGCACCGGTATCCTGTAAGCTTTGAGGATGTCTTTTATGATTGGCACGGAGAGTTTGATGTCCTCCGGTGTAGCCTCACGTTGCGCCTTGTATTGTGGGAACGCTTCATGGCGGAAGGTCTTGCCATGGTCGAAGGCCACACCGATATAATCGGGATGCTCCTTTGTCAGTACCTCATGGAGGGTATTGCAGAATCCCATAATAGCCGATGTGTTAAGCCCTTTCGAGTTTATCCTGGGTGAACGTATGAACGCATAGTACGACCGATAAATCAGTGCATATGCATCAAGAAGGAATAGTTTTGCCATTGTAAAGTATAATTTGTTTGTAAAATTACTAAATTCTTGCCGATTATCCGATGTTTTTCACTAATTTTGTATCAGTTTTCAAAGAATCATGGACTATCTTTCAATCATACGCAGGCCAATAGAAGATGAATTGTCCGATTTCATCGAACTTTTCAACAGAAGTCTTTACCACGACAATGGACTATTGCAGCAGGCACTCGACCATATCCGTCAGCGTGCCGGGAAGCGCATGCGTCCTATACTTATCCTTCTGATGGCTCGTAACTATGGTAAGGTAACAGACGTTACCCAGCATGCCGCTGTCGGACTGGAACTTCTCCATACCGCCTCGCTCGTTCACGATGATGTCGTTGATGAGAGCAGTGAGCGTCGGGGACAGGAGAGCGTCAACCAGATGTTTGGTAATAAGGTTGCCGTGCTCGTTGGAGACTATATTCTCTCTACGGCGTTGCTTAATGTCAGCTTCACGCATTCCGAAACGATAGTCCGTTACCTCTCCAATCTTGGCAGAACGCTTTCCGACGGTGAGATTCTCCAGCTTTCCAATATAGATAATGAGGAGATTTCGGAGGAAGTGTATTATAATATCATTAAGAACAAGACGGCCGCATTGTTTGAGGCTTGTGCCGGAATAGGGGCTTTGTCTGCGGGTGTAGCGGAGGAGAATGTTGACAAAGCGAAGCTCTTCGGTCAGCAGCTTGGCATTATCTTTCAGATACGTGATGACATCTTTGACTATTATGATGATGAGAAGAAGATAGGCAAGCCGACAGGAAATGATATGGCTGAGGGCAAGTTGACACTTCCTGTCATCTATGCTCTCAATTCCACGGGTGATAAGGAGATGCTTGAACTTGCCAAGAAGGTGAAGAAACATACTATTACAGCCGATGAAATCGCTACTTTGGTCGATTTCACCATCAAGAATGGCGGCATAGAGTATGCTGACAAGCGTATGTGGGACTTCCACCGTGAAGCCCAGACGTTCCTTGAAAATGAGGTAAAGGACCCGGCAATCAAGGAAGCTCTTCAGGCTTATCTTGATTTTGTCATTGAGCGGAATTTGTAATAACTCAAGTTTCGGAAGATCTCTTCCGGAACTTGAATTACAATATTGGGATGTATTTTTTTGTTGAGGTTCCGTTTCTACCTTAGAACCACTTTGTTTCTTTACCGAGGATCTCGCTCAGCAGGAGGTTCGTAAGACGGCTTGTGCCAAGGCGGAACCAGTAGTTCGTCAGCCATTTCTCACCCAGCACCTCCTTGACGATGGTGTAGAGAATGACGGCATCCATGACCGTGTTGATGCCACCGGCTGGCTTAATGCCTATCTGTATGCCCGTCTCATCGTAGTATTCCTTTATAGCCTGGCACATCACGTATACACCTTCGGGAGTGGCGCCTGCCTTCTCCTTACCAGTGCTCGTCTTGATGTAGTCGGCACCGGCATACATCGACAGTATGGCGGCCTTCTTGACATTTGACAGACTGCCCAGGTCGCAGGTCTCAAGGATAACCTTCATTGGCACTTCGCCACAGACCTCTTTGAGCTCGTTGATATCGTCGGCTACACCCTCATAGTCGTCGCTGAGGAATTTTCCAACAGGCATGACGATATCAATGTTTGTGGCACCGTCGGAGATGGCCAGTGAGGTCTCGGCGATCTTAACCTCCATGCGGCTCTGCGATGATGGGAAGTTGCCGGTGACGTTGGTAATCTCCACACCGTCGACTTCCAGGCTCTGAGCCACCAGTTCCGTGAACCTCGGATAAACGCAGATGGCCGCCACATGGGGCAGGGCAGGGTAGGCTGCGTCGAACTTGTTGACCTTCTCTGTCATTGCGAGGATGCTCTCGTCGGTATCTGTGGTGTGCAGAGAGGTAAGCTCTACGCTGCCAAGGAGGAACTTCTTGACATCGATAGTATCGTTCTCGGGTACCTTCTCGGCAATGATTTTCTTCACGGCCTCGCGCACCTCGTCATCATCGACGTTCATATTATATTTCTTGAACGCCTGTTCATACTTGCTGTCACCGTATTGCTCTTTTTCTTTCTTCAGTTCCTCAGCCTGAGCCTTCAGGTCTTTGGCTACTTCTTTCTTAATTATTCCCATAGCATGTTGTCCTCACTACACCTCCGGAGAACCTCCTTACTAAGTTTTTCCGAAAATTTTTGTGAGCTTTTTTAATTTATAAAATTAGTTTTTTAATTTATTATTAATAAAATCCTTCAGAGAAACATTTTTGTGTTTTGGTTCGTTGAGGTATTTTTATCAGTTATTCTCGCTGTTAACTTTTCTTTTTTTTGTCGTCGGGAGAATTATGGAGCTTGGGGTTGTTTATATGTCTGTAGCGGTCTCTTTGGGTCTTCTTCTCGAAACTCTTCTTCAGTTCGTCTGTCAGGTCGACACCGGTCTGGTTGGCAAGACAGATAAGTACCCACAGGATATCGGCCATCTCCTCGCCAAGGTTCGGTTTCTCACCGGGTTTAAAACTCTGGTCGCCGTACTTCCTGGCAATAACTCTTGCCAGTTCTCCCACTTCTTCGGTGAGACAAGCCATGTTGGTGAGTTCAGAGAAATAGCGCACGCCATAGGTCATGACCCATTTATCGACCTCTTCCTGTGCTTCTTTAATTGTCATTTCTACCGTTTTTATTGTTATGAAACAGAATTCTTTTATGCCTTTTTTGGTCTTTGGCCTTACTCCTTGTTCTTCGTGTCCATGCAGATGGTAACAGGACCGTCATTGAGAAGTTCTACCTTCATGTCAGCTCCGAATTCCCCTGTGCCTACAGGTTTCCCCAGACCAGCTGAAAGTCGCTCTACAAAGGCGTTATAGAGTGGGATGGATATCTCATGTCTTGCCGCGCGTATCCAACTCGGACGGTTGCCTTTCTTATAGGAGGCCATAAGCGTGAACTGGCTAACGACGATGATGTCACCGCCAGTATCGAGGATGCTGCGGTTCATAACGCCGTTCTCATCGTCGAAAACACGGAGGTTTACGACCTTTTTCACCAACCAGTCGATGTCCTCTACGGTATCGTCCTCCCCGATGCCGAGGAGTATCAGGAACCCTTTCCCAATCTTGCTTTTCACGTTGCCTTCTATCGTTACCGAGGCGTGGCTGACGCGTTGTATAACAATTCTCATTTCTTTCTATCCGTTTTATTCCTTTGCAAATTTAGCTTTTCTTTTCCGCAATTGCAAGTATTAGGATTAATTTTATTTCCCGCCTAATGAAATACTTTATTTATTTTCGTTTCTTTTTCGTTAATCCCGTTTCTATACTTGCTGCTTCGGGGGTTCTATTGGTTGTGTTCAACTCTCTGTACTTTCATCAGTACCAATTATAGTGGGGTATTTAGTATGGAATATATGTAAATATATTTCAAATTCATGTTTTTTGAAATTACATTTGTAATCCGCTGTAGTTCAGTGGCTTGCATTTTCCGTACACTTGCGTTTTTCCGTACACTTGCGTTCTATTTTCCGTATACTTTTTTGTAAAAGGGGCACATTTACGATGTATTTTCCGTACACTTACAATGCAAGTGTACTACACCTATTTTGGTGTAAACATTTTTGATGTTTTTATGTGGATAAATTTAAGGTGTAAATATTAGCAATGCTCTACTTTGACATCCTTTTGCAGGTGCATCCCTTGTGGCCGTCCGTTATGAATTATTTAGTACCATATCTGATGCAATGCGACAATTGGTGTGCTGACGGCCACGAGGACCACACCCAGCAAGCTTTTTTAGCCCCTGGAAAAGTGAGTTCCTTTAATGGTATTGTTATACTTTTAGAACTTGATTTATTTGCTTTCCTCTGTGGCTTCTTTGTGGAAATGCTGCCATACGATTTGTGCTTTCGATGGTCCGATAATCTCTGCAAGTGCTTCTCTATCAGACTGTTTGATGTTTTTTACGCTTCTCAGTTTTTTAAGAAGCAAGTCTTTTGTCTTGGGACCTATGCCTTTAATGTCGTCTAACTCGCTGTGTAGCTGATGCTTGGACCTCTTATCACGGTGGAAGGTTATGGCATACCGGTGCACCTCATCCTGTATCTGGGTGAGGACGTGGAACAGTTCGCTGTCTGTTTTCAGGCCGACTACTACTGGTGGGAACCCATACAATAGTTCGTTGGTGCGGTGTCGGTCGTCTTTTGCCAGTCCGGCGATAGGAATGTCCAGGTGGAGTTCGTCGACAACAACCTCCCGAACGACGTCCATCTGACCTTTTCCACCATCTGTTATGATGAGGTCGGGGAGGGGAGTGTTCTCCTCCATCATACGGCTGTAACGCCTTCGTACGACCTCTTGCATGGAGGCGTAGTCGTCAGGTCCTACAACGGTCTTGATATTATATTTCCGATAGTCTTTTCTCGACGGCTTCATGCCTTTATATACTATGCAGCCAGCCACCGCATCGGTGCCTGAGATGTTTGAGTTATCGAAACATTCTATCTGATAAGGCATTTTCGGGAGTTTCAGTTTGTCCTGGAGCTCCTTCATCAGCCGGGTCTGTTTCTGCTCGGGATTGAGCTTCTCTGCCTGCTTCAGACGGTCGAATTTATACTGTTTGGCGTTCATCTCGGAGAGCTCTAATAGGTGGTGCTTATCTCCGCGTTGCGGAATGAAGAACTCAGCATCCTTTATCTTGAAGTCCAATGGGAATGGAACGATAATCTCTTTTGCAGTACTGCCGAAACGCTCGCGTATCTCCGGTATGGCTTCGTTGAGCAGTTCCTCGTCCGACTCATCCAACTTACGCTTGTATTCGTATGTGAAGCTCTGGTTGATGGCGCCGTTTTTGACGTGGATATAGTTGATGTAAGCGTTCTTTTTCTGGTCGTCATCGACGATGGTAAAGACGTCGACGTCGGTGATGGTATGGCTGACAATCTCGCTCTTCGCCGCGAAATTGTCAAGGGCTATTATCCTTTGCTTGCATTCCTCAGCCTTCTCAAACTGCAGTTTCTCGGCGTAGTCGTTCATCTTTTTGCGCAGGTAGTCCTCTACATCGCGTGTGTTACCCTTCAGAATCTCACGGGCCTGACGGATGTTTTCCTGGTAATCGTCGTAGCTCTGACGGTCTATGCACGGTCCTCCACAGTTATGGATATGGTATTCCAGACAAGGCTTGAACTCGCCTCTTGCTATCCGCTCCTGTGTGAGGGGAAGACGGCATGTTCGTGGCTTATATACCTTCTTTATTATGTCCAGTATGGCGTACATCGAACTGATATGGCTGTAGGGGCCATAGAATGTTCCGAAACGCTTGTTAATGTTTCTTGTCTTGAAGATACGCGGATAATGCTCCTTGGTAACGCAGATGCTTGGGTATGTCTTGCCGTCCTTAAGCAGTACGTTGTATTTAGGCTTGTACTGCTTTATGAGTTGGTTCTCGATGAGGAGGGCATCCTCCTCGGAGTTTACTACGGAGTAGGAGATGTCCTGTATTTTGGATACGAGCACCTTTGTCTTGAAGCGGTCTACTTCTTTATGGAAATAGGACGATACGCGGTTCTTCAAGTCCTTAGCCTTTCCTACATATATAATATGGCTCTGGTCGGGTGCTTCTGCTCCTGGCTCTCTCTTCTTGTCGTAGTACTGGTAAGTCCCAGGCTTGTGGGGCAGGTTCAGTACAATATTCTTCAGATAGGCCAGCCTCTGTTCGTTTTCTTCTTTAGTCATTCTCCTAACTCCTTTGTTTATAGGTGATTTGATAGTTAAAGTTTCACGTGAAACGTTAACTAAAGAACCCCCGCCAAGACACGCCGTTGATGGTGCTCTGGTGGGGGCTCTTCAATTATGTCAGAACTGCAAGAGGGATGTAACCTCTATGCCTTCGTCCTCGAAAGCCTTCCTGGCTTTCGGGAACTCGCTATCGAGCTCTATGATGAAGTTGCAGTAGATCTTTTTAGGATGGAACTTCTTAACGAGTTTGCATGCTGCTTCCATGGTGCCGCCTGTGGCGAGGAGGTCGTCATGAAGAAGGATAACGTCCTTGTCGTTGATGGCGTCGGCATGTATCTCTATCGTGTCCATGCCGTATTCCTTGGCGTAGCTCTGCTGAACGGTAGCGCAGGGGAGCTTGCCAGGTTTGCGGCACAGCACCACTCCTGCACCTAATCTTATGGCTACAGCTGATGACATTACGAAGCCACGGCTTTCAATGCCTACGATCTTCGTTATGCCTTTGTCCTTATACATGTCGACCATCGTGTCGGCAATCTCTTTAAGGCACTCGGCATTTTTGAATAGGGTGGTGATGTCCCTGAAGTTTACTCCTTTAATTGGCCAATCCGGAATGCAACGCAGATTGTCCAAAAGCAATTGCTTGTTCATTGTTTTATCGTTTTACGTTATTGAAGTTTTACTTTAGTGAGTTTATAAATGTTTCTATATCATACGTTTACAAAAAGTTTGTTTCACGTGAAACTTGAATCTGTCCCACGGACGCTCTAAGCCCTAATAACTGTTTATTATCTCATCGTGTTTCTTCTTTTCTTTTTTAGTAAGCCCTCGATGCTTGTAGAATATCGAGAGGAAATCATGCCCCGATGGTTTCGGGTAGCTTTTGAATTCTTCTAACATCGGTTTTGGGTTGAAAGGCTTTGGCGCGTTGCCGTAGATAACGACTTCGTCCATAGTGTGGTACTTGGGAATTAACCGGATTGTATCTGTCATATCATACAGATTCATCGTTCTGCTTAAATAATTAGGATGGACTATCGTTACGCTTGTGAATTCTCCGTCAATATGAAATTCTCCCTTCCAGTCGGTCTCAGCTACACTTCTTCTGTTGGTATAGAGTTTGACTTCACGAATAGGAATATCCGTGGTGTTGTCTATGATGATTCCACTCTTTTGCGCCATAGCACTTAAACCTGTCGACATTAAAATAATCGTTGAAAAGAGATATTTCATTTTAGTAATCTGATTAGTACATTTGTTCTGTTCCGTCAAATCCCAATCCCGAAGAAGGGTGGGGGATAGGCGAACAGTCGTAATCGTTGTCTGCTGACATTATCTGCCCATAAGCACTAATAGCACGTTTATATCACTAGGAGAAACTCCGGGAATACGTGAAGCTTGTGCGATGGTTTCGGGTTGTATGCGTTCTAGCTTCTGCCGGCATTCCGTTGAGAGGTCATGAATCTCGGAGTAGTTGAAGATGCCTTTTATCTTTATATTCTCCAAGCGGTGCATCTTATCTGCAAAGACTCGCTCACGGTCGATGTATCCTTTATACTTCATTTTTATCTCTGCACCCTCGGCGATCTCATCGCGACGATTTTCCGATGAATTCAGAATTTCCTTCAACTCCGGTAGCTGCTCAGAGAGGTTCTTGAAGTTTACCTGTGGACGGGCAATGAGGTCGGAAACCTTCACCGTTCCTTTGATAGATGAGGTGCCGATGCTCTCAAGAAAGCCGTTTATTGTTGCCGGCTTCACCGGTGTATTCTTGCAGAACTCTACGATTTTATCGATTTGTTGTTTTTTCTGTATCCACCAGTCGTAGCGCTCCCGTGTTGCCAAACCAAGCTTGTAGGACTTCTCCGTAAGTCTGGCGTCCGCATCGTCCTGACGCAGGAGAATACGATATTCAGCGCGAGATGTGAACATACGGTATGGCTCGTCGACGCCTTTGGTCGTCAGATCGTCGATGAGTACGCCGATATAGCTCTCGTCGCGGTGCATGATAAAGGGCTCACTGCCTCCGCAAAGCAATGCTGCGTTAATACCAGCTGCCGTTCCCTGTCCTCCAGCTTCCTCATAGCCTGTGGTGCCGTTGACTTGTCCGGCAAGGAAAAGGCCCTTTATTACCTTCGATTCCAACGAGTGCTTCAGTTGTGTTGGGTCGAAGTAATCATATTCTATGGCATATCCAGGACGGTAGATTTTGGCATCGCGGAGTGCGGGTATCTTATGGATGGCCTTCAGCTGCGTCTCCCATGGCATGGAGGAAGAGAAGCCGTTGAGGTACATCTCGTTCGTGTCGGTACCTTCGGGTTCGAGGAAGAGAGGATGGCTGTCCTTGTTCGGGAACGTAACAAGCTTCGTTTCTATCGACGGACAGTACCGTGGTCCGGTGCTTTGTATCTGTCCGTTGAAGAGAGGAGAGTTCTTTAAGTCGGCGCGAAGTATCTCGTGAACCTCCTCATTGGTGCTGCATGTCCAGCAGGGAAGCTGAGGAAGTGAGCGGTGTGGGCCGAAGAAGGAGAACTGATGGTAGTCGTTCTCGCCCGGCTGCTCCTCCATATCCTCGAAATGCACCGTGCGTTTGTCAATTCTCACAGGCGTACCTGTCTTCATTCTCCCCGTGCGGATGCCCCATCGTGTGATGCTTTCTGAGAAATGATGTACTGCAGGCTCGGCGCAGCGTCCGCCCTCCACCTTTCGGTTTCCTATGTGCATGAGTCCGTTGAGGAAGGTTCCCGCAGTAACTACGACGGCTTTTGCGCGGAACTCTACGCCCCAGATGGTCCTCACGCCGATGACACTCTTGGTCTTCTCGTCGACAAGAAGCTCGTCGGCCTGGTCCTGGAAGATGTCAAGGTTCGGCGTGTGGTCGAGGACAGTGCGCCACTGCCAGATGAACTTTCCGCGGTCGCACTGCGCACGTGGGCTCCATACTGCAGGCCCCTTGGAGCGGTTCAGCATGCGGAACTGTATCGCCGTGGCGTCCGTTACCATTCCCATCTGTCCTCCGAGGGCATCAATCTCACGGACTATCTGCCCCTTGGCTATTCCGCCGACAGCAGGGTTACAACTCATCTGTCCGATTTTATTCATGTCCATGGTGATGAGACATGTCCTGGCTCCAATATTTGCAGAGGCCGTTGCGGCCTCACATCCGGCGTGTCCGCCGCCTATTACAAGAACATCGTAATTGAAATTCATTATTTATCCAATAAATTAGTCGGGCGCAAAGTTAGTGTAATTTTTTGTATTTTTTATAAGCAAACACTTTGTTTTATCATTTTATTGTATTAATTTTGCGTCGTCAATACCTATTATTAAGTATTGTTGTCAACTATTCAAAGGTAAAATAAAATGTTTATACGAAAATTCTAACAAATTATCATTAATAAAAATTCAACAATTTATGTGGTTAATCAATTCACCTATTGGTAGAAAGGTAGTGATGTCAGTAACTGGTGTCTGCCTTATTCTATTCCTGACCTTCCACTGTTGCATGAATGTAGCCGCTTTCTTCTCCGGCGATGCATACAACACAGTGTGTGAGTTCCTGGGTTCTAATTGGTACGCAGTCGTTGGTACGCTGGGCTTGGCATTCCTCGCCTGCTGCCATATCGTTTATGCGTTCATTCTTACGGCACAGAACCGTCGCGCACGTGGCACAGAACGCTATGCCGTTACAGACAGACGCCCCGAGGTGTCATGGGCTTCTCAGAACATGCTCGTACTCGGCATCATCATCCTTCTCGGACTGGTACTGCACCTTTACAACTTCTGGGGACACATGATGTTTGCAGAGCTGGCAAACGTGGAAGTAGCTCATGATCCGGCAGACGGCTTCGCATGGATTCAGGACACTTTCTCTAATCCTGTCTTCTCTATCCTTTACCTCATCTGGATGTGCGCTATTTGGTTCCACCTCTCTCACGGTTTCTGGAGTGCAATGCAGACACTGGGTTGGAGCGGAAAGATATGGCTCAAGCGCTGGCAGGTTATCGGTATCGTATACGTTACCATCCTGATGGGTGTCTTCGCCTTCCTCGTGCTTTCATTCTGGCTGGGCTTCGCTCCAAGCTATTGTGCTTAACACTGAAAACGGAAAATAGAGTTTTTGCAGTCCGGAAGTAATGCCGGCACCGGAAGAATTATTACCGGTGAAGGCTGAGAAGTACGGAGAAACAAAGAAAACTCACAAACTTATAACTTTAGAAAAGATTATGGCTAATCAAATAGATTCAAGAATTCCTGAAGGCCCTCTGGCCGAAAAATGGACCAACTATAAGGCTCATCAGAAACTTGTAAACCCTGCCAACAAACGTAAGCTCGACATCATCGTCGTTGGTACGGGTCTGGCTGGTGCCTCTGCAGCCGCTTCTCTTGGCGAGATGGGCTTCCACGTCATCAATTTCTGCATTCAGGACTCTCCGCGCCGTGCACACTCTATCGCTGCGCAGGGAGGTATCAACGCTGCAAAGAACTACCAGAACGACGGCGACTCCGTTTACCGCCTGTTCTACGATACTATCAAGGGCGGTGACTACCGTGCACGTGAGGCCAACGTCTATCGTCTTGCGGAGGTGTCGGCAAACATTATCGACCAGTGTGTGGCCCAGGGCGTTCCTTTCGCCCGTGAATATGGCGGCATGCTTGCCAACCGTTCCTTCGGTGGCGTGCAGGTCTGCCGTACGTTCTACGCTAAGGGACAGACCGGTCAGCAGCTTCTGCTCGGTGCCTACTCCTCTCTTATGAAGGAGGTCAACAACGGCACCGTGGAGCTTCACACCCGCACCGAGATTGAGGACATCGTGATTATCGACGGCCGTTGCCGTGGTGTCATCGCAAAGAACCTCGTTACCGGCAAGCTGGAGCGTTATGGCGCTCACGCTGTCTGCCTTGCCACCGGCGGATACGGTAACACCTATTTCCTTTCTACCAATGCCATGGGTTGTAACTGTACGGCAGCCGTCCAGGCTTACCGTAAGGGCGCTTACTTCGCAAACCCATGTTTCGTCCAGATCCACCCGACTTGTATTCCTGTCCATGGCGACAAGCAGTCGAAGCTGACCCTTATGTCAGAGTCTCTTCGTAACGATGGCCGCATATGGGTACCGAAGAACCTCGAGGATGCTAAAAAACTGCAGCGTGGTGAGATACAGGGACGCGACATTCCGGAGGAAGACCGCGACTACTATCTGGAGCGTCGTTATCCTGCATTCGGAAACCTCGTTCCGCGTGATGTCGCTTCCCGTGCAGCAAAGGAGCGCACCGATGCCGGCTATGGTGTTAACAACACCGGTCTGGCCGTGTTCCTCGACTTCTCCGAGGCTTTCCAGCGTCTTGGCCGCAAGCGTGTTGACGAGCGTTATGGCAACCTCTTCGATATGTATCAGGAGATTACCGACGTAGACCCGCACGAGAACCCGATGATGATCTTCCCGGCTATCCACTATACGATGGGTGGTCTGTGGGTCGACTACGAGCTCCAGACATCCATCAAGGGTCTGTTTGCTCTCGGTGAGTGCAACTTCTCCGACCACGGTGCTAACCGTCTTGGTGCTTCTGCCCTTATGCAGGGTCTGTCCGACGGTTACTTCGTCATCCCTTATACAATGCAGAACTACCTCTCCGACCAGATACAGGTGCCTCACATCGATACGAACGCACCGGAGTTCGAGGAGGCCGAGAAGGGTGTTCAGGCCGAAATCGATCGCATCTACAATATCAAGGGCGACGAGAGTGTTGACTCTATTCACAAAAAGCTCTATCATATTATGTGGGATTACGTTGGCATGGCCCGCAACGAGGCTGGTCTGAAGAAGGCTCTTGCCATGTTGAAGGACATCCGTAAGGAATTCAACGAGCACGTGCGTATCCCTGGCGACAAGGAGGGACTCAATGTCGAGCTCGACAAGGCCATCCACCTTCGCGACTTCATCACCATGGGTGAGCTTATTGCCTATGATGCGCTGGAGCGTAATGAGAGCTGCGGTGGACATTTCCGTGAGGAGTCCCAGACTGAGGATGGAGAGGCAAAGCGTGACGACGAAAACTACATGTACGTTGCATGCTGGCAGTATCCTGGTCAGGAGGAGGTACCTCCAACGTTGCTCAAGGAGCCGCTTAACTATCAGTACATCAAGGTTCAAGTGAGAAACTATAAGAAGTAAACATGTTCCTCCCAGCACCGCCGCCATGGCGGAAGCATGACCCAAGAAAAGGTCTAACGAGGTAATGTTACATTAACATTTAAGATTACAAAAACAAATGGACACTAACATATCATTCACTTTGAAAGTCTGGCGTCAGAAAGGTCCAAACGAGAAGGGCCATTTTGACACCTTCGAGATGCAGGACATCCCTGGTGATACCTCCTTCCTCGAGATGTTGGACATCCTTAACGAGCAGCTGATAGAGGACGGCAAGGAGCCTTTTGTCTTCGACCACGACTGTCGTGAGGGTATTTGCGGCATGTGCTCGCTTTATATCAACGGTCATCCTCATGGTCCTGCGCAGGGAGCTACAACCTGCCAGCTCTACATGCGTCGCTTCCACGATGGCGATGTCATCACCGTAGAGCCTTGGCGTTCAGCCGCCTTCCCTGTTATCCGCGACTGCATGGTAGACCGCTCGGCCTTTGATAAGATTATCGCTGCCGGTGGTTACACCTCCGTGCGTACCGGACAGGCTCAGGATGCCAATGCTATCCTTATCCCGAAGGACGCTGCCGATGAGGCCATGGACTGCGCAACATGTATCGGTTGTGGTGCATGTGTAGCAGCCTGCAAGAACGGTTCTGCAATGCTCTTCGTATCCTCAAAGGTCAGCCAGCTCGCTCTCCTGCCTCAGGGCCGTCCTGAGGCCGCAAAACGCGCCAAGGCTATGGTCATGAAGATGGAGGAGCTCGGTTTCGGAAACTGCACCAACACCCGCGCTTGTGAGGCTGAGTGCCCGAAGAACGAGTCTATCGCAAACATTGCCCGTCTGAACCGCGAGTTCATCAAGGCCAAGCTTGCCGACTAAAGTATTGTTTACTATATATGGAATTAGCCCGTTGAGCGTTATGTTCAACGGGCTTTTCTCTTTCCTTACGATTTTTTTTCACACCTTTTCCTTATCTTCCTTTCCAAAGGCTTCCCGTTATTCATCGAAATACACTTTCTATTTTTCCAAAGTCATCCCACTTCCTCTCAGGACGCCATTTCCTTCATCTTTTCCGTGCTCCTTTTTATGTTGCATAACATCCATGTTACAACTTTTTTATCAAATGGTTGCTAGTTTTTACCGTTTGGTTTCCCTGCTGTTGAAAAAAGATGTATATTTGCGTCAATTACATAACACACTAATTTTACGCATATGAGACGAATAATACCTTTTATCCTATTATCCATCTTTGCATTAACACTATCTGCAAATCCGGTAACACAAAGGCAAGCCAGGGCCAAGGCAGGCAGGTTCTTTGCCGCGCATGGCCTGACTTTCGACGGCAGCTCACCGGCGATGATGGCGCCACGTCGTGGAAGTTCCCCTGCAAGTACATCACCGTACTATGTCTTTAACGCCAAAGACAGCGGCTTTGTGGTTATTTCCGGCGATGACCGTACTCCTGAGATCCTTGGCTATTCCACTACCGGAATCTTCGACATGAGCAATGTTCCTGCAAATGTTCTTGGCTGGCTTGATGAGTACTCCCGTCAGATAGAGTACATACGGAGAAACAATGCCTTGCCAAGAGCCGCTCAGCCGTCCTCCGGAAAGGTCTCCATTGCACCATTGCTGCAAACCAAATGGAACCAGGGCGAGCCTTACAACACCTATTGTCCCACTGTCAATGGCGTGAAAGCCTATACTGGTTGCGTGTCCACAGCTATGGCGCAAGTGCTTTATTATAACTATCAGAAGTATCCCGACAAGATGCCTGGTGAGCTGAAGAACACTATTCCAGGCTATGAGTATGATGTCTTCTGGCCCGATTCAATCCATGTGAAGGTCGATGGATATAATGGCTGCGGCGGAATCATCAATTGGAGCGGCATGGACAGCGGCGATGGCAGAGCGATAGCCGAACTAATGTCATATTGCGGAACGTCCATAACCACCCATTACGCATCATCTCCCGACGGCTCCACCAGTGGATACTATGGTTTTGTCCCAGAGTCCTTCGTAAAGTACTTTGGTATGGACCCCTCCTTGAAGTATGTCCGTCGCGAGGCTTATACAACAGTTGAATGGGAAAACCTTATATATTCAGAGCTTCAAAGCGGACGTCCTGTCCTTTATGCAGGCCATCCATCGGAAAGCAGCGGTCATGCATTTGTCATTGACGGCTATTCTGGCAACGACTACTATTACGTAAACTGGGGATGGGGCGGTTATTGTGATGGAGCATTCCTGCTATCGGTCCTTGAGCCTAGCGGCTCTGGCATAGGCGGAGCCGGTGTCGGAGCCGGTTACAACTATGACCAGGAAGCCGTTGTAGGCATTAAGCCGTATCAGGGCGGTGCGCCACAGTTCCAATTGTTTGCCACTGACTTCAGCACGTACAGATATAATGACGAGACCTATTTCTTCTATTACGTGTATAACGGCGGACCTGCAAGCGATACCTTTGATGTCGGCTATGGCTTGTTGGATGATGACGGCACAATCACCCCACTGTTCCTTCCGAACAGAAAGACTTGCTATACGGTAACCATTCCACCTGCCAATTACGGATACCTTCTTTTCAATTTGGACAAGTCCTTCAGCAGTTCCGGCGAATACAAAGTCATACCCATTGGCAAGTCGCATGAAGAGAAGGAGTGGCATTCCCTGTGGTCTCCGGGCAGATATACCTCAGTTGTGGTCTCCGACGACAAGCCCATGCTGTTCTATTCCCATCCCCTCTACAGTCTGACTGTAACCGGCTTGTCGGCTGATGGTCCCAAGCTGGCGAATATTCCCATGAAACTTAGATTTAGTGCCACCAATACCGGTGAGGACAAATATTCCGGCGACCTGTACTTCTTTGCCAGCAAGACCACAGACCGTGGCCGTTTCGTTATGACCAAAGGCGTAAGCGTAGACATCGGTTCCAGCAGTGATTATGAGGTGGAATGGAGCCCTGTGGAAGCTGGCATCTATAACGTCTGGCTTTGCGCCGATAAGGATGGTACCTGCCCGCTGGATTCTATAAAGGGCATCGTCATTCAGCCGGGCCATTCCAAGGGAACATCGCTCACCCTTGTCTCCATGAACCTGCCAGGCGAATACACTATAAGTACAGATTGGAAGCTCTATGGTGACAGAATGTTCAAGACCCTTGCCGATGACGAGTTCAATGATTGTACATTCAGCTTGAAAGTCAACGAATCAGGCAGCTATGTGATACATTTCGATATTGAGGCTCTTGATGAAACGACTGGCGAAAGGATCCTTGCTTACAACTGGACATACCCCAGTGGCAACTACTCTGCTGGGAATACGTATTACTTTGGAGGCATCGGCGCATCGTCCATCGGCAAGGGAAAGTATTTGTTCACCCTCTATGTACTCAATGCCGAAGGTACTGACACACTATGGCGCGACGACACCTACGGCATCATTGTCAACAATGTTCCTGGCACCTACATCTCGCCTTCCGACCTTACCGATGCAAGCGGCACTGACGGAGAGATGTTCCTCTCGTCCAATCTCAGCCCTTATGACGGCGAGGGAATTGGAAATCTGTTCGATAATAGGGCAGACACCAAGCTATGCGCACGATATGACGCACTCCCGGCGTGGGTTATCTACAAGTCGGAGCGTCCGTTACTCCTGACGTCCTATGCTCTCACTTCCGCCAACGATTTCCGTTCCCGCGACCCGAGAGCATGGATGCTGGAAGGCTCAAACGATTCCATTATGTGGGAACTCATTGACTCCCGGCAGGACCAGAACTTCAGCTACCGTTACCAGACGAAGGCATATACTGTCAGACCAACGGGCTCCTACAAGTTTATCCGGTTCACAGTCTCGTCAGTCTATTCCTCTGACCAGAACGACTTGCAGCTTGCAGAGCTTCAGCTCTTCGGTTCCAGGAGCGATGCCACCGGCATTAGCGGCCTGTCAGCCGGTGATGAGCCTTGGGTCATCGTCTATAGCATTCATGGTGTACGCCTTGCAACCGTCAGAACCCCCGATGTCGGTGCGTACCTCAAGACACTCCCCCGCGGAATATACATTATCAACGGCAAAAAGTATGTGAACTGAGAGTGTTGTGATGTTTAGAGGCATGTCAGGCTTAAGGCCGGCAGCCGATGAAGCAATGGTTGGGAATAGCCAGAAGGATACATCTCCTTTGCCATGCCTAAAATGCCTGGTATTTTCCCATCCATTGCTTTTATTTCTTCTCGTTACTGTCGCTATGTCGCCCTCGTGCCGTTTGTCAGTTCCTTTTTGACAGTAAGTTGCACATAGTGCGCCTTTTGATGTCCATTTTCTCTGCATGTATGGTTTTAAAGTAGAAAAATGCGGACCAAAACTTGTGGATAGGGAAATAAATAACTATTTTTGTAGCTTAAATAAGTACGCCAATGAAGAAGATACCACTACTCGCTTGTTTGCTTCTTATCACTCTTCATGCCTTCGCACAGGCAGAGCATACGTACATCCCTAAGCACCATTACTCCAACATAGCCTTTGGAGGCAAGCTCAGGGCTGCCGACTCCTTGCGCGTTACCCCATTGAATATCGGTCTATGGAATCATGTCGATACATTGAAAGGCTTCCAGCTCGGAATACTGAAGTCGGGTGTCGGCAGCTATATGAAAGGCTTCAGCATAGGTGGTCTGCTCAATGCCGACCTGGGCTCGTCGGATGGTGTCCAGGCATCTGGAATACTCAGCCTTGTCGCAGGCCGTATGAGAGGCTTGCAGCTGGGTGCCGTCAATGTGGCACATTACCAGCATGGCTTGCAGATAGGCCTGCTCTCGAATATCTCCGTGCAGCCATTGCGCGGCGTGCAGATTGTAGGCGTTACGAATGTGGCACGGGGCATGGACGGCGGCGTACAAGTCGGCATGCTGAACATCAATTCCGGTGACCAGCGCGGCTTCCAGTTTGGCTCCTATAACTATGCCGACACGCTCCGCGGCTTTCAATTTGGCATTATAAATGTTGCTGACCGCAATCCGAAGGGCTATCAGATAGGTTTCGTCAATATGACCAATGAATGCGACAGCCGTCATCTCGGACTTATAAACATCAACCCCCACACGCGGATGCAGTTCATGACCTCGGCCGGTAACGTCGACAAACTCAACTTCGGTGTGCGCTTCCGCAACCGCAGCACCTATTACATCCTCAACCTCGGCTCCTTCCATTCCGGCCTTGGCACCCAGCGCTATTCCGGTTCCCTTGGTTACCGCATAGGCCAGTACCTTAAGGTCTCGCCGAGAATATCCCTCAGCACCGACATCGGCTTCTCACATATCGAGACCTTCCGTGAGGAGACCGCCACACGGCCCGAACGCCTCTACTCTTTCCAGTGGCGCCTGAATGCCGACTACGAGTTCAACCGCTATATAGGAGCCTTCATCTCCACAGGGCTGGAACAGACACGGTGGTACAACCATCACCGGAAATACGGTGACAAACCCCTCCTTGAGGCCGGACTCAACGTAGACCTCCGTCCTCTGAGACGTCCTGGCAGCTATGTCTCCCGCTTAGTACAGCCTAAGAAATACGCTGAGGAATTCTCCGGGACGTCCGTCTCTTACACCGGCACGGAACGCGACAGCCTCTTTGCCTACACCCTTCCGCAGTTCAATGTTAAGCACCCGTGGCGTGCCCTCGCCGAGGATGCCGGCATAAACCTCTTCGTCCATTATTTCGACCGTTTCGTCCTCAATGCCGACTACGCCAAGACAAATCCCTCCACATGGGCAGACAACTTCCGCAATGGCTTTGTGTGGGACAACGACCAGTTCTCCACCAACCAGTTTGCCCATCCATATCACGGAAACCTCTACTTCAACAGTGCCCGTACCCACGGTCTTAACTTCTGGGAGAGCTGTCCTTACGTCCTCGGCGGCAGTCTGATGTGGGAGTTCTGGGGTGAGAACGAGCCTGCAGCCATCAACGACGTCTTCTCCACTACCTTCGGCGGCATTGCCATCGGAGAAGTCCTCTACCGCACCTCTGCCCTTGCCCTCGACGACAGTCAGAGCGGGTGGCCCCGTTTCTGGCATGAGTTTGCCGCCGGCGTGCTTAATCCTATCCGAGCCCTCAACCGCATCATCAGTGGTGATGCTTGGCGTGTGCGCACCAGCCATAACCTCTATCACGACTACGACCGCATACCCGTCGACGCGTCGGTGCTCATCGGTGAGCGTTATGTTGCCGACGAAGGCCATATGACCCGTGGAAGCCACAACCTGCGGCTTGGCTTCCACATGGAGTACGGCGATGCCTTTGCCGACGAGCCGACACAGCCGTACGACTATTTCTCCGCGGATTTCGGCTTCAACATAGGCTCCCAGCCGCTACTTAGCGACGTCCACCTCATAGGACGACTCTACGGTCATGACCTCTATGAAGGAAAGGTCTTCAGGGCACAGTGGGGTGTTTATCAGCATTTCGACTACTATGCCTCCGACAGCATCAAAGGCTCCGACATGCGGAACCCGTTCGAGATCAGCGAGACCGCCGCCTTCGGTCCGGGCCTTATCCTTCAGTTTCCGGCTACGGGTAGCCTGTCGCTCCTGGAGCAGCGTTTCTTCCTCAACGGCATCATACTTGGTGGCAGCAAGAGCGACTATTACCACTTCATCGACCGCGACTACAACATCGGCAGTGGCTTCGGATGGAAGTCGAACACACGTATGACGTTCAAGAAGTTCGGACTCTTCGCCCTTAACGTCGAATACTACCGCCTCTACACATGGAAAGGTTATGAGAAGAAAGACTATGACGCCCCCGGCTCCAACCCCATCTTCCTCAACTCGCAAGGCGACAAGAGCAACGCGCAACTCCTTGTTATCTCTCCGGTGGCGCAGATACATATCGCACGGGGATGGCACATACAAATCAATGCCGCCTTCTATAACCGCCTGACACAGTACACATATCATAAGAATAAGCATAGCCACACCTACGAACTGACCATTGGCGGAGCCTATCATTTTTAGAGTTAAAGTAGGATGTCTGTTATAAAGGAATTTGGAACTGCCTAATGTTGTAAGGTATTGATAAGAGTTGTCGTAACGAGAGGGTCGCACCTTATCTGAAGGTCTTGTGTATTCCAATTAGTTTAGGGAAATTTTCCAATTTACTAATACTTGACCATTAGTCTAACAATGCTATGTCTAAAACCTGCGACGACCGTCACGCGAACATATGACGGTCGTCGCATAATTGCGTGGCGGTCGTCAAATAATTGCGTGGCGGTCGTCATAAGATAGCGCGACGGCCGTCATACTATGAAACAGAGAAATAATAGCACTGTCGTTAGCCTTTGTTTGGCTCGCAATTAGGGCGTTCAATTTGTTGTATCCAAGATTTCTTCGGCTTTATTCAATCCCCAACATGTTGATATTCAAGTTTCAGATGTGCCAACTTAATGACCGGGATGAAACGCTGACAGCCTCTGAGATTGCTAGGCGGAAGCTTTGCGTTCTTTGCGGCTTTGTGAGAATACATTTAATTAATGTCGCTCACAGCCTCGGAGATTCTGACTGTCAGTAACCCCAGGCTAAACGAGCGAAGCGAGTGCAGCCTGTGGTAAGTAGATGGCGGGAACCTTACTCCGTGCCTCGGAGAGGCACATACGCGTAGTGTTCATCATTATATCCTAATGGTTGTCTTATAGGACTAATGGTGATAGCTTTATGTATGTACACACTACGTGTCTGAACCTCTCCGAGGCTCTGAGTGAATGCGAGCTTCCGACCTATACCCCAG
>ONDK01000040.1 GCA_900316565.1 uncultured Prevotella sp. | reverse complement strand
GAATTAAAAAGCTTCAAGCAAAGATTCTTCGCCTACAGAATGAGCAAGCTCAATCTGGGCTCAAGGTAACGGATGGCACTGATTAGTTATATAGAAGCAAATATAAGAAATTCAAATGGCACATAGAAGTTTAGACAAATTAGACAAGAAAATTTTGCATCTCATTTCTGAGGATGCTCGAATTCCTTTCCTGGAGGTTGCCAGGGCTTGCAATGTAAGCGGTGCTGCTATCCATCAGCGCATACAGAAGCTAACGAATTTAGGAATACTTAAAGGCTCACAGTTCGTTATCGACCCCGAGAAGATAGGCTATGAGACCTGTGCTTATGTAGGGCTCTATCTTAAGAATCCAGAGGACTTCGATGATGTCGTGGAGGCATTGAAGAAGATTCCTGAAGTTGTGGAGGCTCATTATACCACTGGTGGTTATGATTTGTTCATCAAGATTTACGCTATCAACAATCACCACCTGCTCAACATCATCCACGACAAGCTTCAGCCTTTAGGCCTCAGCCGCAGCGAGACCATCATCTCGTTCAACGCTGTCATTGACCGTCCTCTGCCAATCATGGACTCGGCATTGGAAGAGCCACAGGATGATGAATAACCCCCACACAGTTTTCTGATTTAAGCCTTCTCATTAAGCGAGAAGGCTTTTTTGTTTTGTTCAGCTCATAGTTGTTTTTGTTCGGTTTGCTTTATAATAATTATTTTTGTAACTTTGCGGTCGAATTATGGATACAAGCAAACTTAACATAGAGATTGATGATGGCAGTGGCTTCTGCTTCGGCGTTACTACCGCGATAAAGAAAGCGGAGGAGGAACTTGCTAAAGGTGAGACGCTTTATTGTCTTGGTGACATCGTCCATAACGGAATGGAGGTGAAGCGCTTGGAGGAGAAAGGCCTTATAACCATCGATCATGAGCAGCTAGAGGAACTTCACAACGTGAAGGTACTCCTGCGCGCACATGGTGAGCCGCCGGCAACATACGAAGTGGCAAAGCGCAACAACATAGAGATTATCGATGCCACATGTCCTGTTGTCTTAGCTCTTCAGCGACGTATCAAAAAACAGTACGAAGGGGTAGGGGAGAACGGTGGCGAAGCCCAGGTTGTCATCTTCGGAAAGAACGGCCATGCTGAGGTGCTCGGTCTTGTCGGTCAGACATCGGGTAATGCCATCGTCATAGAGAACCTTGAGGATGCTAAGAAGCTTGATTTCAGCAGGGACATCTATCTCTACAGTCAGACGACAAAGAATCTCGATGAGTTCAAGAGCATTATCGCTTACATAAAGGAGCACATATCGCCGACGGCCGTCTTCCGCAGCTTCGACACCATCTGTCGGCAGGTGGCCAACCGTATGCCGAATATTGCGGCGTTTGCCATGCGCCATGATGTCGTTATCTTTGTCGCAGGAAAGAAAAGTTCCAACGGACGTGTGCTCTTCAAGGAATGTATGCGCGTCAACAGTAGAAGTCATCAGGTGGAAAGTCCGGAGGAAATAGATATGGCATGGTTTGACGGTGCTTCCACTGTCGGCATCTGTGGTGCTACAAGTACCCCAAAATGGCTGATGGAGAACTGTAGGGACTACATCCTTAGCCATTAATGACTTATCATTTGACTATTCAAATTCCGTAAGAAAAAATAACAGCGGATATCTCCTTGTGACGGGAGGTGTCCGCTGTTGTTATTTATATGTGGAAGAACCCCATTTCTATTGAAGAAACGGGATTGTTCTAATATCTGTGAAAGTAGAGGAATTACTCCCACTCAATTGTCGAAGGCGGTTTTGAGCTGATGTCGTAGCATACGCGGTTCACTCCCTTTACCTTGCGTATTATCTCATTGGAGACATCGGCAAGGAAGTCGTAAGGGAGATGGGCCCAGTCAGCAGTCATAGCGTCCATACTCGTAACGGCACGCAAAGCGACAGGATGCTCGTATGTGCGCTCATCGCCCATGACACCCACTGAGCGGATGGTGCTCAGCAGAACGGTGCCAGCCTGCCAAACGTGGTCGTAGAGCTCTGTACCGTCAGCCATCTTGTACTCGTGCATCTTCTCGATGTAGATGTCGTCAGCGTCCTGAAGGATACGGACCTTCTCGCGGGTGATGTCGCCGAGGATTCTCACGGCAAGACCAGGACCCGGGAACGGATGACGCTTGATGAGCCTCTCCGGCATGTCGAGCTGATGACCTACACGGCGCACCTCGTCCTTGAACAGCCATTTCAGAGGTTCGCAGAGCTGAAGCTTCATGTCCTTAGGCAGTCCACCGACATTATGATGGCTCTTGATGGTCATTCCCGTAATGCTGAGCGACTCGATGCGGTCAGGATAGATGGTACCCTGTGCCAGCCATTTGGCATCGGTAATCTTCTGTGCTTCGGCATTGAACACCTCAACGAAGTCGCGGCCTATAATCTTACGCTTCTTCTCCGGATCGGTGACACCCTCCAGGTCCTTGAAGAACTTCTCGCTGGCATCAACGCCAATGACGTTGAGACCGAGACCCTTGTAGGCATCCATAACCTTCTTGAACTCGTTCTTGCGGAGCATGCCGTGGTCGACGAAAATACAGGTGAGGTTCTTGCCGATGGCACGGTGAAGCAGTGTGGCACATACGCTGGAGTCGACACCACCGCTGAGGCCGAGGATAACACGGTCGTCGCCAATCTGCTGACGGAGTTCCTTGACGGTAGACTCAATGAAACTTGCAGGACTCCATTCCTGGCGTGAGCCGCAGATGTCAACGACAAAGTTCTTCAGCAGTTGTGTACCTTGTGTAGTGTGGTAAACTTCCGGATGGAACTGTACGCACCACACCCGCTTGTCCTCGTTGGCAAAAGCAGCGTTCTTCACGTCTTCCGTCGAGCCGATGACATGGAAGTCGTCGGGGATGGCGGTGATGGTGTCGCCATGGCTCATCCACACTTGCGAGCCTTTGTCGAAACCTTTGAAGATAGCCGACGAGGTGTCGACGGTCTCGAGGTTGGCGCGTCCGTACTCGCGTGTTCCTGTCTGCTCAACCTTACCACCACCAGAGTAGGCGATGAACTGTGCTCCATAGCAAATGCCGAGGACGGGAAGCTTTCCGACAAACTGACTGAGGTCTACCTTGAACGCCTCTTTGTCGTGGACAGAATAAGGACTTCCCGAGAGGATGACGCCAATGACGCTGGGGTCGTCCTTCGGAAATTTGTTGTAAGGGAGGATTTCGCAGAAGGTGTCGAGCTCACGCACACGCCGTCCTATGAGCTGCGTGGTCTGTGAGCCGAAATCAAGAATAATAATCTTCTGTTGCATAATTAATATGTGGTTTGCAATTTCTTCAATACGTCTAGTTTCCCGACATCTATCATTTCAAGTTCCGGCTGAATAAATCCTTTGATAAGACTTGTGGAACAGTTACTTAGATAGAAGTCCATTATCGGGAATACGTCTGGATAGCTTTCCATCCGCTCTATAAGTGCCGGGGATATGCAGTGTATCCCAGAGAAGGCAAAGGCTCTGAGAACAGTTCTGCCGTATCCCAAGAGCTTATGCTCCACGACGATGTTGTCATGGTGGGAGAGGAGAGTCTTGAACGTCTCGGTATGCTCTTCTCCATATTCGCGCAGCCATCGGTACGGGCTCTTCACCTCCCCGGTCTCGATGTTTGTCCATCCCACCAGCCGCATGTCTGCGTCGAAGAGGAGATAGCGCTTGGTCTTGCGCCATGAGACAAGTAATGTTGCCGCAGCCTTCATGTTACCACCTGTGGCATAGTTTGTCATCAGTGGGCCTTGCTCGTAGAATGTTCTAAGATCGGCGTTGCTTAGGATGTCGACGTTATGTATGAGCACCTGCTCGTCGGGGTTGAAGAGATATGAGGCCTTGCGTAGCCCTCCACCGGTGTCGAGCAGTTTGTCGGTCTCGTCGGAAATTCTGATGTCGACTCCAAAGTCGTGAGCGTTCAGGTAGTCGATTATCTGATTGGAGAAATGATGGACGTTAACGACTATGGATGTGAAGCCGCTCTTGCACAACTTCTCTATGACGTGCTCTATAAGAGGTTTACCGTCGACCTCTACGAGTGCTTTCGGCATCTTGTCGGTCAGCGGACGGAGACGTGTGCCCAAGCCCGCTGCAAATATCATTGCTTGCATTGTGTATGACTACTTGTTTGTTGATGTTTTTATCGCTTTTCCCACTTGCTCGGCGATGGCTTTCATGCCCTTGACTGTCGGGTGCCCGCACTTCTTGTCGATATTCTCCAGTTGTATGTAAGGCACGCCGTAGTGGTTGCAGATGACCTTCATAGACTCCGTGATGTCATTTCTCAGTCCACTATTGATGATATAATATACACGTATGTTCGGATGATGGAGCTTTATCCAGTTCACCAAATATGCCATCGAAGGGCGGAAAGTGTAGAAGTCACCCCATTTCCAGTCTGAATATTTGTATTCCCCTATGGCTTCTCCTGACCAGCTGTCGTTGGTAGCACCGAAAACCAGCAGAATGTCGGGACTCCCGATGTTGTACATCCGTTTGAGGAATGACCGCGCTGAGTAGTCGTTGCCGTCATAGCCACCATATCCTATGGTTGCTCCGGAATAGGAGTTGTTAACCTCCAGCATCATGTGATTGTCGTTGATGACCTGCCACCACCATGTGTCCTGGACACGGTTGACGTCAGTCTTCGTCGTGTCGTTCTTGGCGTAGTACCAGAGCTCATTCGTCGATGGAGTGACAAAGTCCTCAAAGGTGGAATAAGAGTCGCCGAGGACTGACACACGCTGCGCCTGCATTGTGGTGCTAAAGACTAGCAGGAGAAGGGTTAAGAACTTTTTGTTCATGTCTTGCTATATGATTAAGATGAGGCCAATTTAGTGATATGAATGAAGTCAACTGTATGATCAGAATGGTGCTCCGCCATCTGGTGATGGTGGTGGCGGAAGGGGCCCTCCCTCGTTCATGCGGCTGCCGAGTATCTCTCCTCCGACTGGTCCTTCGGCGGCATCACTAGCAGGCCGTGTGAAGTCATCGTCATTAGGGTCGGAGAACCGTGTGAATTCACCCTGGAATTTCAACAGTACGTCACCAGTAGCTCCCTTACGATGCTTGGCAATGATAATCTGTGCCATTCCATGAAGGTCGGCACCGTGCTCGTCGGCATAAATGTGATAATACTCCGGACGGTGCACAAAGAGCACCATATCGGCATCCTGCTCGATGGCTCCCGACTCACGGAGGTCGCTGAGCTGCGGACGTTTGCCGTCGATGCCCTCACGTTGCTCTACTGTACGGTTCAACTGCGACAGTGCCAGAATAGGAATATTCAGTTCTTTAGCCAGTCCCTTCAGCGACCGTGATATCGTTGACACCTCCTCCTGACGGCTGTTGAAGCGCATGCCGTTGGCATTCATCAGCTGGAGGTAGTCGATCATGATAATCTTTACTTGATGCTCGCGGACCAGACGACGGGCCTTGGTACGGAGTTCAAAGACGCTCAGTCCCGGAGTGTCGTCGACATAAAGAGGAGCACCTTGCAGCTTTCTGACGTTCTTGTCGAAGCGTTCCCAGTCGTCGCGTGTGAGGTCTCCGCTCAGGATCTTGGAACCGGAAATGGTACAAACGTTGGATATCAGACGGTTGACGAGCTGTACGCTGTTCATCTCCAGCGAGAAGAACGCCACGGGCTCACGGTAGTCGACGGCAATGTTCTTTGCGATACTCAGTGCAAAAGACGTCTTACCCATGGCAGGGCGTCCTGCAATAATCACGAGGTCGGAGGGCTGCCATCCTGCTGTTATTCTGTCGAGCTCCTGGTAACCACTCGGCACACCGGTAAGTCCCTTGGTGTTTGATGCGCTGACCAGAATATCGTGGGCCTGGATAAGGATAGGGTCTATCTGTTGATAGTCCTTCGACATGTTCTTCTGAGATATCTCAAAGAGCTTTCCCTCGGCTCTCTGCATAAGGTCATCGACGTCGACGGTCTCATCAAAGGCGTCGGTCTCTATCATCGAGGCGAACTGAATGAGTTGTCGAGCAAGGAATTTCTGCTGAAGGATGTGTGCATGATAGACAATACTTGCCGAACTTGCGACGAGTCCTGAGAGCTCCACGATATATCCCGGACCGCCAATGTCCTCAAGCGTTCCCTCGTGCTTCAGCTCCTCCGTAACCGTCATTATGTCGACGGGTTTCTCCTCCATATTGAGCGTTTGTATAGCTCTATAGATCTTTTGGTTACGTGGTTCGTAAAATGTCTCCGGGCGGATGGTCTCCGAGATTACCGTGAACGCGTCCTTATCAATCATAAGAGCGCCAAGAACGGCTTTCTCTATGTCGGTGGCCTGTGGCTGCAAATGTCCATAGCTGGTGTCTATGGGCACTTGTGCCTTCTTCCTCGGCCTCGTATTTTTATTATTGTCTGGCATTCCTATTTTTTTATTTCTGCAAAGGTAATGCAAACCGAAGACAAAACAAAATGAATTTATTTATTTTTTTTGTAGAGGTGCAGCTTACCTTATCCAAAGGTAATGCAAACCGAAGACAAAACAAAATGATTTATTTGTTTTTTTGTTGAGGTGTAGCTTGCCTTATCCAAAGGTAATGCAAACCGAAGACAAAACAAAATTAATTTATTTGTTTTTTTTGAGGTGTAGCTTGCCTTATCCAAAGGTAAGATTTTGTATTGTTAACTAATTGTGATAATGACTTAGCCCAAGAAATTTAAATGTATGCTTTTTTAAACTCCACTTGTAACGCATTGTAGCTAATGGATTGTAACTAACGTACATTTACGTTCTGTTTTCCATACATTTTCATTGTATAAGGGGCACATTTACGATGTATTTTCCGTACACTTACACAGCAAGTGTACACCACTTATTTTTGTGTAAATATTTATGATATTTTAAATAATAAAATTGAAGATGTAAATATGAGCAGGACGCTACACTCTAGAATACCTCTTCGAGGCAAGGGGTGGGCTCTTTTACATCTGCTTAAGCCAGACTTCGTTCGCTTCGCTCGTTTAGTTTAGGGTTACTGATAGCGTGCCTCCGAGGCACTTGGTAGTAATTTAAATGCTATATTTTGTTTTGTGTAGATTGCAAAAGTGTAACATTTGATGTTTTATAGCGAAATTATTGAAAGTAAAATTGGAAGTTTTTTCTTTTTTTTATATCTTTGCAACAACTATACATTACATAGCATAGAAAAATATTATCAACTAATTCAAATAACCAAATATGGTAAATGTTATCAAGTTGCGCAAAGGCTTGGACATTAATCTGAAGGGAGCTGCAGACCTTAAAAAGGTCTCGGTGGCTCCCGTGAGCCATTATGCATTGTTGCCATCAGGCTTTGTGGGTGTCATCCCCAAGGTGACCGTAAAGGTCGGCGACAAGGTCCAGGCCGGCGAGCCATTGTTTGTAAACAAAGCTTATCCCGAGGTGCGTTTTGCTTCCCCGGTAAGCGGTACCGTTACCGCGGTGGTGCGCGGTGAGCGCCGTAAGGTGCTTGCCGTGGAGGTGGAGGCCGATGCTGAGCAGACGAGCCATGACTATGGTTGTAAAGATCCGTCATCGCTTGACGCTGACGGTGTGAAGAATGCTCTGTTGGAAGCCGGTTTGTTCGGTTTCATCGACCAGCTGCCCTACGCCGTGTCGACCACTCCAAACACCAAGCCAAAGTCTATCTTTGTCTCTGCCCTTCGCGACAAACCCCTTGCCGCTGACTTTGAGTTTGAACTCAAAGGCAATGAGCAGGACTTTCAAACGGGTCTTACTGCGCTGTCGCGTATTGCCACGGTCTATCTTGGCATTGGCCCGGCACAGACCTCTACGGCCCTGACCGAAGCCAAAGATGCAGAGGTAACAGTTTTCGATGGTCCTTGCCCTGCCGGCAACGTCGGTGTACAGGTCAATCATCTCGACCCAGTGAACAAAGGTGAGGTGGTGTGGACCGTAGACCCGTCAGTTGTTATTTTTATTGGCCGTCTGTTCAACACCGGAAGAGTAGACCTCACGCGTACCATCGCTATCGCGGGCAGTGAGATGAAGTCTCCCGCCTATGCCGACGTGAAGGTCGGTGCCAATATCGGCGAGGTTCTCGGCGACGGTGTGAAAAGCGACCGTGACGTACGTCTTCTTGACGGCAATCCTCTCACGGGCCGTAAGGTCAGCAAAGCTGATTATCTAAGCGCACACACTTCCGAGATTACTGCCATCCCCGAGGGCGACGACGTCAATGAGTTTGCCGGATGGATTATGCCGCGTCTGAAAGAGTTCTCAACATCGAGAAGCTATTTCAGCTGGCTCTTCGGAAAGAAGAAGCAGTATGACCTTGATGCTCGCATAAAGGGCGGTGAGCGTCATATGATTATGAGCGGAGAATATGATAAGGTGTTACCGATGGACATTTACGGTGAGTACCTAATCAAAGCTCTCATTACCGGCGACATCGACAAACAGGAGCAGCTCGGCATCTATGAGGTTAGTCCTGAAGATTTCGCCCTGCCGGAGTTCGTCGACAGTTCGAAGCTGCCCCTTCAGCAGATTGTCCGCAAGGGCCTCGATATCCTGAGAAAGGAGAACGCATAAGGCCTTAGGTTTATAAACTCAACAACTTTTAAGACTCAAAAACGAAATAAAACATGAGTTTAAGAAATTATCTTGACAAGATACGTCCGAAGTTTGAGGAAGGCGGCAGTCTGCATGCCTTCAAAAGTGTCTACGATGGATTTGACTCATTCCTCTACGTCTCGTCAGAGACCTCGAAGAGCGGCACGTCCATCCATGATGCCATCGACTCGAAGCGTATCATGAGCATTGTCGTCATCTCGCTGTTGCCGGCACTGCTCTTCGGTATGTACAATATCGGCTATCAGAATGCGGTGCTCGCCGGGAAGCTTCAGGAGGCAACGTTCTGGGGAATGTTCTTTTACGGTTTCCTTGAGTTGCTGCCAAATATACTGGTGTCCTACATCGTCGGTCTGGGCATAGAGTTTGCCTGGGCACAGTGGAAGAATGAGGAGATACAGGAGGGATACCTCGTTACCGGTATCCTCATACCACTTATCACGCCTGTTACCATTCCTTTGTGGATGCTGGCACTGGCAGTGGCTTTCTCCGTTATCTTCGCAAAGGAGATTTTCGGTGGCACAGGTATGAACATCTTCAACCCGGCACTTATTGCCAGGGCTTTCCTCTTCTTCAGCTATCCAAGTAAGATGACCGGTGATGCAGTATGGGTGGCCAAGAGCTCTATCTGTGGACTAGGCTTCAACGTTCCCGATGGTGCTACGATGGCCACGCCACTCGGCGAGATGGCACAGGGTGTCGCTGCTCCGTTCAGTATGGACTGGGTCTACGGTCTCATCCCTGGCTCTGTCGGTGAGACCTCTGTCATAGCCATTGCCATCGGTGGTATTATCCTGTTGTGGTGTGGCATCGCCAGTTGGAAGACCATGCTTAGCGTGTTCATCGGTGGTGGCGTTCTGGGTGCTGTCTTCAATGCCACAGGTTCTCTCACCTTGCCTTGGTACGACTACCTCACCCTCGGCGGCTTCGCCTTTGGTGCTGTGTTCATGGCCACAGACCCTGTCACCAGTGCCCGCACGGAGACCGGTAAGTGGATTTACGGTTTCCTCATCGGTGCCATGGCGGTAATCATTCGTGTGCTCAACGCAGGTTACCCAGAGGGAATGATGCTTGCCATTTTGTTCGGTAACATGTTCGCTCCGCTCATCGACTACTGTGTCGTGGAGCGCAATATCTCTAAGCGTGCCAACCGCGCTAAAAACAAATAAGGAGGACCAACGATGAAAACAAACAGCAATACATATACCATAATATATTCAGCAGTCCTCGTCATTGTAGTGGCATTCCTGCTGGCATTCGTCTTCCAGGCCCTGAAGCCTGCGCAGGATGCCAACGTTGCCCTTGACCAGCAGAAGCAGATTCTTTATGCCCTTAATCAGGACAGGGGTATGTCGGATGAAGAGGCACGCCAGAAGTACAACGAGCTTATTGTCTCGGATGACATCATTGATGTCAACGGCAATGTCGTTACGAAAGGCTCGAAGGGTGGCACCGCCGCCGGTTTCAAGCTCAACAGCAAGGATGCCAAGGAAGGCCGTCTGGCCCTGTACCGTTGCAAGGTCGACGGTAAGGACAAATACGTCATCCCTGTCTACGGCACTGGCCTGTGGGGACCTATCAGCGGCTATATAGCTATCAACGAGGACAAGGCGACGGTCTATGGCGCTTACTTTAATCATGAGAGCGAGACTGCCGGACTGGGTGCTGAGATAAAGGACAATGCACAGTGGCAGGGACAGTTCAAGGGCAAGCATCTCTTTGCTTCTGATAATAGCAAGATAGCACTCTCCGTAGTGAAGAAGGGCACGGTGAAGAACCCCGACTATGAAGTCGACGGTGTTACCGGTGCCACGCTGACCTCCAATGGTGTGTCGGCGATGCTTAAAGCCGACAAGGGCGGTCTTCAGCCATATGTTAAATTCCTTAGCCAGAAATAAGTTATGAGTTTATTTTCAAAACAGAATAAAAAAGTATTTACCGAGCCTCTGAATATCAACAACCCTATTATGGTGCAGGTGCTTGGTATATGCTCTTCGCTGGCTGTCACCTCGCAGTTGAAGCCGGCAATAGTAATGGGACTGGCCGTGACAATTATCACTGCTTTCTCAAACGTTATCATCTCGCTTATCAGAAAGACCATTCCTAACCGCATACGTATCATCGTACAGCTGGTGGTCGTCGCCGCACTGGTTACCATCGTCAGTCAGGTCCTGAAGGCCGTGGCCTACGATGTCAGCGTACAGTTGTCGGTATATGTAGGACTGATAATAACGAACTGTATCCTCATGGGCCGTCTGGAGGCTTTCGCCATGACCAACAAACCTTGGCCGAGCTTCCTCGACGGTATTGGCAACGGACTGGGCTATGCTATGATACTCGTCATCGTAGGTGCCTTCCGTGAGTTCTTCGGCCGTGGCTCTCTGCTGGGCTTCCAGATTATTCCGAAGAGTGTGTGCGACGCTGGATGGAACAACGGCATGATGACCATGCCTGCCATGGCATTGATACTGTTAGGTTGTGTCATCTGGATTCACCGTGCTTACTTCAGCAAAGATGAAAAATAATAAGAGGAGGACAAGTAAATGGAACATTTGATAAATCTATTCATCAGGTCGATATTCGTCGACAACATGATATTCTCGTTCTTCCTGGGCATGTGCTCATTCCTTGCCGTATCGAAGAACGTAAAGACTTCTCTCGGACTGGGACTCGCCGTAACATTCGTGCTTGTCATCACGGTACCGGTAGACTATCTTCTTCAAACTAAGGTATTGGGACCCGACTGTCTCATCCAGGGCGTTGATCTGTCATACCTCAGCTTCATACTCTTCATTGCCGTTATTGCCGGCATCACGCAGATTGTGGAGATGGCCGTGGAGAAATACTCACCGTCACTATACAGTGCCCTTGGTATCTTCCTTCCACTTATCGCAGTGAACTGTGCCATCATGGGTGCGTCCCTGTTCATGCAGCAGCGTATAGGACTGGATCCGTCGAGCACACAGTATATCGGCAGTGTGTGGGACTCCATCGTCTACGCCTTCGGTTCAGGACTGGGCTGGACACTGGCCATAGTCTCCATGGGTGCTGTCCGTGAGAAAATGCAGTACTGCGACGTGCCTAAGCCTCTTCAGGGCCTTGGCATCACCTTCATCACCGTGGGCCTTATGGCAATAGCCATGATGTGCTTCTCTGGTATTAAACTTTAAAGAAAGAAGAACAATGGGACAATTCATTTTTGCAAGTATAGGGATATTCCTTATCGTCATCATGGCACTGGTGTTGATACTGCTTATCTGTAAGAAGTATCTTTCGCCGAGCGGCAACGTCACCATTACAATCAACGGCGATAAGACACTGAGTGTGGCACAAGGCGAGTCGCTGATGGCTACACTCAATGAGAACGGCATCTATCTGCCGTCGGCATGTGGTGGAAAAGCTAGTTGCGGACAGTGCAAGGTTCAGGTGCTGGAAGGTGGCGGCGAGATACTCGACTCTGAGCGTCCGCATTTCACACGTAAGCAGATAAAGGACCACTGGCGTCTGGGCTGCCAGACAAAGGTTAAGGGCGACTTCAAGATCAAGATTCCGGAGAGTATCCTTGGCGTTAAGGAATGGGAGTGCACCGTTATCTCCAACAAGAACGTGTCAAGTTTCATCAAAGAGTTCAAGGTCGCTCTGCCTCCCGGTGAGCATATGGACTTCATGCCGGGCTCATACGCACAGATTCGTATCCCTGCCTACGACACCATCGACTATGACAAGGACTTTGATAAGAACGATATCGGTGAGGACTATATCGGAGCATGGAAGAAGTTCAACATCTTCTCGCTGAAGGCCCACAACCCTGAGCCTACCGTTCGCGCATACTCTATGGCCAACTATCCTGACGAGGGCGATATCATCATGCTAACCGTACGTATCGCGTCGACACCGTTCAAACCGCGTCCACAGGTAGGCTTCCAGGATGTGCCGACAGGTATTGGCTCATCGTATATCTTCTCACTCAAGCCGGGCGACAAGGTGATGATGAGCGGTCCTTACGGCGACTTCCATCCTAACCTCACCTCCGGCAAGGAGATGATATGGATTGGTGGTGGTGCCGGAATGGCTCCTCTGCGCGCTCAGATTATGTATATGACGAAGACACTGCATTGCCGTGACCGTGAGATGCACTTCTTCTACGGTGCAAGAAGTCTCACGGAGGCCTTCTTCCTTGAGGACTTCTGGCAACTGGAGAAGGAATATCCTAACTTCCACTTCCATCTCTCCCTGGACCGTCCAGACCCGAAGGCCGATGCAGCCGGCGTGAACTACTACACAGGCTTTGCAGTGAACTGTATCCGCGACACCTATCTTAAGGACCATGAAGCTCCTGAGGATTGTGAATACTATCTCTGCGGACCTCCAATGCTTATCAAGACCGTTACTGACTACCTCGACTCTCTCGGCGTAGAGCCGGAGTCCATAATGTACGACAACTTTGGGTAGCATTGGGCAAACCGTAGGAAAATACACGTAAACCGTAAGAAAGCCGCTGAATTTCAGCGGCTTTCGGTGTATATATAAACTTCGGTTGTTATGGTTTGGATAGGCTTTGCTGCGGTTTATTTGGGTAGATAATGTCCCTTATTTGTCCCTCGAAATTGTCCCCCGTACATAGCTATGGTGATTGAACAGAAGAATATAACTACATAGGAGCAATGGAAAAGAAACATGAGTTTGAGCCCGTACATATCCGGGCAAAGGAAATTAAAGGCGGTAAAAAGTCGCTGTATTTCGACATAGTGAGTGATGGTGTTAGACGTAAGGAGCACTTGGGGCTATACCTCATGCCGGAGGATAGCAAAGGTGCGAAGTCGGCTAATAAGAGTATCATGAGAATGGCGGAAGAGATGAAGGCTAAGCGCACATTAGAAGTGATGCGTGATGGATTGCAGATAGAGGACCATTCGAAGGGTAACATTGTGCTCATGGACTGGTTACAGGAGCAGGTGGACTATTACCGTAATCATGGCAACATCATGTATGCCCGGACGATACACAACATTCTGCGACATTTGAGCAACTTCCCTCAATGCAAGAAAGGAATGAGGATTAAGAATGTTACGCCAAACTGGCTACGGCAGTTCTTAGAGTATCTTCGTGGCGACAACGTGAACAAGTATGGCGGCAGACTGTGCCCTGAGACTATCTATACGTACTTCACCGTTCTTTCCATATTGATGAACAAGGCGGTGAGGCTGGAGATGATACCGAGCAACCCGTTTCACAAGCTGTCACAGGCGGAGAAGCCTCAGCGACGGACAAAGAAACGGGAGTTCCTGACAATGGAAGAGCTTGGGAAACTCGCCAAGGCGGAGTGCGACGACTGGCGGGTGAAGAAGGCATTCATGTTCTGCTGCTTCACCGGGCTCCGTTACATCGACGTGTCGAGGTTGAAGTGGAAGCACATTCAGAAATTAGGCGATGGGACGTATCAGATGGACTTGACGCAGAAGAAAACACAAGAACCAGTATATGTCCCATTGTCGAAGAATGCCATGAAGTGGTTGCCGAAGAAGGGCGACAACGGCAGAGAGAACTACGTCTTCCAGTTCCGTGACCGCAGCATCATTTACAAGTACTTGCAGGACTGGGGCAAGCGCGCGGGCATTGAGAAGCATCTTATCTTCCACATGAGCCGACACACGTGCGCCACTATGTTGCTGTACTATGGAGCTGACCTCTACACGGTGAGCAAGATACTTGGGCATACGTCGATCAAGAGCACGCAGATATACGCAAAGGTCGTTGACGGCATGAAAAGGAAGGCAGTTGACAATGTGCCAGAGTTGGATATTGGCGAAGATTAATATATATCAGGGTCCTTGAGCCCAGTGAAAAGGGAAGAGCCTCAACGCGTCTCGCGCTGAGGCTCCTGTTAAAACTAACAAATTAAACTAACCTAAAAACATTGTAAAGCTATCATTCTAAGAATGTCGGCACGCTAGCCGACGCATGAAATTAGAAATTGCTTTCCGGTATTTATAACATATAGCTATTAACAATCCGATTATTGCGCCCATACAAAAGAATCTCCACTTGTGAACTTGTTTGGAGTTTGTATCACTTTTTGCTTGCTCCGGAGGATGTCGAGCCTCAATGAATGTCGTATCGTGAGTCGTCTTTCCACTGCCGTAATAATAGTTGTTTGTCTCCATAACCGTCCGTTCGGTGGAGTTGACTATGGTCGTGTCCATTACTGTGATGGTCGTATCGCCTACGTTGAATATGTGAGGTCTGATTACCACTTTTTCGCGATAGACGACAGAATCACCTTTCGCACCCCGGGCAACCTGTACAGTCCACACAGTGTCGCGGACTGTGCTTTGCACGATTTTTTCTTTTGCCTTGCACCCCCCAAGCATTGCGCAGAAAGCCAATGCGACTATCAGCCAGATAGCTGACATTATAGACTTCTGATATTTTTTCATAAGCCAATGGATTTATATTCATTTGTGGCATCGAAACTCGGGCAAGCCTTCTTTGCGAAATCACGATGTCCGTGAATAGAGCCCTTTTTTAAATGATACTTCTTGCTGAGGCTTGTTAGCAGATTGCGTAATGCAGTTTTCTGTGCTGCCGTGCGCGTGTCCTTCGGAGTATTCCCGTCAACATCCACACCTCCAATATAGCACACGCCTACAGATATGGAGTTGTGGCCAACGCAATGTGCGCCTACTGTATTCTCAGGTCTCCCTGCATGGACGCTGCCATCTCGGTACACAACATAATGGTAGCCAATATCCTCAAAGCCTCTGTTCTTGTGCCATTGGCGAATCTGGTCTACACTAAAGTCCTTGCCTTCCGGTGTCGCGCTGCAATGCACAATAATCTCAGTTGTTTTCTGTCTTTTGTTCATATTCCTTACTTTTAGATTCATTATTCTCCGACAAAGCATTCATAACGTCTTTAAGAACTTCTTCCGGATGCAGATGATCCTTAGCCATCTGTACGACCAACCTCCTGAAATCATCTTGTTGTTTCTTTTCCTTGATATCAGCTGGTTCCCTGATGCTCTTTACTTCTACAAAACCTATATACCCCGTGCCGATGGCCGTGAACCATGGAAGCATGAGGATATCATAGCCATAGAACCAATGACAGTAGAATATACAGGCTATCTGCAAGCAGTCAACAAGCGACAATGCGATGAGCATGTTGTAATACTTAGCTATCTTATCAATCGTGCGCTTGTAGCCCTCACTGGTTCTGTATTCTCCTCTCTGTTTGGCCTTTCTGATGCCTGACTCAAGGTCGGCAAATATCAGCCCTAGAACAATAAGGTAGAATACAACCATCAAGACAGCGCAAAAAATAAGAGTCGTTACCCTATCCATGCGATCCTCCTTTCTCAATAAATGTTGTTTCTCTCATATGTTATTGTTTTTTATCTGTTCACATTCCGAAAGCCACTGTTGAGCAGTGGTCTATCATTCCTCGTAGTCAGTGGGGTGGTCACTCAGTCGCTTTTCGCCACAGTTTCAAATCATCCGACGAGACGTAAGCAATAGCTCCATCCACAGCTTCGTATGAAACATTTACGATAAAAGTTCCTTTATATATAGTAGGTAATGGGTCGCCCCAAAAGCCGTTGCCGCCTGGATACGAGCCTCTTTTCAGATAGGACACGTACATCGCCTTTCTTTGTGCTTTATCAACAGCTGTATATGCAACCAACGAGTCCGAGGACAGTGTAAATGGTCCTTCGTTTGCTATCCGTCCTCCAAGCTTGAACCATGCTTTGAAGGGGCCAGCACTATCTTAGTTTTCACTCCTTTCATGCTGCCACCTCCTTTCTGCAAGAAGATGACAGCATGTTACGAGTGCCTTACGGATTACCCCCCCCTGATAGTCTACGTAATCAGTGGGATGGTCGCTGAGCTCTAACTTGACGTTGTGGAGTGCAATAGTCTTTTTCTGTAATCCATAATTGAATGCCATGCCATTAGGCGAGACATAAAATTTGCTATTCACAGTATCGAGCAAGCCTGCCACTCCATTAGAATTTAGAGCCGGTATGAAATCTCTGACCAGTTGGTTGCTTTTGTATATCCTGCATCCTTTTAGCTTAATGTTAGCATTATTATTACCACTTAGTGTAGGAGCGCCAGAGCCAATTCTGGAGTCAAGAAGCGTGATATAATTATACTCAGTAAACACGGCTGGAGTTACGTCTATAACTTTTGTCCCGTCTATCCACATACGACCATTATCAGCTTTGATGACATAATCGGTGTTATCTTTGTATGCCAAACTATTTAAATGCGCATCTCCTATGTCATACCTAATCATTCCATTTATCAAAAATGCTGTAAAGGAATTGGCTAGTAAATCTGTCCGAGAACACCACAAGCAATCCGTAGTCGAATCATCACAAGTTGTAAACCTCATCTCGATGGTAGCATTTTCGTTGGTGACACCTGTCTCTATGTAGCACATACAATCTTTGGACTGAATATAATTCAACAAGCGGAAATCCGATGGTATGACGACTACTTTGGCTTTTATTCCTTTCATGCTGCCCCCTTTCTCCACGCATAAGCGAGGCTAAGAATGACAGCACTGAGGAATCTAACTATTGCCCCCCCGTTTCTGTAAGGTCTATAACCTTTATGTCGCTGACAAGCCACTGGCAGTGACCGTCATACTGTTCCAGCTGGAAATACAGATAGACCTTATTACAATCTTCTTTGATTTTAACTGTTTTTCTGTATATTCCCCATCCATCTCCAAGGTCTTTTATGAGGTTGAACCTCTGTTCATATGGTGTAAGGTTCCATGGTTCTTTGTCGCCTCCCCAAAAGCCTGCACCCAATGCTAAGCCCCCCGCTACTCTTTTTGCCGTAATTTCAAACTGATAAGTATGGCTGGCATAAACTGAAATTGGCCATTTTGAAAAAACATGGTCTCTACCTTTTAAAAGCAGAGTATTATGTCCATTCGGGTTCTTCTCCGTAGAAGGTGAAATTACAGCAGAGACACCACTATAATCCCTTTCAAG
>ONDK01000088.1 GCA_900316565.1 uncultured Prevotella sp. | reverse complement strand
CTGCCAGTAGAAGTTCTCTTTGGCACTGCCGTCGCGTCCTGCCGTCTTCAATTCATAAGGAGCAGCATCGCTCATCGGCTCATTGACAGCATCCCAAGCCTTGACTTTACCATTGCAGGCTTTCATCATACCCGAGATGAAATTGTTGAGAGCCCACGTCAGCGTATCCTTCTTCTGCTGCTCCGTCATACCACCGGCATCAGCTTCCTGATCAGGATCATTAACAATGTTGAACGTGTAGTCGTGCCACGACGGCTTGGACCATCCATCCGTGTTTCCGTTCTCAAACGAGCCCTCCCCGATCAGGTTATTGCCGTCAGGATCGAGCAACTGCACGTCGTCCATCCAAATCTCGCCGCCAAACGTGCCTAACTCAAAGCGAATCTGCTTGAGGGCCTGATTAGCCTGAAACGAAGCATTGACATTGGTCCACTGCGTGGTGGCATCGAAAGCCGGTGTCGGCCAATACTGAGTGGTGGCACCCTGCGGCCACACGGTGACATGATAATCAGAAGTAGCCTTCACTCGCATCTTCAACGTATAGATCTTGCCGCTCTCCAATTCCTTGGTAGGATTGACGTAGAGTTCCCAGTCCCAAAGGTTAGCCTTAGCCTCGGGAATATTGACATGCAGCACATGCTTGGCAGCATTGGGATCTGTGATCAGTCCGTTGAGATATGCAACCTGCTGCTGAGCGTGCCAGCAGAGCGTATGTCCGTATACACTCAGTCCTGCCTTGGTCGCATTCTTCACAAATGCCTGTACAGTACCAAAATCCATGGAGCCGTCGGACTTTACCACAGAGGCATATTTGAAAGCATTGCCCGTGACCACCTCCTTGAAGTTAGCCTTGTCAAAAGCATAGACTTTCCCCAACTCATTGAAAGGTCCGGCAGAGGTGCCGCCACCGAGGATGAAGTTGGGATATTTCACGGTGTCCACATATTCTTTCAGTGGAGCCAGTGCGTTGAGACTGTCCTGCGCCAAGGTGGTGGCAGGCTCGTCGACACTGAATCCGGGAACATTGTCGTCGGCACAGGCTGAGAGCATCAGTGCTGTCGCCGCGATGAATAATATAGATTTGTTCATAGTCAGGTCTAAAAAAAATTACTTGGTAGAGAATGTCTGCATCTTATTGCCGCGCGTCTGCATCACCAGTTTCTCGTCATAGTCCTTTACGAGCGTCTTGGTTTGACCGCCGTCGGTGTACTTATAAGTAATGGTATACTTCACTTCAAAGAGGTCACGGTCCTTGTCGCCCCATTTCTTCGAAGTATCTTTCTTGGCACCGAGCGATGTCCACTTGCCGTTACCCGTCACCGTGCAGTCCTGCGATGTGGTGGAGAACGTCACAGCACCGTCGTTGCCAACCGTCATGACCACCGTGCCGTCGAGCGTTTTCTCCTTGCCGTCGACCTTTACTACCTCAGAATGAGGATAAGTCACCTGGCTCATCGACAACGTAGAGAGCGTCACGACGCTGCCGTCGCTGGTGACAATCCAGCTTCCGGCATACGGATTCTTATAGGTGATGGCATAGAGCGTGTAGTCTTGGCCCTTCAGGATAGAGTCCTCAGCCGACACGATACGCACCGGCAGCACATAGGTAACCTCAGCCGACTTGGGGTCAGCGAAGAAAGCATCGGTGAGATGCACGTTGACCTTACCGCGCACATCGCCTGCCGGAATGGTCACGTCGGTCGATTCCAACTCATAATAGTTCTGCGGCATTGCCATGACAGGCTTACCCGTGTTGGCAAACGCAGCACCGTTGATACCGTCAAAAGAGAGGTTGTCGACGAGGCTGTTGTCCACAGCGATCTTCACATGACGGTTTTTATTGTTTTTCCAGACGCCACCGACAACGACCTGCAACTGGCACTCATGCTGATTGTCGAGATCATTGGGGAAGACATCATCCTCGCCGAGGGTGATGGTACGTATAGGATTCTGCTGTGCGAAATAGACTGTCTGGTAGTCATAGTCGTCAAATTCCTTGTCGCCATTCTCGCAGGAAGCGAATCCCAGCGCGAGTGTCAATGGCAAAGCGAGTGTCGCCAGCATTTTTAAAGTCTTGTTCATAATCATATTCAATAATTACAGAATGATTTGAATGATGTTGAATGGATAACGTATTTCCGTCTCTTCCCAGCCCACTCCTATATATATAATAAGGAGTGAGCGGGACGAGCAGAGCTTTACCAGCCCTTGTTTTGTTTCAGTTCAGAGAATTTCAGCATTTCGGAATAAGGTATCGGACCATAGTACATATAGTCTTTATAGTCGCGTTCCTCCACGTTGACAGGCGTATAAATCTTATTTCCTTCCTTGTCAGCAGAGATGCTCATGCCCTTAGCCGCAGTGCTAATCGGTGCTTTCCAACGACGAAGATCCCAGAAGCGGAAGCCTTCGAAGGAGAGCTCAATACGGCGCTCGTTGCGAATAAGCTCACGCATCTTCTCCTTAGACTGTGCGCACTCGTCGAGATAGCTGTCGTCGGTGATGCCGGCACGGTGGCGCAGTGCCTTGATGACATCGTAGGCCGAGTAGTTGTGCGTACCGGTACCCTTCGGTCCGAAAGCCTCGTTGGCAGCCTCAGCATAGTTGAGGAAGATCTCGGTATAGCGGATACGTGGCGTATAGTGATACTGTTTGCTATTTACTTTCGGGTCGAGATTGATATCCTGCCGGAGCAGCTTGCGCAGATAGTAACCGGTGCGTGTGGAGCTTCCCACCTCGGTGTTGATACCATCCTTACCAGATCCCACTTCGGTACTGATCTTAGTGTTGTTCACGCCGACCTGTCCGCCGTCGACAACTACATAGGCTGTCAGTCGCGGGTCGCGGTTTTCATAGGGATTCTTGGCATCGTAGCCACTGCGCGGGTCAGTGATCGGATAGCCATTGGCTGCGGGGAAGGCATCGACAAAGTTCTGTGTTGGGTTGATGCGTCCCTTGCCATAGAGCGAAGGAGGATAGTTGTCGGTCTCCCAGTCGTTGTTCTGCGACTTCTCTCCTCGCCACATTATCTCTTTTGGGTTAGCGCCATTGGAGAGTGCGTCAATCTCACTTCCGTTGGCATACCATGTCCATCCGTTGGGATCCATTCCGCTGATGCCGCCGATGGCGTCGAGCACCTGAGCAGCATAGTCGGCAGCCTGCTGATAGTTGGTGCCGGAAGCAGCGGCGAAAGCCGGGCTGGCAGCGAGCAGGGCAGCCTTGGAACGGAACGCCTTGACAATGGAGGCATCCATACGTCCGTTGAACTTTGCGCCGAAGACACGGTTCATACGGTCCACGTCAGCTCCCATTTTCTTGTAATAGGCCGGGATGCTTGCGTCGGAAGTGATGTCGACATACTTGTCGGGCAGCAGGGCGAGCGCAGAGTCGCAGTCGGCATAGAATGCCTTCATGCACTCCTCAAAAGTATTTCTCGGCACGTTGAAGTTGCTGGAAGCACCCTCCGGTGTGGTGATGATAGGCACACCGAGAAGTTGTCCGCTCTCGTCGTATCCGCCATGAGCCTGTAGCAGATAGTACATAAACATGGCACGCATACCGAAAGCCTCCCCCTTTTCACGGCTGGCATAGAGACGGCGGGCCACATCGTCGTCGGCCCAGTGCACACCGTCAACACGGCTGAGGAAAAGGTTGACATACATGATACCGGCGCGGCAGTCACGCCAGCGCTCCGTGGGGTTGTTGTTCGAGGTCCAGGTACCGCCGGCGAGTTTACGCCAGTTGTTGGTAGCATCGTTGCTCACGGCATCGTCAGTGCCCACCTCACTGAAAGGAAAGCCGGCACAGGGAATGCGCGTATAGGCATTGCCGAGCACACCCTCGGCGTAGGACGCATTTTTGTCCATGTAGTCAAGGCCGAGGTTGTTTTCCTTGGCGGGCTCGAAGAGGTCGTCACAGGAAGTGAGCGTCAGGCCGAGTGCCGCCACGAGAAAGAGATATTTATATTTTCTTGTTTTCATGATGACAGAAGAATTAGAAGTTTACCTTAGCACCGAGATTGTAGAACCGTGTCTGTGG
>ONDK01000094.1 GCA_900316565.1 uncultured Prevotella sp. | reverse complement strand
TACCTACTCCTAAATGTACATTAGGATTCTTGCTTTGAGCCAGATATTCCTTCAGTGGTGCATAGCTGTCGAGATATGCATAAGCCGAATCGTAGGCAGGCTCGTCGACACTGAATCCGGGAACGTTGTCGTCGGCACAGGCTGAGAGCATCAGTGCTGTCGCCGCGATGAATAATATAGATTTGTTCATAGTCAGGTCTAAAAAAAATTACTTTGTAGAGAATGTCTGCATCTTATTGCCGCGCGTCTGCATCACCAGCTTTTCGTCATAGTTCTTGACGATCGTCTTGGTCTGTCCGCCGTCGGTGTATGTATAAGTGATGGTGTACTTCACCTCAAAGAGGTCACGGTCTTTGTCGCCCCACTTCTTTGAAGAATCTTTCTTCGCTCCGAGCGATGTCCATTTACCGCTACCCGTCACGGTGCAGTCCTGCGACGTGGTAGAGAAAGCCACCGCGCCATCGTTGCCAACGTTCATGAGCACCGTGCCATCGAGTGTTTTCTCCTTACCGTCCACCTTTACGACTTCAGAATGAGGATAGGCCACCTGGCTCATCGAGCGCGTAGAGAGCGTCACGACGCTGCCGTCATTGGCGACGATCCAGTTTCCGGCGTATGGATTCTTGTAGGTGATGGCATAGAGCGTGTAGTCCCGTCCCTTCAGAATAGAGTCTTCTGCCGACACGATACGCACGGGGAGCACATAGGTAACCTCTGCCGACTTGGGATCAGCGAAGAAAGCATCGGTGAGATGCACGTTGACTTTACCACGGACTTCGCCCGCCGGGATGGTCACATCGGTCGATTCCAACTCATAATAGTTCTGCGGCATAGCCATGACAGGCTTGCCCGTGTTGGCAAACGCAGCACCGTTGATACCGTCAAATGTCAGGTTGTCGACGAGACTGTTGTCCACGGCAATCTTCACGTGACGGTTCTTGCTGTTTTTCCAGACGCCACCGACGACCACCTGCAACTGGCATTCATGCTGATTGTCGAGGTCGTTGGGAAACACATCATCCTCGCCGAGGGTGATGGTACGTATCGGATTCTGCTGAGCGAAGTAGACCGTCTGGTAGTCATAGTCATCAAATTCCTTGTCGCCATTCTCGCAGGAAGCGAATCCCAGCGCGAACGTCAAAGGCAAGGCGAGTGTCGCCAGCATTTTTAAAGTCTTGTTCATAATCATATTCAATAATTACAGAATGATTTGAATGATGTTGTATGATAAATATGTGTTCCGTCTCTTCCCTGTCCTCTCCTATATATAATAAGGAGAGGACAGCATAAGACGAGCTTTACCAGCCCTTGTTTTGTTTGAGCTCACTGAATTTCAGCATCTCGGAATAAGGAATCGGACCATAGTACATATAGTCTTTATAGTCACGTTCCTCCACGTCGACGGGAGTATAAACCTTGTTGCCTTCCTTGTCGGCGGTGATGCTCATACCCTTAACCTCAGTGGTGAGCGGAGCTTTCCAACGTCTGAGATCCCAGAATCGGAATCCCTCGAAGGAGAGCTCTATGCGGCGCTCGTTGCGGATGAGTTCGCGCATCTTGTCCTTAGACTGCGCGCACTCGTCGAGATAGCTGTCGTCAGTGATGCCTGCACGGTGGCGCAGTGCCTTGATGACGTCGTAGGCCGAGTAGCTGTGCGTGCCTGTACCCTTCGGGCCGAAAGCCTCGTTGGCAGCCTCAGCGTAGTTGAGGAAGATCTCGGTATAGCGGATACGTGGCGTATAGTGATACTGTTTGCTATTTACTTTCGGGTCGAGGTTGATATCCTGTCGGAGCAGCTTGCGCAGATAGTAACCGGTGCGTGTGGAGCTGCCCACCTCGGTGTTGATACCATCCTTACCAGATCCCACCTCCGTGTTGATCTTAGTGTTGTTCACACCGACCTGTGCGCCGTCGACAACCACATAAGCCGTCAGTCGCGGGTCGCGGTTTTCATAGGGATTCTTAGCATCGTAGCCACTGCGTGGGTCAGTGATAGGATATCCGTTGGCAGCGGGGAAGGCATCTACAAAGTTCTGTGTCGGGTTGATGCGTCCCTTGCCATAGAGCGAAGGAGGATAGTTGTCTGTCTCCCAGTCGTTGTTCTGCGATTTCTCACCACGCCACATCACCTCTTTCGGGTTGGCACCGTTGGAGAGCGCATCGATCTCAGCGCCGTTGGCATACCATGTCCAACCGTTGGGATCCATGCCGCTGATGCCGCCGATGGCGTCGAGCACCTGAGCAGCATAGTCAGCAGCCTGCTGGTAGTTGGTGCCGGAAGCGGCCGAGAAAGCCGGACTGGCAGCGAGCAGGGCAGCCTTGGAGCGGAAGGCCTTGACGATGGAAGCATCCATACGTCCGTTGAACTTCACACCGAAGACACGGTTCATGCGGTCCACGTCAGCACCCATCTTCTTGTAGTAAGCCGGTATACTCGCGTCGGAAGTGATGTCGACATACTTGTCGGGCAGCAGGGCCAGCGCAGAGTCGCAGTCAGCATAGAACGCCTTCATACACTCCTCAAAAGTGTTGCGCGGCAGATTGAAGTTGCTGGAGGCACCCTCCGGTGTGGTGACAATAGGCACGCCAAGAAGTTGACCACCCTCGTCGTATCCGGCATGAGCCTGAAGCAGATAGTACATAAACATGGCACGCATACCATACGCCTCGCCTTTCTCACGACAGGCATAGAGACGGCGGGCCACATCGTCGTCAGCCCAGTGCACACCGTCAACGCGGCTGAGGAAGAGGTTGACATACATGATACCTGCCCGACAGTTGCGCCAGCGCTCCGTAGGGTTGTTGTTCGAGGTCCAGGTACCGCCGGCGAGCTTACGCCAGCTGTTGGTAGCATCGTTGCTCACAGCATCATCGGTACCCACCTCGCTGAAAGGAAAGCTGCCGCAGGGAATGCGCGTATAGGCATTTCCAAGCACACCCTCGGCGTAGGACGCGTTCTTGTCCATGTAGTCAATGCCGAGGTTGTTCTCCTTGGCGGGCTCGAAGAGGTCGTCGCAGGAAGTGAGCGTCAGACCAAGAGCCGCCACGAGAAAGAGATATTTATATTTTCTTGTTTTCATGATGACAGAAGAATTAGAAGTTTACCTTAGCACCGAGATTGTAGAACCGTGTCTGTGG
>ONDK01000041.1 GCA_900316565.1 uncultured Prevotella sp. | reverse complement strand
GTCACAAAACCATATAACCTTGCAAGAAACAATCGCGACGCGAGACGCGTCGCCTCCTACATGGCTTTGTAAGGTGGGTGTCTCTATGACGAATACAGGTGTGAGTACAACGAATGGGGCGCCCTAATACATTCTCTTTTGATCTTTCGTGTCTTAGTTGTTGGCGGCTAATGGGGAGGCCTGCGTGTAGACACGCGTGCTGAGGTCCTTATCGAGTGTATAGATGCCATAGCCGTTGTCGCCAATCATTCGCAGACTGTCGATGATGGTCTTGGCATTGTCCTCTTCCTCCACCTGCTCGTCGATGAACCATTTCAGCATACTCTGTGTGGCGAAGTCGTTCTCCTCTATTGACAGTGCATAGAGCTTATTGATAAGCTCCGTTACCTTCTGCTCATGCTTCAGTGTCTCCTCAAACATGTTCAGTGGTGTCGTCCACTCTGTCGGGACGCCCTCTATAGGCTTCAGCTCCACCTTGCCGTCACGCTGGAGAATATAATCGAAGAATATCTTTACGTGGTCGAGTTCCTCCTGGTACTGTACCTCAAACCAGTTGGCCATACCCTGATAGCCTTTAGCGTTGGCATAAGCCGACATAGACAGATAGAGATAAGCTGACCAGAACTCAGCATTGATCTGCGCGTTGAGCGCATCTTGTACTTTTAGGTTTAACATAGTGATTTGAATTTATTAGTGAATTATTAAAAAGAATCTCCAATTTTCTCCGAATGGGGGTGAGTACCTTTAGCCGCTTGGGCAATTCTCATTCCTCACTGCTCATTCCTCTCTTTATCACTGTTCCGTTGGCCTGGTGTGTGGCCAGTACGAGAACCTCGGCAATCTGGACATGTGCCGGTGCGCTGGCGGCATAGAAGCAGACATCGGCAATGTCATCGCCGTTGAGGGGCTTGATGCCTTTGTATACGTTGTCGGCACGCTCCGTGTCGCCATGGAAGCGGATGTTGGAGAAGTTGGTCTCTACGAGTCCCGGCTTGATGTCGGTAACGCGGATGTTCGTGTCGGCGACATCGATGCGGAGGCCGTCGGAGAGTGCCTTGACGGCAGCCTTCGTAGAGCAGTAGACGTTGCCACCGGCGTATGCGGCGTCACCGGCCACGGAGCCGATGTTTATCACATGGCCTTTGTTCCGTTTCACCATACCTGGCACTATGAGACGTGTCATCGTCAGCAGACCTTTGATGTTAGTGTCAATCATTTGGTCCCAGTCGTCGAAGCTGCCCTCATATTCCGGCTCGAGGCCGCGTGCCAGTCCTGCGTTGTTAATGAGCACGTCGATGTCCTGCCATGACTCGGGGATGCTGTCTATGGCAGCCTTTGCCGCCTCACGGTCGCGGACGTCAAAGCACAGCGTCAGTACCTCCGTGCCGTCGTTTCCGAGTTCCTGCTTCAGCGCCTCTAGTTTCTTCCCGTTTCTTCCGGTTATTATCAGGTTATAGCCACCCTTAGCGAAGCGGCGGGCACAGCCCTCGCCGATGCCGCTCGTGGCTCCTGTTATCAATACTATTTTCCTGTCCATATTCATTTTTGTAAGCGTTAACTAATTGCGGCCTTTGACTTTATAACGCTGCAAGGGCTATGCTGAGGAACTTCGCCTCTGTGGTGTCACCGCGCGACGGCAGCACTACGGGTGCCAGAGTGCCCTGCAGCACGCTGGCCGTACGGGCATGGACAAAGAACGTCAGCGTCTTGTGAAAGACGTTTCCCACCTCAATGTTTGGGAAGACGAGCGCGTCGGCATGTCCGCCCAACGACGATGTCAGTCCTTTCGCAGCCAGTCCTTCCGGCGACAGCGATGTTATCAGGTCCAGGGGTCCGTCGACGATACATGGTCCGAAGACATCCTCCCTTGCTGCCTGGATGATAGTTTTGTAACCCTCGGTATATGGGAAGTGGCGCGCGTCGGTCTTCTCCGAGCAGTGTATGAGCGATACCCTCGGCTTGTCGACACCCATTATATGCCATGCCTTGACGAGGTATTTCACCTGCTCCATGCGCTGCTCCTGTGTCGGGAACGGTATTACGGCGGCGTCGGTGAACATTATCATGTGGTCGTAGCCTGGTATCTGCGCCAGGGTCAGCTGTGTGAGCACGCTGCCCGGCGCCAGCATCCCTTTCTCCTTGTCGAGGACGGCACGCAAGAGGTCATCGGTGTTTATCCGGCCTTTCATCAGCATGTCGGCCTTGCCGTCGCGGACGAGCTCCACCGCCTTATGTGCGGCGTCGATATGGTTGTCAGCATCGACATATTCTATGTGGTTGTGGTAGTGAGCCATAGCCTGGTTACGGCTTATTATCTCCTTGCCACCCACGAAGATTATGTCCACGAACCCCTCGTCGAGGGCCATCTCCACGGCCCTCTGCGTGTGGGTGTCTATGCCGTTGACGACGGCCAGGCGCTTGCGTGCCCCCCGTCTTATCAGCAGCTTTATCAAGTCTTCGAAAGTCTTTATCATAGGCATCAGCCCTCCTTGGCCTCGTTGTCATCGTCAGATTTTACTGACGACGCCTCTTTCTTTCGCGCTTCCTTCCTCGCGCGGTTGCGTGCCTGTTCCTTCGCAAACTCCTTGTATTCCGAGCTGTGGCCAGTGGATATGAAAGAACTTACGACGTACCAAACGACGAGAACTCCAAGTGCGATGAAAAGTAAATTACCCATTTTTATTATTAGTCTTATTATGTTTTTTGTTTCTTACTTGCCGGCATTGTCCGGCGTTGTCTTATCTCTTTTGTCCTCCCATGGCGGCCTTTGACATCTTCTTCTTACGTTTGCATTGGTCGTAGAAGGCGCATCCGGCACATCCGTAGTTCTTGTACCGCACGTTCTCACGCCATTCATTGATGAAGTAGCGGATGGCTAAGACGGCACAAACGGCCAGGACTATACCTATAACTATATATTGCCAAATCATATTATTGCTTCTTGTCCAGTTTCTCGTACTCACTGTTCAGCGAGACATACTCCGGAACAATCTCTTTCATTTTCTTTACTATCGCCGCACTGTCGAAGGTCTCCGACACCTTTATGAGATCCTCGATGTCCTTCTCCACCTCAGGATAGTCATATTCACGGACCTTGGCGATGCGTATCTTGTCGTTGAACGACGGCAGGGAGTTCTCGTCGTTGGCGAGCACTTCCTCATAGAGCTTCTCTCCCGGCCGCAGTCCCGTGAACTTTATCTCGATGTTGTTTGCCCCCGACAGCTTTATCATCCTCCGTGCGAGGTCTACAATCTTCACCGGCTTACCCATCTCGAAGACGAATATCTCACCGCCCTTGCCGTGTGTGCCGGCCTCGAGGACGAGCTTGCAGGCCTCCGGAATGAGCATGAAGTAGCGGATGATGTTAGGGTCGGTAACCGTTATCGGACCGCCGTTGCGTATCTGCTCCTCGAAGAGTGGGATGACGGAACCGTTGCTGCCCAGGACGTTGCCGAAGCGTGTCGTCACAAACTGAGTGTGGCTGCCGTTCTTTTTCTCCAGGTCCTTCAGCGTCAGCCAGCGGTCCAGGCTCTGACAGTATATCTCACATATACGCTTGGAACATCCCATGACATTTGACGGGTTGACGGCCTTGTCGGTGGATATCATCACGAACTTCCTCACACCGTATTTCACGCTGAGGTCCGCAATGACCTTTGTGCCCCAGATATTGTTCTGTACGCTCTCCGACGGGTTGTTCTCCATCATTGGCACGTGCTTATAGGCTGCCGCATGGAAGACAAAGTCTGGGCGCTTCTCGCGGAAGATGCTCTCCATGCGCTCCTTGTTGGCGATGCTCGCCACATAGGTGTCGGCCTTGACGTCGGGGAAGTCGTGGAGCATCATCAGCCGTATGTCGTGCTGCGGCGTCTCGGCCTGGTCGATGAGTATGAGCTCTTCCGGTTCGAACTTCGCCACCTGCCGCACCATCTCCGAACCAATGCTTCCTGCCGAGCCGGTGATAAGGATGCGCCGTCCCTTGAGCATGGCCCCTATGGACCTGAGGTCTACCTGTATCTCGTCGCGTGGCAGCAGGTCCTCAATCTTCACCTCATGGAGCTGCACGCCCTGTACGTTCTCCTGGTCCTTTGTCCAGCCCTTCGGCATTCCTGCGAAGTATATCTTCACACCCTCACCGATGAGCATGTCCTGTAGGGCGACATCATCGCGGAACCTGTCGGCCTGAGCCTGACTGACGAGCACCGCCTGGATATGCAGGTCCTTGATGTCGTTGGCCAGTTGCTGTTCCGGCTTGTAGACTTTCTCTCCCAGCAGTATCCTCCCCTCGTAGTTCTTGTCATGCGATATGAAACCCTTGAGCTGGAACTGCGTCGGCTTGATGTTACGGATATTCTTCGCCAGACCTATGCCCTGGTCGCCGACACCGTAGATGAGTGTGCGCAGTCCTTTGTCGGAGCTGAAGGCCACGTCGTAAAGGGTTTTCACCAGCACCCGCATGCCCCACATGAAGACCGTGGCCACGCCGTACATCGCTATTATCTGCCGTCCCTCGAGTGGGATGAAGCCTATCTGCATGTGCCAAGGATATATGATATAGTGGAATATCAGTGCCAGCACACACGACAGTCCTTGTGCCATGGCCACACGTTGTAGGTCTACGAACGATGAATATCGGATAATGCCGGAGTAAGTGTGGAAAATCTTAAAACCGATGAGGTTGAAAATCATATAGACGAAGATTGTTTTCGTCAGTATGACTATATTCCCCAGCGTCACGGCACCATGATAGTACAGCCAGAACACGAATATTCCCGACAGATAACATATTATGATATCTATGACGAGTACTGTCCAGTAGGGTATAGCCCTCTTAGAGAAGTACCAGTTCAGGATGGATTGTAGAAGTTTGTTCATTTTCTGTTGAGCCAGTATGAATAGGATTGAGCAGGCGTTGGTCCTGCCCGGTCCGCATCATTTACTGTTTTGCAAAGTTAATAATAAAAAGATAGTTAAAAGAATTATTTGCCCTTCTCAGGCTGTCGTTTTATAGTTATTTAGCTATTAGTGTTATTATGTTTCTATGGCGGTTGTCGGAAGAACAATTAATCCCCACGGCACATATATTATGTACCGTGGGGAGAACTTATTCTATGTAATCGACCTTGACGACTATGACACGGAAGTGCTGGTCTTGCTCCTTTGTCACGGCCTTGGCAACATGCCAGTCGCAGGGAAAGAAGATATTGAACCGTGGCGCCGTCGTGGCAAACGGCCATGCCTTTGCCGGGTCGTAGTCGTAGTGGATGACATCTTTCTTGGCATCATACTCGCAGTTTGGCTTAGTGGCCGCATCATCGTGGTTAAGGAGTACGAAGCCCTCGGTGCCGCGGACGACGAACTGGAAGTCGATTTTCTTCCTGTGGCTTTCGGAGCGCCGTTTCTCCAGCGGCTTGTTGGTGTCGTCCTGTACCGATGCCGTCATTGTCGTTCCTGGTATGGCGTATTTCCCCGTTTTCAGCGTGTCGAGGTCTGTCTGCTCGAGCCATCCGAAGAGAGCGTCCCACTGCTTGCGGTTTCGCTTATATTGCTGTTTGAATTCAGCCATGTTGACCACTCCGGGCTTCCCTTTCGTGAAGCCGTTCATCCATGGCGCGTGTTTTCTGACCCATTTGCATTCTGTCTTCTGTCCATGCTGTTCGCATGTCTGTGAACAGCACTGGGCCATGGCGGCCATTGGTATTGTCAGCATTAATAATAGTAAGAGTCTTTTTATCATGTCCAGTTATTTTATTTCTGATTATTAATTTCTTTCTTTTACCTTTCTTGTCAGCGGGCTAAGGACATACGATTATCTGTTCTTGTGTTTCAGATACCACGGGTGCGTGTAGAAGTGGTAGAGCAACAGGGCAAAGACTATCAGCACCAGTCCTATGCAGTCGAGGAGATGAAAGTCGACAAGCCATAGCGCAAGGAAGAAGCCGATGGCGATGCCCAGTTCCCATGACAGGAAAAACGAGCTCTGCGCCGTTCCCCTCTGGCAGTGGTGTGCCAGCTTGTTGAAGAAGAGCTGCATGCGTCCGCCGATGAGTCCTGTGCCAATACCGATAAGGACGGGGGCGAGGTGCTCCACGACTGGCATCCCGCTTCGGAAGATATACAACAGTAAGGCTCCCGTGATGAGTATGCCGCCACTGATGAACTCACTCTGCAGGTCGGCGTTGACGAAGACGAAAATCTCTGCCAGGAGTGCCAGTGCCAGTCCCAAGGCGAGTTGTATGAAGAAGATTTCGTTATGGAAGGCCATAGCCACCGACATGCCCAACACTACCGTTACCGGAAGGAGGTTCAGCGTCAGATGTATGCCTTGCGGCATGATGAAACGGTCGAAGCAGAAGACATGTCCGTTGTCGTCTGGTGACTTGAAAGGTATTCTGATGATACTTATAAGAAGGAGTATAGCCATATAAAGCCATAGGATGACAGGCTCCTCAATCCTGCTGACGGGCGCGACAATTGTCAGCAGCGGTCCTATGGCTATGGCGAAGCGACGGAACCACGCAGACGTGTAGTTGGCTTCCGTGCGCTGGGCCGACTCTGTAATGTCGATGACCAGCGTACTGGATATTATCATCTGTGCAAGTCCGAAGAAGGCTCCGTACCAGAACATACCGAGAAGACATGTTACAAACAGTGGGTATCCATGCATCTTGCTTGCTGCCAGACTGACGACGATGCTCATCAGAGCCATTGCCGCCACAGAGAGCTGGCAGACACGTTTCCGCTGGTAGCGCTGAAGCAGATAATGGCAGTATGGCCCGAGGATGAAGATGCCCAGTCCGTAGATGCTTATTATCAATGCCTGCTCTATCGTACGCAGTCCGTCGCCATCATAAAAGGTCATGGCATTGCCCAGTGCCGACAGTTGCATGTATACTATTGTCGACATCAGCAGGTTGACAATGGCAAGAAGCCAGAAGTCGCGATGCCACAGCCTTATGTGTATCGGTGTGTTCTGTGTATCCATTTATGGTACAAAGGTACTGCAAATGGGTGAGATGGCAAAAGAAAGTGTAAATTTATTTTATAAATTGAAGATAATGTTAACAAAAACACTCCATTTTATTGTAAAAATGTGTTTTTCATGCAACTCTTCAATAACCCTACAGACTTCTCGCCATCTTGTAGCGGTAGTAGAAATGCCACCATAGGATAAAGGCTGGATGTCCGAACAATGCCTCGGCAGGGAACTCAAGGAAGTTGCGGAGACATCTCACAACGCTGTAGAAGGCTATGACGTTGGCGTTGCGTGACTTCAGATGTGTGAAGCGCTTGTCGCTGAAACCGAAGTTGCCGGTCTTTATCACATCACGGATGATATATTCTCCGACTCTTCTGCTCTGTGGCGCTATGAGGAAACGTTCTTCCAGTCCGAGATAGTGATTGAGGACATACATAAGTCCACGGGCGAACTTCCACATCCCGAGCCAGCGGGCTTTCTGCTTGAAGTCCTCTTTTTCCTTGCTCGTCGTGCCGCGGCGCAGGAGATAGTAGTAATCGATTATCTGTCTCAGTCCGATGCCTTCGAAGAGGAAGTGCTTCATCACGTGCGACATCTGTAAGATACGGTTCATACTGTCTGTGGGCACGTTGAGCCATCCCATGGAGTCTGGCAGGTAGACGATATTATTGTACTGGTCCTTTTTCACATCCTCGAAATACTGCTGCAGCCGCCGATTGTAGAAGATGTTCTCGCTGTACGCCGCACGGTAGTGGAGCTCCAGATGAGTCTTTATGGGCAGGCTGGCGTCGCAGTGGTGGTAGTCGAGCTCACATGTGGGGTCTATGGTCCGGCACAGACGGATGATGTCGGTAACGGTCTCCCCCTCATTGGGCAGTATCCACAGGTCGATGTCGCCCGACGAACGCATATAAGGGTCTGGGTACATAAGGGCATTGCCCTGGCCTTTGAGCAGACAGCTCTTATGGCCATAGCGTCTGTATATGATGTTTATGACATGACAGGCATCATCATAGGCCTCACGGTTGGCGTCGGCGATGGCGCTGGCGGTGACACCCCATTTGGCGAGTTCGCGTGCCGTGGGATGCGGGTCGTCGGCGCGGAGGCGCTTAATGCCATGGAAGAGCACGCCGACGATGCTCTGGTCGCTGGCAAACTGCAGCATGTCGGCCCAGTCGATAGTGGCCGCAGATGGCTGCAAGGTGGCTTCCGCGTCGAGACTGAACCGCAGGAAGTCGAGGTATGCCTTTACAGCCGAACGGCCATGAGCTTTATTCTTCGAGGTCATATCAGAATTATTCAGTAATCATCATACAGAAGGGGTAGGGCATCTGCAGCTGCATGAAGGTGATGGTGGGCTGCTTGTCGCGCGTGCAGATTATGGAGCCGTCTTTCTCTGTATGCATGTTGTATCCGCGGCTGCGCACCTGCGCTTTCAGTCCGGCGAAGGCCTTCTGGTTATAGACATAGAGAAATGCCGTCTTGCCGTCGGTGGCGAGAAGGAAAATGCTGGAGTTGCCATGGCCGTAGCTCTGCGGTATGAAGTCTTTCGTAAGCTCCACGTTCTTTGCCCAGCAATAGTCGCGGCCGGCGAGGTTGGAGACGCCCTTGTACCTGTAGCCCTGCTTTTCGAGAACCGTCTTGGCATTGGCAAGCTTTCCATTGTTGTAGATGCCTATTGTCTCCTCAACGGAGACCACGTCAGTCTGCGCGGCGGCGGCAATGGTAATAAGAATCAGTAGGAAAACATTTAGTATTCGTTTCATCTTTATTGTTTGTTGGGTTGAGAAATAATTACGTTTAAACCCTTGGAGAATGGGAGTGTCCCTGTCCCTACATTGGGCTCTTGCGTCGGATTGAAGAAATTCAAGTTTCGGAAGTTCGCACCTTGCATAGGATGTGTACTTCCGAAAGTTGATTTAATAGCTTTCTTCCTCGTTAGGGAAGGAACTGTCCTTGACGGCACTCATAAACGACTGCACGCCATCGGTCATACATTTGTTCATGTCGGCAAAGCGGCGGAGGAACTTAGGCTTGAAGTTCTGCGTCATGCCCAGTGCATCAGCATAGACGAGGACCTGCCCGTCGGTGTAAGAACCTGCTCCGATGCCGATGGTTATACCGTGGATGCTCTCGGTAACCTTCTTGGCGAGCTGTGCCGGCACCTTCTCCAGAGTTATTCCGAAGCATCCGGCCTCGTCGAGGGCGATGGCATCGGACAGGAGCTTGTCGGCCTCGGCCTGTTCCTTTGCGCGCAGACCATAGCCACCGAATTTGTGTATGCTCTGCGGTGTCAGGCCGAGGTGTCCCTCCACCGGTATCCCGGCGGCGAGGATAGCCTTCACGGTGTCGAGAATCTCCACTCCACCTTCGAGCTTCAGAGCGTCGACACCGGTTTCCTTCATAATCTTCACTGCATTGCGGACGGCGTCCTCCTTGCTTATCTGATAGGAGCCGAACGGCATGTCGCAGACTACGAACGCATGCTTGCATGCTCTTGCCACGGCGCGTGCCATGAATATCATCTCGTCGACGGTCACAGGCAGTGTGTCGGCATTGCCTGCGATGACGTTTGATCCGGAGTCGCCGACATGGATGGAGTCGATGCCGGCTTCATCGAATATTGTAGCAGTTGTGAAATCATAGGCTGTGAGCTGTGCTATCTTCTCACCCTCAGCCTTCATCTTAAGGAGTGTTTTTACTGTTATTTTCTTTTTGTCAGTTGTTAAGTAACCCATAATAACGATATTTTATCAGTACTGATGTACTGTATCCTTTCTTGAATTGATATCTGATAAAATTTTATGTCTCAGGAAGTTCAGAGTAGCGGTGGTGCTTGTGGAGATAATACTCCTTTAAGATGCTGAACGGGCACCGTCCGTCGTTCTTCATGCCATAGTCCTGTATGCGTTTGCGGTCGTCGTCGAAGCTATGGCGCCACCGCTTGAAAGCCCTCCGTGCGCGGAAGATGGCGCAGAAGTCGCCCCATTTTCTATTTATGATAAGTGTCTCGAAGGCTGCGAGATAGTCGAGGAACCACCGCCACCGCATAACGCTGTGCAGATCGCTGTCGGGGAGGTTCTTGTAGAGCATCGTGAGGTTGTTGCGGAAGTTGAGGAAGGTCTTCATCGGGTTCGACTTAGGCAGTGTGCCGCCACCCACATGGTAGACTTCACTCTCCGGGAAGCAGAAGATGCGCTTTCCCATCCTGTGGAGACGCCAGCAGAGGTCTATCTCCTCGTTGTGGGCAAAGAACCGTCCGTCGAGTCCTCCGGCGCTCCAGTAATCGGCGGCGCGTATGAGCAGACAGGCACCGGTGGCCCACAGCACCTCCTGCGCGTTATCGTACTGGCCGTTGTCGTCCTCCACCGTGTCGAAAATCCTGCCACGGCAGAAGGGGTAGCCGAAGCGGTCAAGGTATCCTCCGCAGGCACCGGCATACTCGAAGGCATCGTGGCCGCGTACCGACAGAAGCTTGGGCTGGCAGGCTGCTATGTCCGTGTGTGCCTCCATCTCTTCAAGGAGTGGCGTGAGCCAGTGGTGGGTAACCTCCACGTCGGAGTTGAGCAGCACGTAGTATTTCGCCTTCACCTGCCTCAGCGCTTTGTTGTAGCCCTCCGCGAAGCCGTAGTTGCGGTCGAGGATTATCTTTCTCACCTGTGGATAGCGTTCCTTGAGCCACTCCACTGAGTTGTCGGTGGAGGCGTTGTCGGCGACGATTATCTCTGCATCGTCCCGGCTGTACTCAATGACCGTAGGGAGGTACTGCTCCATCATCTTCTGTCCGTTCCAGTTGAGGATGACGATGGCGCAGTCTTTTTCCTTTTTGCCTGCTTCGTTGCGGTCATTGCCAGCCTGATTGTTGAGTGCAGTCATAATGATTATCTTCTTTATTTGATGTTCGCGATGATTATCTTCGTTCTCTATTTGATGTTCGCGATGAGTGCGTTGCCTTCTTCGTTAAAACCGCCCAAATAGACGTTCATTATCTCGTTGTCGTAACGCTCCGAGGCTATGGAGGCAGGGAGCTCCACACGTATGTAGTTACGTGTGAAGCCATGCATCGGCTTTCCTTCCGCTGCACGCTCGAAGAGAACCTCCGCGTCGTGGCCTATGTGCTTGGCGTAGAAGTCGTGGAGCTTCTTTCCCGACAGCTCTATGAGTTCGTGTGCACGACGCTTGCGTTCCGCCTTGTCGACGACGTACGGGATGTCGAGGGCTTTCGTACCCGGCCGCTCACTGTAAGGGAAGACGTGAAGCTGCGTTACCGGCAGGGCGGCGAGGAAGTCGTAGGTTTCCCGGAAATGCTCCGGATGCTCCCCGCGGCAGCCCGTCATCACGTCTACACCGATGAAGGCGTCGGGTATCAGCTCTTTTATATAGTTTATCTTATGCGCGAAGAGAGCCGTGTCGTAACGGCGGTGCATGAGTTTCAGCACCGTGTCGGAGCCACTCTGCAACGGTATGTGGAAATGCGGCATGAACGCACGGCTGTGGGCGCAATATTCTATCAGCTCATCGGAGATAAGATCCGGCTCCAGACTGGAGATGCGGTAGCGCTTGATACCCTCCACGTCGTCGAGGGCACGCACCAGGTCGATGAATGTCTCGTTGGTGGTATGTCCGAAGTCACCGATGTTCACACCCGTTATCACTATCTCCTTGCCACCCTCCGCGGCCGCCTTCTCAGCCTGTGCCACGAGCGAGGCGATGGATGGATTGCGCGACAGGCCGCGAGCGAAAGGTATCGTACAGTAGGTGCAGAAATAGCTGCATCCGTCCTGAACCTTCAGCCAGTAGCGTGTGCGGTTACCGCGCGAGCATGATGGCGCGAAGCCCTTGACCTTCAGCGACGGCAGCTCCTCGTCGACGAGGTCCTTGTTGTAATTGTCGTCGACCTCACCAGTCTTCAGCTCCTTCATGAGCTCCAGGACCTTGTCGACGAGCTTCGGCTTGTCTTCGGCGCCAATGACGAGGCTCACCCCTGGCATTTTCGCTATGTCCTTCGCCTCGAGCTGTGCGTAGCATCCCGTCACTACGATGAATGCCCCTGGGTTCTCCCTCACCATGCGATGGATTATCTGCCTGCATTTATGGTCAGCCTCACCCGTTACCGAGCAGGTGTTGATGATGCAGATACCCGCCGGAGTACCCTCGGCGGCATCTTCTATGCCATGGTCCATCAGTCCGCGCCGGTATGTGCTCGTCTCCGAGAAGTTCAACTTGCAGCCCAATGTATAATAGCGTGCCGTAAGTGATGCCGATGTTGTATTATTGTTCATTAATTTTTCTTTTTTTATTGATCGTTGTCTACGAGGTCCACCATGATGCAGAAGTCGTCATCGAGGATACCGTAGCTCTTCAAGAGCTCTTTGTCGTTCTCGAATTCACGGTGAAGGTCCACCCCGTCTTTCTTGTCTTTAAATGTCTTGAATGCTTTCGCGGCTCCACCATAGTCGTTGACGGCCCAGAAGGCGTAGCCCATATTGAGATAATCCTCCGGCAGTCCGCCATCGACGGTAATCCTCCGGTACAGCTCCATGGCTTCCTCCGATTTCTGTCTGTGCATGAGCAGCCATGCCTTCACACGGAGCACGCTGTTGTCGTCAGGGTAGCGGTAGTCGGCCTCATAAAGTGCTTTCGCCGCTTCGTCATAGTCCTCAATGCCTATCATTGCCAGTGCTCTGTTGACGAGATAAGTCTTATGTCCTGGATACTTCTCCAGGAGCTTGCCGTAGGCTTCCGCCGCCATGTCGAACTCTGAGTCGAGCATTCCCGAACGTGCCGCGCCCTTGAGAGCCATCTCATTGTCTGGAGCCTTTTTCAGAGCTTCAGAATAAGCGTGAACGGCGAGGTCGTAGTCACCGTTATGGCTGTAGTGGGAGGCAAGAAGAAGATGGAATGTAAGAGTGTCTCTCTGCTTTTTGTTGAAGTTTCTGAGCACACTCAACATCTCCTTATGCCGTTTCTGGTCATGGAGGAAGACGGCCAGCGACGGTAGCAGTTTCTGTATCTCCGGAACGCTGAAAGCCTCTGAGACGAGAAACATCTTCTTGTTCTCATTATCGAAAGGACTGTCCAGGTCGTTGTGCAATGGATGGAGCTTAAAGAAGCGGTACAGGTCCTGTAGGTATTGACGGCGGACGTATGCCGGCGACTTTGCCTCCTCTTCCGGAATGTCTATTCCTATGTTGTCGGCGGAGGTTATCATCTCTCTTAACGTTGGTGATAAGCGGTTGTAGACAGACGCAAGGGCGAAGATGAGCGAGTATTTGTCGGACTCACAGAATGTCGACTTTGCCAGTAATATGTCCGCCAGTTTCCCGTTGCCCATGTCCTTTCTTGCTTTAGCCACGTCGGGCTGGTCGGGGAAGTAAGGCAGAAACCAGTTGCTGACGCGTGAGAAGAAGGGGAACAGCTTCATATGTGAGAACCCGCCGAAATAGATGTCAGCACCCTGCTGTTGCATGTCGGTAATCTTCTGTATAGACTTCTCTATCTCCTCCGTTGCCCTGTCGTCATCATCAGGATGGAGGATCTCCTGCAGCCTGTCTGTCTCCTTCTCCTCAATCATTCCATTGCCGTTGATACGGTAAGGCGCGTTGCCCGTCAGCCCCGGCATAATCTCATCCCTTATTTTCTTCATGTCGCGCTCAGCGTTAAGACAGTAGAAAATCTGCTTCTGCAGTTCCAGCATCTCATGGGCAGCACCGGGAAGAGAGGCGACCTCCCTCACCTTATTCTTCAGCTCCGGGAATAGTGGCAGTACCCTGTCGTCGAAGGAGAGTACGAAGCCTGTCAGCGCACGCTGGCGCAGAGCCGTGTCTGTGGCCTTGGCATAGATGTCAGCGAGGGCTATAGTTTTATTGGCATCAAACTCTGTTATGGCACCTAAAGTGATGGACGACGTGATGAGCAGAGCGTCTGCGCTGTCAGTGGTCGGCGATAATATTGTTTCTATCCAGTAGTCGCGGAGCTCATCTGACCATCCAAACGATGTCGCCACAGCGGCGAACAACTGCTCCATGAAATCCCCGTGACGCATGTATATGTCGTTTTTCTGTTGCTGAACCTTGTCGTTGTCTGGTTCAAGGGAGAGCATGGCAAGGTCGGAGACGTAGGTCTCCAAGACCGTTTTGATGAAATCGCCAGAGCCATTGAACTTAGATATTGTTTTCCGGAGAATACTGTAGAAACTTCTTTCCGTGGCCTTCCATGTGAGATCCATATTTGCATACACGCGGTAAGTTCTGGCAAGCAAACTGTTGTAAAGTTTCTTGCGGTCAGGATCGTCGGCGTTGGCACTCATGTAATGGAACATAGCCTTGGAAGTCTGCCTTATATCGTCAAGCTCTACACTGATGACAGGGTCGCTTATCTTATCTACAGCTTGTTCCAGGAGCGACACCGTTTTGATGAGACGTTTGCTGGTGATGCTCTTGAAGGCCTGGTCTAATATCTCTGCTGTCTTCATCTTATCTGGACTTTTGGAGTGTGTTTGACGAAATGAATCTTCTCTGCCGCTATCACATCTGCACGAGATGGTCCCTCACACGGCTTGAACGTTATCTTAGGCAGGCGTGCGATGGCTTTGTCGTCGACATGTATATATTTCTTTATCAGTGCCGAATAATATCTCAGTCCACGGTGGTTGATAAGCTCCACGGCACGGTCCCAAGCCCGCTTGAACTCCTCCAGCTGCCGTTCTCTGACATCGGCTTCCGCTGTGCCGGGCTCACGGTATACGACAAGGCCGAAGGAACGGCCCTCAGCGTCGCTGGCGGCCAGCCTCACTCCACCGTGGAGGAGTGCAGCTGAGGCGTAAGGCTCCGGCAGCCATGCAGCGTCCATTTCATTATTTTGGAACATGTCGTATCTCAGTGCCACGTCGTTGACCTGTACGCTGAAGATGATGCTGTCGGTCTTGGACTCCTTCTTGATCTGTGACGTGAGCCAGTCGGTGGCGGAATAACGTGTCATGGCTATCATGTGGTTGCCAAGCCGTTTCAGACTTGTTATGCCATTGTTCTTGTTTCCTATGAGAGCCCACTGCAAGGGCGTTACCGCTACGGCACGAAGCTGTACCTTATGGCCTCGTCGGAGGTCCATGATGCGGACGAGCTCTGTTGCCGCCGCCTGAACGCTACCGCCGACGAGGGCTGTGTCGATGTCCATGTGGGCATTGAACGTCTTCAGACGTATGTCGGCCTTGGTACTGTCGTAGAGCATGCTGTCCTTGAGGAGGTATAGCGGCAGACAGTCTATTGTCGGTGTTACGGCGACCTTAAAGGCGGCGGCATCCCTGGCACGCTCCTTCTGCGCCTCGGCACGGCGGTCGCTCTTCGACTTCTCTCCGCTTTTTCCGCATGATACCATGGCGAGGAGCACGGCGAGGAATATGACGATATTGTATTTAGTTTTCATCTGAGTCGTAAATTTTTCCGCAAAGTTACGGGTTTCCGCCGACATAGCCAAATTAATTACTTCTAAGAGTACATAATAATAATGTATGGTTAGGAGTTTCGCAGTCAATAATTCCTCTCTCGCTGACGCACCATTCTCGAATAATATTTGTACTTTTGCACGGTCATAAGAAATAAACTATTTAAATAAGTATGTCATTTTTTGAGAAAGCACTCGGATTTGATCCGACAAAGATGCAAGTGAAGACCGAGCTTATAGCCGGTGCCACCACCTTTCTGACTATGAGCTATGTCCTCGCAGTGAACCCCGCGGTTCTTTCGTCAACGGGAATGGACAAGGGTGCCCTGTTCACCGCCACGACCATAGCGTCGGCCATCGCCACCCTGCTGCTGGCCTTCATGGCAAAGCTTCCCTTTGCGCAGGCTCCGTCAATGGGCCTTAACGCCTTCTTCGCCTACACTATGTGCCAGGCGATGGGCTACAGCTGGCAGCAGAGCCTGGCCATAATGGTCGTGGAAGGTGTCGTCTTCCTTATTATCACCTTCTTCAATGTCCGTGAGATGATATTGAACAGTATTCCTGAGACCCTGCGCTATGCCATATCGGCGGGCATCGGTATGTTCATCGCCTTCATAGGACTGAAGAACGCCGGTATCATCGTCGCCAAGCAGGGTACCTTCGTAGGACTGGGCGAGTTCACTCCGCCGTGTCTTCTCGGCATCTTCGCCATATTGCTCAGTGGCATCCTCATGGCCCGCAATATCAAGGGCTCGCTGTTCTGGAGTATCATCATAACGACGGTGGTGGGCATACCGTTTGGGGTCACCGAGGTCCCCGACCACTGGCTGCCCGTCTCCCTGCCACAGGACATATCACCGGTGTTCTGTAAGTTCGACTTCGCCGGGCTCATGAACCTCAAGACCCTTTTGGTGGTCTTCTCCCTGCTTATGGTCAATATCTTTGATACCATCGGCACACTGATGGGACTGGCCGAGAAAACAGGTATCGTACGCCCCGACGGGTCCATCCCTCATGTCAAGGAGGCTATGATGAGCGATGCCATCGCCACGACCTGCGGTGCCTTCCTGGGCTCCAGCACCATAACAACGTATGTGGAGAGTGCCAGCGGCATAGCCGAAGGCGGCAAGAGCGGACTGACATCCTTTACCGTCGGCATGCTGTTTATCTTCTCGCTCTTCCTCTCGCCAATCTTCCTGCTTATTCCAAGTGCCGCGACGAGTGGCGCACTGGTCATGGTCGGCGTGCTGATGCTCGACTCCATAAAGGAGATAAACCTTAAGGACTTGAGTGATTCGTTTCCCGCCTTCATCACGATGATTACCATGGTGCTGACATACAGCATCGCCGATGGAATATGCCTCGGGATATTGTCGTATGTCTTCATAAAGCTTTTCACAGGACAGTACCGCCAGCTCAACGCTACGCTCTGTGTGCTCTCCGTACTCTTCATCCTGAACTTTATGTTCGGATAGACAACTCGTATTACATTTTCGGGAGCTTTTTATGAATGCGGACGGCCACAAGGCCGCACCCTGCCGGCGATTGATTTGCTTCCGAAACTTGGATACTTCATTATTTAAAGGCTTAGACAATGGAACAAACTTATATAAAATTTTTGAGATTTTACACCAGTAGGATAAAAAAGTTGAGGCCACAACGCAAATAACTGCTGAGATGCGGCTGAAAGCCGCAATT
>ONDK01000058.1 GCA_900316565.1 uncultured Prevotella sp. | reverse complement strand
TGGCCGTCCGCTATATATCCAACATACCCATGTTTGCGGACGGCCACAAGGGCCGCACCCTGCAGTTGTCAGTCAGACACGGATATTTTATTCAGCGTTATAAGCTTATAACTAACTGATAATCAAAGATGACACTTCATCCAACCAAAGATGTGATGAAGTCAGGACATGTAACCGACTAAGACAAAAATATCCAAGTGCTGAGGAGCGCTTGGATATTTTTTTTGCTTTATATCGTCTATAACCGTTTTTCCGGTGTCAGTGTGTCATGCGAGAACGCTGTCCATCCTTATGTCGTTCTCATCGGTGGGCACTGTGGGGAACAGTTGAAATGGGAAGCATATTCCTATCTTTTCTGCCTGCGGAAGGAGGGGCAGGAAACGGTCGTAATAGCCCTTGCCACGGCCCAGACGGTTGCCATTACGGTCGAAGCTCATCCCAGGGACGATGGCGACATCAATCTCCCCGTAGTCGCTGTACAGCGGTCCGACGGGTTCTTTTATCCCGTAGGAGCCGACGCGGAGGTCGCCGGGCCCGGTATAGCGGCGCAGCTCCATCGCATTGTCGCCAATGACGACGGGCAGAAGGACTGTCTTGCCGTCGGCGACGAGTCTGTCGATGGCGTCGTGGGTGTTGACCTCATCATTCAGTGAGTAGTACATCAGTACTGTACGGCTCTCTTTCATCACTGGCATTGCCAGCAGGTCGCTGATAACCTTTTCCGACATCGTGCGGAGGTCAGCGGCAGAGAACTGCTGCTTCTTTGCCCGCACCAGCCTGCGAAGTTCTTTCTTATCCATTGTCTTTGTCCGTTGTGGGATGTCGGACGCTCTCCCTTATTCGTTACTTCCGTCCGTTGCTGGCGGCAGGCCTCTTTGGGAAATTGCCTGTCTGGAATACTCTCAGCGCCGCCTGTATCGTCGGGTCATCGGCATTGACGAACTCGTTCCATGCCTGTTCGTCGAGGATATTGTAGATGATACGGCTGTCGAGGAACTGCTCGAGCAGACTTCTCGACTTCATAACCATCAGGTTGCGGCGCTTAAGGCCGTTCTGGTCGGCATAGTCGACGAACTTATCGACGAGTCCCTGCTGTTTCAGGTAGTTGGCCAGCGGCTTCATCTCCGTGTATTCATTCAGCTTAGGACGGTTGGCATCGGTGTAGATGAACGCGTACTGCAACATCAGCCCGCTCATCATCGCCTGCTTGTAGTACGACGTGAAGTTTGTAGTGTCCTCAGGAACGAACACGTCCGGCATGATGCCGCCACCGCCGAAGACGACGCGTCCCAAGGAAGTGTGGTAGGCGGGACCCGTCTGCTTGATGCTGTCCTGCGAGAAGTATTCACCATGCTGGTATCTGTTGAGCAGGTCAGCCTCATAGTCGGCGTCGTCGCCGGGCTGGTATGGCTTCTGTATGCACCGTCCTGACGGCGTGTAGTAACGTGCCACGGTGAGCCGTATCATACTGCCGTCGGGGAAGCCTATCTGCTGCTGCACAAGGCCTTTTCCGAATGAGCGCCGTCCTACGATTGTCGCACGGTCGTTGTCCTGCATGGCACCGGAGAAGATCTCCGACGAGGAGGCGGAGCCCTCGTTGATGAGCACCACCAACGGCAGGTTCTGGAAGTTGCCGCGGCCGTCGCTGGTGTAGTCGGTGCGTGGACTCTTGCGCCCCTGCGTGTAGACGATGAGGCGGTTCTTGGGCAGGAACTCGTTGGCCATGTTCACGGCAGCCTGCAGGTATCCGCCGCCATTGTCGCGGAGGTCTATGACCAGTCCTTTCATTCCCTCGCTGTTGAGTTGCGCCAGGGAAGCGAGCATCTCCGTGTATGTGGCCTCACCGAAGCTCTTGATGCGCATGTAGCCGATGGAGTCGTTGAGCATGTAGGTCGCCGTGATGCTCTTGGTCTGTATATAGTCGCGGGTTATCGTGAAGTCCTTGACGCTCTTGTCGCCGAAACGCATTACGCCGACGCGCACCTTAGTACCCTTCGGTCCCATCAGACGGTGTGTCGACTCCTCCGTTGTCACCTGCTGTCCCACGAACGGCTTTCCGTCGATAGCCACAATCTTATCGCCTGCAAGGAGTCCGGCACGTTCCGCCGGTCCGTTCTTGATGACGTTCTGCACTTGTATGGTGTCCTGACGGATGACAAACTCTATTCCTATACCGGAGAACGAGCTCTTAAGGTCGTTGTTGGCCGTCTCCACGTCCTTGGCACTGATGTAGACGGAGTGTGGGTCCAGTTCGGCGAGTATCTGGGGAATGGCCTTCTCTACCAAATCGTTGATGTTCACCGAGTCGACATACTGGTCATCAATGATGTGTAGGAGGTTACTCAGACGGCTGCTGCCGTTGTTTATGATGTTCAGCCGGTTGCCGGAGAAGTGGTTGGCGTAGAACGTTCCGATAATGATACCGACAACGACGCATACCGCCATTATCAAAGGCATGAACCGGTTTTTCTTGTTGTAGTCCATCATATTCTTGCAGGTGTATTATATATATAATGTATAGGGACTGGCTATGCGGCTTCTTTCACTGTTCGTTCAGTGGCCTTTTCGCTGCCGTCAGTCCACATGGTCATTCTTCCTTATCGTTTTCATTCCCTATGGGGGAAACGGTCTTCATACAGAATGTCATTCTTCCTTATCGTTTTCATTCCCTATGGGGGGAACGGTCTTCATACAGAATGTCATTCTTCCTTATCGTTTTCTTCCTTAATGCCGTTGAGGTCGAGGTAAACGGTTTCGATGTTCGCGCGTTTCAGAAGGTCTATACCGTCTGAGAGGCGATATTTCTCTCCGTAGACCACTCTCTTTATTCCGGCCTGGATGATGAGCTTCGCACATTCTATGCACGGCGAGGCCGTAACGTAAAGTGTGGAGCCGTCGCTGTTGTTTCCGCTTCGTGCCAGTTTTGTTATGGCGTTGGCTTCGGCATGGAGGACGTAAGGTTTCGTAACGTTGTTCTCGTCCTCGCATACATTCTCGAAGCCGCTCGGTGTTCCGTTGTATCCGTCGGAGATGATCATCTTGTCCTTCACCACCAGTGCTCCTACCTGCCGCCGCTTGCAGTAGCTGTTTTCCGACCAGATGCGGGCCATGCGTAGGTAGCGGTAGTCGAGGAGGAGCTGCTTATGTGCCTTGTGTTCTTTTTCTGAAAGCATTATATAGAGTTTTTTGTTGATAGGGGCTATAGAAGCTATAGAGGCTATAGAAGCTATAGAAACTATAGAAACTATAGAAACTATAGAGGCTATAGAGACTATAGAAGCTATAGAAACTATAGAAGCTATGACTGCTTCTTTATCCCGTCGCGGGTCAGGAGCGCGTCTATGGTAGGGCCTTGGCCGCGGAAACGCTTGTAGAGGACCATAGGATGCTCCGTGCCACCCTTCGAGAGGATGTTGTCGCGGAACGACTGCGCCGTCTTCCTGTCAAAGATACCGTTTTTCTTGAAGACGCTGAAGACATCAGCGTCGAGGACCTCCGCCCACTTATAGCTGTAGTAGCCCGCGGCATAGCCTCCCGCCATGATATGCGAGAACTGTGTCGTCATACACGTGTCGGGGAGCTGCTTTGTGATGATAGCCTTCTCCCAAGCCTTCTTCTCGAAAGGAATGATATCCTCGTCGAAGGGCTCCTCCTTGGTGTAGTATGCCATGTCGAGGAGCCCGAAGCTTACCTGCCTCAGGCACGCCGATGCCGCGTTGTAGTTACGGCTGGCCACAATCTTGTCGATGAGCTCGTCGGGCATAGGCTCGCCGGTCTTGTAGTGGAAGGCGAACGTATGCAGGAACTCCTTCTCCACGGCATAGTTCTCCATGAACTGCGACGGCATCTCTACGAAGTCCCACCATACATTTGTTCCCGACAGACTCTCGAAGCGTGTGTTGGCGAAGATGCCGTGGAGGGCATGCCCGAACTCATGAAGGAAAGTCTGTACCTCACCGAGACGCAGCAGTGCCGGCTTGTCGGCGGTAGGCTTGGAGAGGTTCATGACCAGCGACGCGTGCGGACGGACATTAGTGCCGTCCTTCTCTATCCACTGTCCCTGGTATTCCGTCATCCACGCGCCGTCCTGCTTGCCCTTACGCGGATAGAAGTCGACGTACAGCAGTGCGAGATATTTCCCGTCGTTGTCGTAGACCTCGAAGGCCTTCACGTCGGGATTATATACCGGTATATCCTTGTTTTCCTTGAATGTTATGCCGTAGAGCCGTGTTGCCAGACCGAAGACACCCTTTATGACGTTGTTGACCTCGAGATACGGGCGCAGCATCTCCGGGTCGAGGTCGTACTTCTCCAGCTTCAGCTTATGCGAATAGAACGCGCCATCCCATGGCATCATCTCGAAGTCGCTGCCTTCCATTTTCTTTGCCAGTGCCTCCACGGCCTCCTGCTCCTTCAGTGCCGTTGGCTTGTAAGCGTCGATAAGGTCGTCGAGGAGCTTGTAGACATTGCTGACGTTAGAGGCCATACGGTACTTCATGACGAAGTCGGCGTAGGTTTTGTATCCCAGCAGCTGTGCCATCTCCCGCCGCAGGTTTATCAGCCGCTTGCAGACCTCCAGGTTGTTGTTCTCATTGTCGTGCGTACCCTGTGTGGCCCTTGCCATAAACATCTTCTTCCGCAGGTCGCGTTGTGTGGAATACATCATGAACGGCCCATAGCTTGGGGCGTCGAGGGTGAAGAGCCATCCGTCCTTTCCCGCTTCCTTCGCCGCGTCACGGGCAGCGTCGCGGACCGTCTCAGGCAGTCCGTCGAGTTCTTTCTCGTCGGTGATAAGCAGCGTGAAGGCCTTGTTCTCCTTCAGCAGGTTCTGCGAGAATGTAAGGCTGAGCTTGCCGGCCTCCTCGGTGAGAGCCCGTAGCTTAGCCTTCCCCTCGTCGTCGAGGAGCGCTCCACTGCGCACGAAGCCGTCGTAGCTTTTCTCCAGGAGCATGCTCTCCTCTGGGGTGAGCTCACGATGGTGCTCGTGGACATATTTGATGCGCTCGAAGAGCTTCGGGTTCAGGCTGATGTCGTTGGCATGGCTGGTGAGGATAGGACTCATCTTCTGTGCCAGGGCCTCCATTTCGTCGTTGCTCTCAGCACTCAGCAGGTTGAAGAACACCGTGCTGGCCCGGTCCAGCAGGTCATAGTAATGCTTGCGTCCCTTGACCTCATCCTCCGGAATGATGGTATTCTCGAATGTAGGCTCCTCGGGGTTATTGATAATCTTGTCGACCTGCTCGTTCTCACGGCGTATACCTTCCATCATCGCTTCCTCGAAATCGGCAAGCTCTATCTTGTCGAACGGCACGGCATTATGCGGAGTGCCGTAAGGCTGAAGGAAGGGGTTGACATGCTTGTTATTCTCTTTTATCTTATCGTTCATAACAACATACGTTATACTGTTATCTTGCCGGTGAAGATGCCAATCCTCTTCCGGCATTTATATTTTCTACAAAATTATAATAAAAAATCAACACTGCGGAGGGGACGTGCTGACTTTTAACGTTTAAGGGCAATCTTTTAACTGTAAGAGCGCCTCCAGCATCGGAATGTCTATCCTTCCGCGGGAGATGGCAATCAGTCCTTTGTCATCCCACTCGTTGAGTTTCCTGGAGACGTTCAGCCTGCTCTGTCCAATCTCGTTGGCAAGGGTCTGCATCCTTATGTTGAAGACCTTATGTCCGGCGGGATACCTCGTGTGTGAGGAGAAGAACCTTAGCAGTCCGTCGGCGAGTGCCGTCGGCCGTCTCGCCCACACTTGCCGGCCGGACTTCTGCGCGTCGGTGGCCAGCCGGTTCATGAGGTTCATACGGAAGATGAGCTGTTTGTCCGACAGCTTCATGACCTCCTCCTTCGCAAGGTTCAGGAGACTGCACCGCGACAGCGCCGTTATCGTATGACCATAGTACTGCCTCAGTCCGAAGAGCCGCTCCAGCCCTATCATCGCCGGGGCCTGCATGTCCTCATCGACACTGTAGCTGTTGTCGTCGGCACGGCTGTGGACGACGGCCGTGCCGTTGAGCAGAAACCGCAGCTTAGTACATGGCGTGTCCTCGTGGACGATGTCCTTCCCCGGCTCCACCCTGGTGAAGTCGAACTTCGTGTGCGTAACGATATTGTCCAGGTCCTCGTGGCTCAGGCCCTGGAACAGTGGCAGACTGAGTATTTGCTCATACAACGTCATGGGCTGCTGGCCTTACTCTACGATTTTATCCCTCAGCGACGGAGAGAACCACACCTTGAGCTTGCCGTCGGCACCCTCATAGATGAAGTAAGCCATGAGCTCCGGATGCTTTGCCAGCACCTCCTTGGCCTTGTCGACACCGAGGACCATGAATGCCGTGGCATAGGCGTCGGCGGTGGCACAGTCGTGGGCCAGCACCGTTGAGGAGAGAAGGCTGTGCTGCACGGGATAGCCCGTGTGCGGGTCTATGGTGTGGGCGAACTTCCTGCCTCCCTCGATATAGAAGTTACGGTAGTTGCCGCTTGTGGCCATCGCCTTGTCGGTGACGTTGAGCACGGTCTGCAGCTCCTGGTTTGTCTGGAGGCTGTCGTCGGTAGGCTTGGTGACCCCGATCTTCCATGGCACGCGTTTCTCGCTGTTGCCGCTTGTCACCACCTCACCGCCAATCTCAACCATGAAGTTCTTTATGCCCTTCGACTGCAGGAAGCGTGCCACGACATCGCAGCCGAAGCCCTTGGCGATGCCGGAGCAGTCGAGCTGTATGTTCGGGTTCTCTTTCACCACGTGCCTGTCCTTGAGCGCGACCTTATGGAAGCCCACGAACCGCATCAGACTGTCGATGCTCTCCTTCTCGGGACGGTGGAACTGCTTGGTGCCAAAGCCCCACATGTTGACCAGCGGGGCCACGGTGATGTCGAAGGCGCCGCCGGTCTGTGCCGACACCTCCTCGGCCAGTGAGAACACCTCGACAAACATATCGTCGGCCTCCGGGTCCTCGTTGTCGTTTATCTTCGAGATGACGGAACCCTTCTCAAACGGTGAGAGCGAGTTGTTCACCTTCTGCAGCTCAGCCTCTATCTCCGGCTTCAGGTCGCTGTCGTACTGATATGTAATGTGGTACACCGTTCCGAAGACCATTCCCTCGTCATGCTGATAGGGCATGTTGTGCTGCTGCCGTATGATGAGTATCGATCCGACGATGAGCAGAACCAGGAACGGTATCTGCCATGTAAGTCTTTTCTTTCTGTTCATAATGAAATGAATTTTTTGTGTTTGGGTTGTGTGGCAATCTTCCTTTTACTTTCCCACGGTCTATAACTCGAATGCCAGGTTGAAGAGGATACCCATCCTCGACGTGCCGCTCTTGCCGTAACCAGGTATATACCAGGGCTCTCCCGCGTCGGCAACTTTCTGATGTACGCGTGTCTTATAGCGTACCGACCAGCCGAGGCGGATGAACTTCCACAGCTGGGCATCGACGCCGGCGCCGAACTCCAGCCATCCGTACGAGCATTTCTGGTCCTTAGCCTCGTAGGTACCGCTGCCTCCCCATACCGGGTCCTGGACCTCAAGCGGCCCGATGTCGTAGTTGAACGACGTGTAGGCATAGCGGAAACCGACGAGGATACGGTAGACGTCGTGCTTGTTCTTCATCACGTTGAAGTCCATGCCGACGCGTCCGAAGGGTGCCGACGTCTTGTATCTCAGTCCCGTCACGTCGTCGGTCTTGTCGGCGGAGCCGTAGCCCACCTCCACCGTGGGGAAGTAGCGGTCCTTGAGGTTCACCCTCGCAAAGCCCTCATACTGTCCGTAGTCGCTGACGGCCCGCATCACGGGACCTACGAGGTCCACGCCGACGGCCACGCCGCGGAACAGCGGTATAGAGTCTTCGAGGGCCTGCTCGGCCGCCGTTCTCTTGTGCTTGTGGAAACCGTACTGCTGCGCCATGCTGCGCTGTGGCAGCAGAAGGCTAATTGCTATGCAGATGCAGAATAATATGCTTTTTCGATTGGTCATTGTTCACGTTCGCTTCGTTGATGGATATGGAGTCCAGCATGTGATGGGTGGTCGTCGCCGACGTGATGGTATGCCAGAATTGCGGCGTGCAGTCCACACTCTCGAAGTGGGGCTGATTGGTCTTGCCGACCACCACGGTGTCGCTGCGTGTCGCTCCCAGCGTGTCGGTGAAGGCGAAGATATATTCGTCGGCGTCCTGTGAGTAGCTCATCGGCAGCGACAGCGACGTTATGCCGGTGCCGTTGGTGTATAGTGCCGTGTCCTTGCCGTTGACGATGGCGTAGACGTTGAGCGTGTCATACTTCACCGTGTCGGGGATGCTGACGTTAAGGGCTACGATGTTGTCGACGGAACAGTCGAGGCTTGTGCAGGCTCCCAGCGTCAGTATGGCGAGGACGAAGAATAATGCCTTTCTCATTTCTCTATCTTTATCGTTTTCTCTATCTGGTAGTCGTTGCGGCGCGGACTGGTGCGGCTAATAAGGTCGCCGAGGAAACCGGCGAGGAAGAGCTGCACACCCATGAGCATGCCGACGAGGAAGATAAAGAACCACGCTGAGTCGGCCAGAGGACCGTAGATGCCGTTGCTGAGGTCTATGCACTTCTCGATGCCCATGACGATAAGGGCCAGGAAGCTGATGAAGAACATGATGCTGCCCAGGAAGCCGAAGACGTGCATAGGCTTCTTGCCGTAGCGCGACAGGAACCACAGCGTCATCAGGTCGAGGTAGCCGTTGAAGAACCTGTTGATGCCGAACTTCGAATGGCCGTATTTGCGGGCCTGGTGGTGGACGACCTTCTCGCCGATCTTGTCGAAGCCGGCCTCCTTGGCAAGGTACGGGATGTAACGGTGCATCTCACCGTAGACCTCGATGTTCTTGACCACATCCTTGCGGTAGGCCTTCAGACCGCAGTTGAAGTCATGGAGGTTCTTGATGCCTGATATCTTCCGCGCCGTGGCGTTGAAGAGCTTTGTGGGAATGGTCTTCGACAGTGGGTCGTAGCGTTTCTTCTTCCATCCCGACACGAGGTCGTAGCCGTCCTCGGTAATCATCTTGTACAGACCCGGTATCTCGTCGGGGGAGTCCTGGAGGTCGGCGTCCATAGTGATGACAACATCACCCTGGGCGGCCTTGAACCCACAGTAGAGCGCCGGGCTCTTGCCGTAGTTGCGGCGGAACTTTATGCCTTTGACGTTCGGGTCTTTAGCGCCGAGCTCCTCAATGACCTGCCATGAGGCGTCGGTGGAGCCGTCGTTGACGAAGATTATCTCATAGCTGAACTTATGCTCCGCCATAACACGCTGTATCCATGCATGGAGCTCGCGGAGACTTTCTTCCTCGTTGTACAGAGGAACGATTACTGATATATCCATTGTGATTTCTGTTTTTTTTTATTTCTTCATGATTGCTGCTATAAGCAGACTGAGGACGATGCCGCTCATCACACCCATAATGAGGGAGTAGCATGCCAGGAACGTGGGCTGGAACATCTCCTGCAAGGCGGTGTTGAAGTCGGCCTGGCTGACACCGTAGGCCTTGACGATGACCTTCATCTCCGGGGCGCTCATCATCGACTGGTACAGGGCCAGAAGCCGTCCGCCGTCGAGATACTCCATGTAAAGCCACTGGAAGAGGGCAAAGAACAATGTGCCGTTCAGGAACACGCGCAGACTGTAGAACACGGCGCGGTGATAGGTGATATGTCCGCCAAGGGCTTCATTACGGAACTTCCGCAGCCTGAAGGCAACGAAAAAGGGTGCGGCCAGCAGAAGAAGACTGCTGAAAGCGCCTAGAAGGGGGATGTTGGGCGAGAGAACCGTACAGGCAAAACTTCCCACCAACAGTATGGCAAGGTAGATGCCGTCATAGCGCGCCCAGAGGCGCAGCTGCTTGTATTCTTCGTATTGCATTGTCGTTTTTATATATACGAGTGCAAAAGTACACAATTTTTTCTACTTATAATGTGTGTTTTCCGCATTTTTCCTGCGCAATAAGTCTTTTTATAGAGAATTAGCAATGGGCAATGAGCAAGTTACTATTCAGCAAAAGCTCTCTGTAACTTTTTTATCTCAAGAATTTGAGAATGAGAGAATTCTTCTATTGACATGAATCAAAAGAATTATTAGAAAGAAAGCAGCAAAGCTGATTATATTCTCTAATTCTTATCAATTCATGATAAAGTGTAGGAATATTCTATAATTCTCAAATTCTTGATAACAATTCATGATAAAGTGTAGGAATATTCTATAATTCTCAAATTCTTGATAATAAGAAAATAGCGAGTGGCATGGTTTCAACTTCATTCGCTGAATAGTTACATGAGCAAGGAGAAGTGAGTAGTTAGCAATTTCGTGCCTCGGAGAGTTACACTCACAATGACATGGGCTCGCAGGAGCGGAGAGGAAGTACAAGCGAATGCAATCCGCTTGCAGGGTGCGGCTAGGTAGGGTTAGGGGCCGTCCGTAAAAAATATATGCCCTTGTGGCCGTCCGTAAAAAATATATGCCCTTGTGGCCGTCCGTAAAATATATATGCTCTTGTGGCCGTCCGCAAACATCTTCTTATTTAAATTATTACGGACGGCCACGAGGGCCGCACCCTGCAGCCGTCAGACACCAGCGTTGAATGGATACCTCACAGCCTCGGAGAGGTTGACTCTCGATAACCCCAGACTAAGCGAGCGAAGCGAGCGCAGTCTGGGGTAAGAAAATGCGAACCTATCAACTCAGTGCCTCGGAGAGGTACACTCTCAGTAAACCATCGCTTAGCGAGTGGATTTCGTGTGGCCTGAACTATCTTTACAAAAACCCGTTATGAAAACCGCTCATTCTAGAGACGGAATCCGTCTAAATAAGAGGAAAATCGTGCCGATTTTTCTCCAGATTTGTAAAAGCATATGTTTTACAAGGTAAAAGCATATGTTTTACCTCGTAAAAGTACTACACTTACAACGCAAGTAAGCCTTACTTTTTCGCCAAAA
>ONDK01000048.1 GCA_900316565.1 uncultured Prevotella sp. | reverse complement strand
AAATTCTGCAAATGACAAAACTCTGAGGAACTTATTGTTCCTCAGAGACTTATAAAAATTATTAATAGAAAATTAAACGCTTTGTTGCGGATTTAAGGTAGAGGATGAAAATAAAAATAAAAGATTATTGTCATCTTTTAATTATGGTCCAAATAATGATAAAAATATAAAAATGTTGGAGAATGTCGCTACATATTACTTAAAAAAGAGCGACCCCAACGAATTTAAAGTTAATGTCGAAGAAACAGGAAATGGAATTCCACAAGCAGCAGCTTTTGCTTATTCTATTCCAGAAGATTCTTATTATGTGGAACTCACAAATAATAGAATTAATAATTACTTAGATGATAAATATAATTTTATGAATATAGCATATCATGAAAGTCGACATAGATATTATACTGAAACAAGAGGCGGAACGATTGGCGAGGTAAACGCAATTTTAATGCAATCAAGTCAAGAAAGTTGGTATTTAGCTACCGATGATTACATACGCTCAATGGCAAGCTATGCGGAAGTCAGTCTGCAGAAGTCTTTAAATTTATCACTATCAAAGCAACAAATTGTTGATTATATAAATAGACTAAATGTTGCATTTAATGGTAAAGCAAATTTCAATTATAAGGATGGTAACATTGATATGACGTTGTCATTAGATGAATTTATAGTAACACCCCAAAAATGAAACTCCTAAAATATTTCATAATTATACTATGCTGTATAATTTTCTGTGAATGCTCTTACAACATGCAAGAGATGACAGCATCAACCAATAAGTCTCAAATTAGTAAAAATGATTTTATTAGCTTGCTTACAGGAGATAGCACTAAGCTTTGGGTTTGCCCTAAGTTGCATTTAGCCGAAAGTTATTCAAGAAAAGGGTTCCTATATAAATCATACTTAATTAACGAGGATGGAACCCTAATGAGATATGCTACCCCTCAAGAACAAATTGATACGACAATTTTTGATGTATGCAATATGAACATACTGATTCTGTTAAAAGGAAGGAATGGAAAACGCATTTTTTGGAGAAAAGACAGTATAGAATATATTTCTCAAGATACATTAAAAATTTTTAATCCATTTAGGGAGATCTTATATATTAATAGCAAGAAATGTAAACACATAGAAGCTGAATGACGATAATCATATATGTACCTCCAGTGTGTCCTGATAGTTACTTGTGCTGTATAAAGCCGTGAGCGCGAACATACTATTGTTTTGTGTGGGGTCTTTTGCCATGACCATTTTAGGAATATATCAATGTATTCTGTTGGTCACTTATCTTTGTAAATGAATAATTAAAAAGTTTCAAAAGAAAACATTCATAAAAAATCCCTTGTTAAGCCTGTAAAGGCTTAGCAAGGGATGCAGTGTGTAGTGTCTATAATGGATGCCCCTTTGTTCCCAATCATTGAAGGAGTTATAGCCAGGAGATGAAAAAATCATCCGAAGAGGTCTTGCTCCTTTGGCGTTGCCGATGCGGAGCTCTGCTCTGCTGCAAAGCGTGAGATGAAGTCATCCTCTGAGATGATAGGTATGCCGAGGCTCTTGGCTTTCTGGTTCTTACCCGATGTCGACGTGATATCATTGTTTATGAGATAAGATGTCGACTTCGATACCGACCCCGTAACCTTGCCTCCCTGACTCTCTATGTAGGCTTTAAGCTCATTGCGGTTCTTGTAGTGGTGGACGTCGCCAGTAACGACGAATGTCAGGCCTTCCATCCTGTTGCCCTTCGCCGTGAGATCTTCCTCACTGATGTCGAGAAGTGGCAGCAGGTGGTCTATGTGTGCTTGGTTCTCTGGCTCCCGGAACCACTTGACGAATGAGGCGCTCTTCTCCGGTCCTATGCCGGATATCGTCGCAAAGACCTCCGGGTCGCTGGTTGTGCGGGCCGTTGTCACGAGGTCATTGAACTTATAGCTGCCCAGCAGACGCGTGCACACATCCTGTCCGACCAGTGGAATGCTAAGGGCAAAGAGCAGACGACGCGGCTTCACTGTCTTGGCGTTGGCGATGGCATGTATCAGGTTGGCGGTACTCTTGTCGCCGAAGCCGTCGAGATGGCGCATCGCCTCACGGTGGTCAGGAAGCCGGAAGATATCGGCGTACTCCGATATCCATCCGAGATTGATGAACTTCTGTAGTGTCTGTTCCGACAGTCCGTCCACGTTGACGCCCGGCTTACTGACGAAGCGGGCGAACTTTTTAAGCTGTTTCGCCGGGCAAGACGGATTGGTGCAGTGGAGTGTCTTGGTGCCACTGGCCTCACTGGTCTCTACCTTCGTGTCGAGACCGCAGACTGGGCACTGGTGAGGATAGGAGAATGTGCCAACGGGCTCCAAAACCTTTATGACCTTAGGGATGATTTTGTTAGCTTTTATGACGCTGAGCCGCGTGCCCTTTCCGCCGATGCCAAGTCGTTCACATTCTGAGATGTTGCAAAGAGAAGCCCTTCTTACCGTTGTACCCTCCAGTTCTACTGGATTGAAGACGGCTACCGGCGAGATGGTAGATGTGGCACACGACCATTCAATGTGGTCAAGGGCTGTCTCGGCACTCTCGTCCTGCCATTTGAAAGCATAACCGGCGCGAGTGGCGTGATGTCCTGTCACAGAGCCAGTGGCGGCATAAGCTGTGTCGTCGTAGGCTATGACCAGTCCGTCTACGGGATAAGGGTTCTTGCGGTCTGTAACACGCAGTGTCCACTTGTCAATCTCCTTCAGTACTTCCGGCAGGGTGGGGGAGGGTATCAGCTCGTGGTCGACGACGGTAAATCCCTCTTCCGTCAGCCAGTCCATGCGTTTCCCCCAGCTGGTGATGTCGTCTTCGATGTAGACAAGTGTGAACGGTATCCAGTGGATATGGCGCTGGCTTACCTCGTTGACATCCTTCAGCGTCAGCGAACCGGAGGCAAGGTTGCGCGGATTGGCATATTCCTCGTCGCTTTCCATGTTGAACTGTTCGAAGTCGGCATAGCTGATGACGGCCTCTCCACGAATAACGGTATGGCCTTTGTACTTTATTTTAGGCAGTATGCCATTGATAGCCGGTGCTAGGTGGGTGATATTGGTGCCGATGTGTCCGTCGCCACGTGTTACCACCTTCGTGAGACGTCCATTGTCGTAGGTCACTACAAGGGTGAGACCGTCGAGCTTCCATGACATCCAGATAGGTCTTCCCTCGGCCCATTTCACCAGGTCCTCCGGCTTCTTTGTCTTGGCGAGTGAGAGAGCAGGAAACTCATGTTCCTCTTTCTGCCCCGTGACATCGTCAGCACTGACATTATGTGTCGGGGAGTCGGGCAGCACGACCCCCGTCTCCTGTTCTATTGCCTTCAGCTGGTCAAAGAGATGGTCCCACTCGTAGTCGGTCATCAGTTCACCGCGGCCGTTGTAATAGGCATCGGATGCCTCGTTGAGCCGTCGGATTATCGCCGCCGCCTCCTGAAGTTGTCGCTTGTTTTCGGGAATTGTTTCTGAGTTATTTGGCATAATGAATTCTCTCTGTAATAATATAGGACTTGTACTTATTTATAAATAAAGTATGTGCCTCCGTCGGACTGGCAGTATTTGCGCAGCAGTTGCTGGATGTATTCCGCATTCTCTCTGACCCTCTGCTCGTTGCCGTCATAGCCATTGATGAGGACTACGAGGTGATGGGTGTCGAGGTCTATCTTTGTGCGCTCGTTGTCGGAGGTCGGCGTGCCTACGCCACCGGCCTCGTCGCGGTAGACAGGTAGCCCGGCGATGTTTATCATGCCTCGTCCTATACCCTCATATGGCTCACCCTCGCGTCCGATGCCGAGGACCAGCCTGTCGCCGACAAATTTACCGGCATCGAAGCCTCCGATAGAATATCCGTAGACTATGCTCGCCACGTTGATGAGGTCCACCAAGGTGTCTATCTGGTAGAGCTCCTTGCCTTTTAGCATTCTGCGGATGAGGGCTTCGGAGGCAGGACGGTAGCGCGATGGGTCTTTTCCACATGCTCGGTACACACGGCGTGTGGCGGCGATGGACGGCATCTCCTTCAGAGACTCAGTGTCTATTGTACTCTTGAATTTCTCTCCCAGTTCGTGTATCTCGTCCCACAGTGGCTGGCAGAACTTAGAGTTCACCACCTGCGCGTCAATACATGCTCCGACAAATTCTGGGCATACATTTTCTATCTCTTGTGATACTATTACTTCCATATCTGCTCTATTAGTTTTCTGTCGGCTTCGGTCCAGGTGAGTGTCTTGAGCTCACCGGGACTCAGCCACCTGGCATCGAGGTGCTCAAGGAGTTTGAAGTCGTTGGTCCGCGCCATGCAGTCGAAGGCGGTGAGGGTGATGTCGAAGTCAGGGTAGCTGTTGCTGACGGTGCCCAGCGGCCGTCCTACGTATATGTTCCAGTCCATCTCCTCTTTAATCTCACGTCTCAGGGCTGCTTCGAGGCTCTCACCATTCTCCACCTGTCCACCGGGAAATTCCCAGTGCTCGCTGACGTATGATTTTGATGACCGGCAGCGCTGGGTGCACAGAATCTTTCCGCCGTCGCGGACAACGGCACACACCACGTTCAAATGTTTCCTGTCCATAGTCGTTCTTTCGTTTTTTATCAGTAAAATGCCATTTTATGCCATATTGACATTTACCTTTTGCAAAAATAATTATTTTTTTTGAGAAAAGTAGCGTAAACGTTTGAAAAAGATTTGGAGATAAAAATTATTTGTATTACTTTTGCAATGTCAAATAAATCTTAGAAAAATATTTTTAGTATATTCTTGAGTAAATTTAGTTTTATACCAAAGTACTAGCATTCCTCGACGTCGTGAGACGGCGAGGTTTTTTTATTTTAGGATTTATGCATTTCTGTTTCACTTTTATAAAAAATCAAACGTTTTCGGTAAATATTTGCAATGTAGAGTTTGCAATAGCGATAGTTTTAGTACCTTTGCATGCGAAATTTATTTATTAACTAATAACTTGATGCGCCGCCATGACGTTTCTCCTGTTCAGGGGACGTCCGTACGGCCTGATTTTAAAAATGTCATCATTAGCAATTGCAATCATTGTCGTGTTCATCATCGGCTATCTGTTCATAGCTCTTGAGAGTGCGACGAAGGTAAACAAGGCTGCGGTAGCCTTGTTGATGTTTGTTGTCGTCTGGACTCTTTACATGATAAATCCAGGCTTGTTCGTCAGTTCTGTTCACCCTGAGTTTAGTGGTGATGGCAATGCACTGATACAGTTTGCCAACGGGTTGATAACCAACCACCTCGGTGACACCGGTACCACACTGTTCTTCCTTATGGGTGCCATGACAATCGTGGAGGTCGTCGATCAGAACGGAGGTTTCGACTGGGTGCGCAATGTTATGCATACGAAGTCGAAGCGCGGTCTGCTCTGGCGCATAGCGTTCATGACGTTCTTTCTCTCCGCTATCCTTGATAACATGACCACGTCTATCGTGATGATTATGATTCTCCGTAAGTTGGTTCCCGACCATAAGGATCGCATCATCTACGCTGCGCTGGTCATCATTGCCGCCAACTCCGGTGGTGCTTTCTCTCCTATCGGCGATGTTACGACGATTATGCTGTGGAACAAGGGCCTTATCACGGCAGCGGGAGTCATCAGTGAGATATTGGTTCCATCTATTATCTCCATGGTTATTCCGGCGTTTATCATGCAGTTCCTGTTGAAGGGGGAGCTCGCCGATGCGAAGGCAGCGTCAGCCGATGCCGTTGTATCGCAGCAGCAGGAGCTCACCGACCGTCAGCGCAAGACTGTCTTCTGGATTGGTGTCGGAGGCCTGTGCTTTGTTCCTGTGTTCAAGAGTCTCACAAATCTCCCGCCTTTCGTTGGTATCCTGCTTGTTCTCAGCGTACTGTGGATTGCTACGGAGCTGTTCTACCGTCATCTGAAGCGCAGCTCTGCCAAGAAACGTGTTGTCAGTCTGATAAAGAACATTGATATGTCGACCATCCTCTTCTTCCTCGGTATTCTGATGGCTGTCAGCTGTCTGGAGGAGATTGGTGCGCTGACCGCTCTCGGCAAGGGGCTGAACGTTACGTTCAATGGTAACCACTTCATGGTTACCGGTATCATCGGTGTGCTGTCGTCTATTATAGACAATGTGCCTCTTGTGGCTGGTTGCATGGGTATGTATCCGGTTGCTCCGTCGGGCGACTTTGCTACTGACGGTATCTTCTGGCAGTTGCTCGCTTACTGTGCCGGTGTCGGTGGCTCAATGCTTATCATTGGCTCTGCGGCAGGCGTAGTGGTCATGGGTCTGGAGAAGATAACCTTCGGATGGTATATGAAGCGTGTGTCATGGATAGCCTTTGTAGGTTATCTGGCAGGAATACTCTCATACTATGTTATCAGAGAGTTTCTTTTCACTACTCCGTTGTAAGGGGAGTAATATGATATAAACGAGTTTGCTCAGCAGTTTGTGGTGGTCTCCTTGTTGCCGCCACTTCGGAAAGAGAAATTGAATACTGCTGTGAAAGAATAAAAAAGTCCCGACAGTCTATGATGACTGCCGGGACTTGCTGTTATAAAGTGATATGTAGAGAGTTTAGTTCTATAGAAGGCCTTATATTACTTACCAAGAACCGGAAAACGGACGTTCTGAACACTGTAGTCCATCTGAATGCCTGTTGGGGTAAGGAGTTTCCCGTTCTTGTCGTAGATGTAGAGAACTGATGGGGTGGAGTAGCTCGGGTTGTCGATGACATAGATGTCGCCGTTGTTAGGATTTACATCCACCTGCGCCGCACCTTTGGTAGCAGAGAAGTCGTAGTCGGTCTTCTTTCCAGTCGTGAGGTTGTAAGCGAAGAAACCGGTTGTTACAGGCTGCCAGCTGTCGTCGTAGCCAGTTGTCATGGCGATGAGTGAGTTTGTGGCCGGGTTGTAAGCGATCATAGGAGCCTCAAAAAGACTGTCAACCTTCTCTGTAGCGGTGTTCAGACGTTGTACAACAGCATTGCGCGTGTAGTCGTAATAACATACGAAGTATATGTTCTTACCGTCGGTAACACTCTGATTGTATGGGTTCAGCCCGCACTCAATGTTTTTTGTCTTCTTGAAAGTCTTGAGATCTACGACCGCGATGTATTTTCCTTTGCCGTTACCGGTATAGTTCGAGAGGTTGACATACAGCTTTCCGTTATTGGCTACGGACATAGCCTCTGGATATGGTCCTACAGCTACGCTGTCGATGATGCCGTTCTCATTGAGCTTATACACATAGCCGCTGTAGGCCGAAGCATAAGCGTATTCGCCGTCAGAGGCAAGATAACGCGGACTCTTGTTAGGCATTGGAATGGTCTTTACAATCTTGCCCTGCACATCGAGGATTTCAATCTTTGACGATGAGGTGCTGGTGGCATAGACATATCCGTTCAGAGGCAGAACGTCCTGTGCGTCGCCGATGCCCTTGCCGTTGGCTTTCTCGTATAGGTCACCACTGTACATAAACTCACCGAGATTGTTCTTCAGAATGGTCCCCACTGTACCCTGGTTCTTGCCATAGTTACCTGCACCGGCGGTGTAGGCTATGATACCCTGGTAGTATTCAGGTGTGGTCTTTCCGTTGTCGTCATTGTCATCGCTACATGATGTGAAAGTGAATGCCAACATTGCCGTAATGGCGATGCATAGAGAGGTAATGATTTTCCTTGTTTTCATTTTGTTGATGTTATTATATTATTAATGTGAAAAGTCTTTTGGTGATTGTCGACTACCATTGAATGTTAATGGAGAACTTGACGTTTGTGCCTGCCATAGGGTAGAAACGCACCACTTCATAGTTCTTGTTCCCAATGTTCTGAATGTCGAGTTGCGTACGCAGACTGCTCTTTCCTAACGTGAATGTGCGGTAAACGGAGACGCTGTGGTCGGCAAAGCCGCTGATGCGGTTCTTGGGAATGTTATAGTCGAGCATATAGCGGATGCCGGTAAGCAGAACGTTGTAGGTGATGTCGGTGAGGGGAGTGCGGATGGTGGCACTCACGTTTCCTGCATTCCTTGGTGTGTATGCTATCTGGTCGCCATAGTTGACATCGGAGCGATCGGTGCGGTTCGTGGCATGAGTATAGCTATAGGTGGCAGTGAGACCGACGTCCCACTGCTTGGCAAGGGCTATTCCCATGGTGGTTGTGGCATCGATGCCGTAGAGAAGTACTTTGTCGATGTTCTTCATCTGCCATAGGAACATCCTCGGCACTGCCACAATCTTGTCGTCGATCCTTCCATAGTAGCCGTCAACGGTGAAGGCTATGTAGTTGGAATGTCTGAAGTCGTGGCTGACGGTAGCCCCTATGTTCCACTGTCTTGTCTTTTCTGGTTTTAACGACCGTCGTCCAACGCTGGTGTAGTAGAGGTCGTTGAGTGTCGGCGTCCGGAAGATGTCCTTATATCCTGCTCTCAGTCGGACGCCTTCCATAATTTTCCACTGCATGCTGAAGGCAGGGGAAAGTCTGTTGAAACCTTTGGACGGCTCTCCTTCCTTCACACTCTCGTGGATATGTGTGCCCAAGAGTGAGGCGTTGAATGCTATATTCTTAATTCCGGTATAGTTAGCAGCAAGAGCTGTCCACAAAGAGTTGCGTGTAGGGTATGGGCAACTTGGCAGGGTCATAGACAGATAGTTGTGCGCAAAGTCCTGTGCAAAGGAGACGTGGAGGTCTTTGACCGGCTCCGACCACAGCGTCGCCGTGAGATAGGTCTCGTTCTGGCGATAGATGTCTTCCGTTGTCCCGCCCGCCTGATGGTCCCTGTCGCGGTCCCAGGAGTAGTTCCACTTTGCCGCAGCCTTGAACTTTATTCTGTCTGAGAGAATATTCTCATAGCGGAGCTGTGAGAAGACGTTTCTGCTGCTTAGACGTTCCACGGCATAGGTGTTGTCGTAAACGACAGAGCCGGGCAGTCCTCTGCTCGAATCATAACCATAGATCTTCCACGAGAAGGTCTGCCGTGGACTGAACCTGTACGTGAGGTTGAGCTCACTACGCCAAGTGTCGACATCACTGTTGCTTCTTTTTTCGTCAATGAGGTGGCTGCCGTTCCACATCTTGAACCGGTAATTGCCGTCGGCATGCTGGTAACCGGCAAAGGCGTTGACGGAAAGACGATGGAAGGTCTGTGCATATAGCAGTGAGGGCTCTATCAGTCCGAAGGAACCTGACTTGATGTTGGTGCTGAAGAAAGGAGACCCTACTACCGGAGTCTTAACGGATGATATCTCCACGAGGCCCGCACATGCGTAGCTCTTTGCGCACTGGTAGATGTCATCGCTCTGGCCGATGGTGAGGTAGAGCGTGGAGACGTTGTCGAGGGTGAACCGTGAGAGGTCCACTTGTCCACTCTGGCAGTCGCCGACCTGCACACCATCGTAGCTTACGCCGGTGTGTTGTGCTCCGAGTCCTCGAATGTCAACGGTTTTCAGTCCTCCGATACCGCCATAGTCCCTTACCTGTACACCGGCGAAATGTTTCAGTGCGTCGCCGATATCGCTTGCGCCCATGGCTGTCATTTGCTCATGCGACAGAGATTGTACGGGCACACTGCTTAGTATGCTGCCGGCGATGCGCCGTCCTGTAACGGTGACATCATCGATGACATGAGCTGTAGTGTCCTTATCATTGGTCTGTGCCATGACCGTTGAAGCCATAACAAGAAATACGGCTATAATAAACAGTCGTCCTTTTTCCATCAGTTGTATTGTCGCTTCTCATGTGTGTCCTCTCCACGGGACAGTGACATGCACGCATGTGCTGTTGTAGAGCGTGGCAATGGCAGGTCTTCTGACTTGTTGCTGGCTTAAAGGCGAAGCGACTTCCCGTCGGTCTGGCTTGAAAGATGTTACGAATGAAAAGTGCCAGTTCATAACCCTTTCTTGCCTTTTGGCAGTGTCGTTTGGCGTAAGAATGCAACTCACAGCTGCGGGACAGTACCAGACTCTCGCTGGTTTCCCTTTTTAATCGCATCGAGTAGCGAACCTATTGCAACTGCAAAAGTAATATAAAAAAATGAAACAGCAAAGGGCAGAATGCTTTATTTACCAAACAAGCATTCTGCCCTTTGCTCCTATTGCTTAAAGATGTCCTTGACGTTTATTTCTGATTGTTCACGGCATCGGTGATAATTTTTACGACACGCTCTGCCACGCGCCCGTCCCACCTATCGGGGATAGTACTGGTCTTCCAGTTGTCTTTCACCATATTATAAACAGCTTTCTTAAGCTTCTCCGGGTCTTCGCCGACAAGGACATTTGTTCCCTGCTTGACAGTTTCGATGTGCTCTGTGTAGCCGTTGAGTGTGATGCATGGCACCTGGTTGAACGTAGCTTCCTCGGCCACGTTGCCACTGTCGGTGATTATTCCGAGAGCATGCTTGGTGAGGTAAGCAAACTCCAGGTATGGCAGAGGCTTAACTATATGGAAATTGTGGAGATTGAGCCCCCGGTGCAGTCCCAGTGATGTGATTACCTCAACAGCGGTATCGCGTATAGGTGCTATGATTGGTACGTTGCCGGCCGACTCCACCATTCCGCTGAGCATTGCCAGTAGATTGTCGCGGTCGGCCAGGAGAGCCTTCCTGTTTATGGTAAACACAAGGTATCTAGCTCCTCTGTTGCCAGTGGCGTCTTTCGCTGTTGCAATCCCACAGTTCTTTAACTCAGTGTACACGGCATCTCCAGCGTCCTCAATCTGCTTCTGACAGTGGCGGATATTGTCTATGAGGATATTTCCGACACAGTAGACCTTTGACAGCTCGGCACCCTCGCGGTTGGCGATGGAGTTGTTGCTGATGCCGGCAGTGAAGAGGATGTCGGACAGTCCGTCGATGACAAGACGGTTTATCTCTTTCGGCATCTTGATGTCGAAAGAGCGGGTGCCTGCCGCGATATGGGCAAGGAGTATTCCCTGCTTCTTTGTAACTATGGAAACGGCCATGGTTGAGGCGAGGTCATCAACGACGATGACAGCGTCGGTGTGCTGCTTCTGGAGATAATCCTCAAACTTTGACATTACTTGTCCAGTAAGCTCGTTGAGGTTCTGACAAGTGATATCAAGGAAAACAGTCGGACGGTCGATGCCCAGGTCGCTGAAGATGGTTGTCTCCAGTGTGGGGTCGTCTTCGGCACCGACGTATATTAGTGTGAAAGTGATGTCTCGGCCTTGTTTCTGAAGGTTCTTAATCTGTCTGATGACCGGCGCGACCTTTATGAAGTTGGGCCGTGCACCACAGAAAATTGCAATTTCCATTTCTTTCCTATCTTTGATTTGGGGGCTGGGACATCGTAATCCTCTTTGAGAAATCCGGTACGTTCCTCTTACGGAAAACCAATGTGTCCCTAGAAAGACTCCGATATCCGTGTTGCCCATTATATGTTCTTGAAAAGCTCTTTTATGCCGCCGAGACTTCCCATGAGACCCGATGCCTCGTAAGGAAGGAAGACAGTCTTCGACTTATCGCCGCTGGCTACATCCTGGAGCATTTGAATGTAGTTCTTTGCGAGGAGATAGTTGGCCGGATTGGTGCTCTTGCCAACCGCTGTGGTAATCTTTTCGATAGCTTGTGCTTCTGCCTCAGCCTTACGGATGCGTGCTGTAGCCTCACCCTCTGCGAGGAGGATAGCTTGCTGCTTCTCTGCTTCGGCGCGGTTTATCTTTGCAGCCTTCTCACCTTCCGACTGAAGAATCTGAGCCTGCTTCTCACCTTCGCTTGTAAGAATGGTAGCGCGCTTGTCGCGTTCAGCCTGCATCTGCTTCTCCATGGCCTGGAGGACACTCGATGGAGGCGTTATGTCCTGGAGCTCTACGCGGTTTACCTTGATACCCCATTTGTTTGTAGCATCGTCAAGAACGCCACGCAGCTTCGTATTAATGGTGTCGCGGGATGTGAGCGTCTGGTCGAGTTCCATTTCTCCTATGATATTTCGCAGCGTTGTCTGCGTCAGTTTCTCTATGGCGTTTGGCAGATTGTTAATCTCGTATACAGCCTTGAACGGATCCATAATCTGGAAATAGAGCAGGGCGTTGATCTGCATCTGGATGTTGTCCTTTGTGATGACGTTCTGCCGATCGAAGTCGTAGACCTGCTCGCGGAGGTCTATGTTCGTGGTGTAAACATAACGGCCGTTCTTCAGTGCTACTATCTCCTTGGCCCTGTCTATAAACGGTATGATGATGTTTATTCCCGGTTGAAGTGTGGCGTAGTACTTACCGAGGCGCTCCACAATCTTCGTCTCACTCTGAGAGATGATGACGAGTGATTTTTTTACTAAGATGATTACGAGCAGTACTATTACCGCTAAGATGATGATTCCGATGCTCATGGTTGTTGTGATTTGATTGTTAGAAATTCAGTATCGTTGTTTATCTTGCCACTTCGACGGTGACGATGATGCTCTCCATCTTTATAACCCTTACGTCAGTGCCCGCGGCGAGTGGTTCTCCGTCGGAAGTCTTTGCTTTCCAGCTATCGCCGTCTATCCTGACATAGCCGAAACCATTGCCTGGGATAGCTTCCTCAACCTTTCCTGTCCGCCCTATGAGCGCGTCGGCATTGCTCTTGCGCCCCGGCTTATGGAAGTATTTGAGGATGACAGGCCGTACAAAGAAAATACTCAGCAGTGAGACTATGGAGAAGGCGACGACCTGTATCCACAGAGTGTCGGTGAACAGTGATGCAGCAAGGCCTCCTATGCCGCCGACGGCGAAGCAGAAGATGAAGAAATCGCTGTTAGTAAGCTCAAGGATAAGACAGATGAAACTCACGGCGAGCCATAGTTGCCAAAGGTGCTCTGCGAAGTATTGTATCATAGGAGTGGCGGTTTAAAGTTTGCTTTTGTAGTTTTCTTAGGTTCTCGGATATTTGTGGACAGTTAGCAGATGTCCTTGTGGACGCTAACGTCCGTCGGACCATCTGCATGCTGTTAGGGTGTTAACGCTTCCTTTTCGTGGTTGTGCCCCTCTTCTTGCCCGTCGTCTTTCTGCTTGAGGCAGAAGACGATGACGATGAAGACGGATGATAGTACTTTAATGCTTCCGGCATCCAGCCTTCAATGTTCTTGACACGCTGCTGGTCAGACGGATGGTCGTTGAGCCACGACTGAAGACCGCTGGTCTGAGAGTTGCTGCCCGATGCTTTTGCCATACGTGTCCAGAAGGTAACAGCCTCACGTGGATCGTAGCCGGCCATTGCCGCGAAGATAAGTCCCATATGGTCAGCCTCGCTCTCGTTGGCTCGGCTGTATTTAGCGTTTGCGAAGGTGAAGCCGACATTGGCTATATTGGTGGCCACGTCGCCGACACCGCTGCCCACTGTACTGTTGAGCACTGATCCCACGATGCTTGTGCCGACCTGCTGGCGGTACTGCTTGCTCATCTGTTCGGCGCTGTGCTTTGCCACGGCGTGTGCTATCTCATGTCCCAGGACAATAGCCAGTGCTGTCTCGTTCTGTGTTACAGGTAGCAGGCCCGTGTAGACGACAATCTTTCCTCCAGGCATACAGAAGGCGTTGACCTGATTGTCCTGCACTAGATTGAACTCCCAGTGGAAGTTCTTCACGTCGTTGGCGTAGCCGTGGCCGTTGAGATATGTCTCCACGGCGTTGGCTAGGCGTTGGCCAACCCGTTTCACCATAGCTGTCTGAGCCTGGTTGGCCGACAGCTTTGCGCTTTGCATATATTTATTGTATTCCTGTTGTGAGAGTGCCAGTACCTGCTCGTCGCTGACGGCGATGGAATGCTTTCGCCCGGTGATAGGGACCGTCTGGGTCGTACCGCAGCTATAGAGCGTCATTGCGGCAACAAACATAAGGATTAATTTAACTTTCTTCATAACTATTATATGATGCTTTTTATGTTTCGTCAATGTATTGCAAAGGTATTGAATAATATTTAAAGAACCAAGGAATTTCTTAATCTCCATTGGTTAATGGTTGTTAAACCCCATCGCGATACATTATTATATTTCTAAGACCCCGTTCACTAGTGTCCACTTAAATCCTTTAACATTCGCTTAAACTGCCCTTAGGTCAGACATTTACAAGCATATACCTTACGTGTACTTTTCAATTTTGTAC
>ONDK01000043.1 GCA_900316565.1 uncultured Prevotella sp. | reverse complement strand
TCCAAGGCACTGGGCAGTTTCTTGCCTGTCCATGCCGGGGGCACTGATTAGGTCCAACCACAGAAATAATCTACAAAAAAAATATAATTTTATTTGGTTATGAATTTTAATTGTACTAATTTTGCACTCTGAAAATAAGGCAGGCTGTCTTTTTTCGGGGTTCAGTAGCTCAACTGGATAGAGCAACTGCCTTCTAAGCAGTAGGTTACGGGTTCGAGTCCCGTCTGAATCACGGCTTACAATTGTTTTTATGCTGTCCATAGTGACAGCATTTTTTGTTTATAGCCCTATCCATTATCTTTATAAACCCTAAAGCCGGCACGGGCTATTTGGCATAATCGAGGCGGAGGGTTCTGTGATGTGTGCCATCGGCGACTGTAAGGACGACTTTGCCACCTTTCGTACCGGCACGGAGGATGACAAGGGCGGAGCCACGGTAGAGAGAGCGACGGTTGCCTGTGAAGGGTTCCCCACTGGTGATGTCGCCATTGTCGACAGCCACGATTTCAGCGTCGCCACTGACAGAGAACGTCAGTAAGTCGTTGGCCTGCGGACAGACCGTTCCGTTCTTGTCGACCATCGTCACCCGGACATGCATAAGGTCCATGCCGTCGGCCTTCCACGATGGTTTGTCGGCGGTGAGGGTAAGGGTCTTAGGAGCAGCGGCGGTGCGTATGCTATGACGCGCCACTATCTTTCCATTGCTATAGGCCACAGCCTCTAGAGTTCCCGGCTCATAGACGACATCATCCCATTTTATCTGGTCACGGTGGTCGGCATCCGTGGCATTGCGTTTCCGTCCAAGGCTGCGTCCGTTAAGGAAGAGCTCCACCTCCCCGGCATTGGTATAGGTGTAGAGGGTATACGTCTTCCCCGGTGTGCGGTTCCAATGGTCCGACATGTCGTCGGCATTCACGTTCACACCGTTCCACTCCTCACTCTCATCACGTCTGTCAACGATGCCGATGTGGACCGTCGGCTCATCGGAGAACATAGCCTTGACGAGCCATGCCTTGGGCTTGGGACGCAGGGACGTATCGAAGACACCGCCGTTCCATCCCTTTGCAGGCCATCCCTTACTTTCACCGATATAGTCTATCATACCCCAATAAGCCAGTCCGACGACCTTGTTGAGGTCCATGCCGAAGAAGTTAGGTCCCATCATCGGGAGGTTGGCCTCACTCTGATAGAATGTCATCCACGGGAAGCGGCGCCCGTCGCCGGGGAAATATTTATATCGGTAGTTGTAAGCTTGGATATCGGTTATCATGGCAAGGTCGCAGGGCAGCGAGTCGGTCTCCCAGTTGCGGTAGCGCGGGTGCATGGCCACGGTGGTAAGGCGTGTGTCGTCATAGCGGCGGAGAAGGGTGCGCAGGAGACGGTACGGCGTCACTCCCCAGTCGCCGAAGGGTAGTGATGCCTCATGTTGCAGTTCGTTGCCAAGACTCCACAGCACCACCGACGGATGATTACGGTCGCGCTGCACCCATTCCGGGATGTCATATTGCCAGTGCTTCGTCCACTCCTCACGGCCACCGCCATACTGTGTGGTCCATTTGTCATAAGCCTCATCGACGACGAGCATCCCATATTTATCGGCAAGGCGGTAGAGGTCCTCGCTGTAGGGATTGTGTGAGCAGCGTATGTGATTGAAGCCAAACGACTTGAGGAGCTGTATGCGTTTCTCAATGGCACGTGGGTAGGCGGCAGCGCCGAGGGCACCGAGTGTATGGTGGTTGGCGATGCCTTTAAGGAGCACTTTCCTTCCGTTGAGCTTAAAGCCGAAGGCAGGGCCAAATTCTATGGTACGTATTCCGAAAGGCTCGGCGACACGGTCGATGACGTTTCCGTCGTTGTCGTTTACCGTTACTACCATATTATATAGGTATGGATCGTCGATGTCCCAGAGATGAGCGCCGGGCATGGCGATATCCTTCAGCTGATACTCGTTGCTCTTCTTCCGCCGCTGGTAGGTGAGTTCGTTGTCGCTTTCGGCGGTGAGTCTGCCCGTGGCGTCATAGATACGCACCACTACCCTGCCCGTCTTCACTTTACCATTATTTACTATGGTCGCCTTCACATGGACGGTATCGTTGTTGGTTGTAGTGATGTAAAGAGGGTGACGGTCGAAGAAGATGGTCTTGGGAGTGACGATGAGCTTAACGTCGCGGTACAGTCCCGCTCCGGTATACCACCGTGAGTTGTTGGCGTTGCGGGTGTCGGCCCTGACGACGAGCGTGTTCTCCTGTCCGTATCTGAGTTTATCGCTGATGTCGATGCCGAAGCCGATGTATCCGTACTCCGTTCCGCCGATGCGCTCACCGTTGAGATAGACGTCGCCGACAAGCATGATGCCGCCGACCTCCAGCATCACACGACGACCTTTCCACGAAGCCTCGGGGGAGAACACGCGACGGTACCAGCCGATGCCCATCTCCTTGAAGCCGCGTGCGGAAAGGCGGCTTTTCACGTTGGCGGCAGCGTCGCTGTTGTCGGCTTTCTCACCGTCGGAAGGAGCAACCCACGGCTGTTCCACGAGGTAGTCATGAGGCAGCCGCACGGCCATCCAATCCCCGGCGCCCTCCGTTGCCGTCTCGGGGGTAAGGGTGCTGCGACTAAACTGCCAGTCGATAATGTTTATGGTATCACGTTGTGCCATTGCCGTCAACGGCACAGACAGCATCATTGCGATAAGTATGGATATTAATTGTCTCATGGACAGGTGTGTATTAGTTCGTTACTTATGATTTGGTCTTAGTTGAATTGCTTGAAATGTTGCAAAGATACGAATTTTAGAATGAACGGAAATTAGGTTTTTGTGAAAAATACTTCAAATAATGATTATACAAAAAAATGTATAAAATATTCCTCTTTACTCTCGTTCGTTAGCAACTTATGTCGTACCTTTGTCCGGAGAAATCATATCTACTAAACAATGAAACAAAAACTACTAATTATCTCCTTAGCGGCATTGCTGACTGTTCCCTTGACTGCACAGGTCCACAAGCCGACACCCAACGACACTCCTTTATCAATGATGGAGAAACTAGACCGTGGTCTCGTCGTGATACCGGTCTACGGGGCTTCCGCGACGGCGAAGCACTACTTTGCCTCATGGCGGTATCTCGGTACCGACGACACGCACACCACATTCACCATCCTTAAGAACGGAAAGCCGTTCAGCAAGGCGACGACGGCGATGACCGACGCCACCTCGGCGGAGGTCGCCGGCGAGGCCACAGACCGATGGCAGGTTGTCACCCTTCATGACGGCGACAGCACAGACGTAACCCCTGAGACACTGCCATGGAAAGGCTATTACATGCCGCTGAAACTAAACCGACCCGCCGGCGGTAATCTTGACGGAAAGGATTACTGCTACACTCCCAACGACTGCTCCGTGGGCGACGTCGACGGCGACGGGCAGTACGAGATAATCGTCAAATGGGACCCGACAAACTCCAAGGACAACGCCCAGACGGGACTGACGGGAAACGTCTACCTCGACTGCTACAAGCTCGACGGACGACAGCTGTGGCGTGTTGACCTGGGAAAGAACATCCGCGCGGGAGCACACTACACGCAGTTCCTCGTCTATGACTTCAACGGCGACGGAAAGGCGGAGATGATCTGCAAGACGGCTCCGGGCTCCATCGACGGCACTGGGAAATACGTCAACCAGGCTGCTACGGATGAGGACATAAAGAAGCAGGACAACAGTGCCGACTACAGACAGCTGACCGCCGAAGGGAAAAAGCTCGGGCGCATACTCCGTGGTCCGGAATACCTGACGGTCTTCGACGGTGAGGACGGACATGCCATCCACACGATATACTATAATCCAAACCGTGCCGGCGGCATGAACGCCGTCGCCGACCACCCGGCGAAAACCTTCTGGAATGACGACTACGGCAACCGCGCCGACCGTTTCCTGGCTGCGGTGGCGTACCTCGACGGACCCGACGGCAATCCCAGTGCGGTGATGTGCCGCGGATATTACACGAAGTCGTATCTGTGGGCCGTCGACTTCGACGGCTCAGAGCTGAAGACAAAATGGCTGTCGGCATCCACGGGCAAAAACACACTGGAACTCTATGGACCGGACCTCGTACACAAGACAACCATCAACTACAGCAGCCACACCGTAGACACTCCCAACTCGTATGGCAACACGGCATGGGGTGAGGGTGCCCATAACCTCAGCGTAGGCGATGTCGACTTCGACGGCAAGGACGAGATATGCTATGGCGATGCCACCGTCGACGACGACGGACGGATAGTCTACTCCACCGGACTGGGACACGGCGACGCGCAGCACCTTGGCGACTTCGACCCTGACCGTCCCGGACTGGAGTACTTCATGGTCCATGAGGAGAAGCCTTACGGCTATGACCTCCGTGACGCGGCAACAGGAAAGACTATATTATATTTAACCGGCTCACGCGACACCGGCCGTGGACTTATCGCCGATGTCGACTCCACATACCGTGGGGCGGAGTTCACCTACGCCACACAGACCGGAACCTACGACATCAAAGGCAACAGGATAAGCGGCAACAAGAGCAACTTCAAGATGACTATGGGCATGAACTTCCGCATCTTCTGGGATGGAGACCCATACGAGGAGCTCCTCGACGGCAACCGCATAACGAAGTTCTCGGCAGCTGAAGGATATAAGGACTTTAAGATTGGAAATACCATCGTCGGCGACCTGGGACACTCCACTTCATGCAACGGCACGAAAGCCACGCCATGCCTCTCGGCAGATATCTTCGGCGACTGGCGAGAGGAGGTCATATGGTGGGACTCCAACGACTCTACAACGCTGAACATCTTCTCATCAACGGAAAAGACCGACTACCGTGTGCCGACGCTCATGCACGACAAGGTGTACCGCCTCGGCGTAGCCCGTGAGAACACGGCCTACAACCAGCCACCGCATCTCGGCTATTACCTACCCGACTTCATAACATCCTTCCGTGGCGTGCCTACCATCGACGGTGTTACGGAGTATAGGGCCGACGACGACAGAGACGTTAAAGCCCCGCTCTACACGCTCTGCGGCGTACAAGTCGGCAGTATAGGCCTGCTCCCAGGTCTGTACATCCGCAATGGAAAGAAGATAATTATAAGTAAGGATACGATGAGATCTGTGAATCTCTAAGCGGGGTATACATGGCCAATGATTTTCAAACATGAAATTTGCCTGAAAACAAAGTGTTTTTGGTTACATATAATTAACTGATAAAAATGACTAATTCGCTGGTTATTAGCAACTTTACAGAGTATTACAACACAAAAGTAACAGTTTGAGATTCCAGACATAATTAGCCAACTGGGAGACCTGACAGCCAGTCTGCTGTCTGCAAGAATATGGGTTAGGAAAGGTGTCCCCGAAGGTTACGAACTCCTTGGATATCGATTACAAACCGGCAACACGCAAACGTTTGCGTGTTTTTTTCGTTTGCACAATGATGAATTAAAATAGCATTTTCTTACATTTGTGCCACGTTAGCAACGGCTTTGATTACTGACCGTACTATCGAAGAAATCTAATCGTATGTAACCAATTAATGAACTAAAACTTATCAAATGAAAGCAAAACAAAGATGTGGGTTGGCAATGATGCTGACCCTACTGTTTGCACTCGTTGCCAGGGCAATGGTGCAGTCATCTACCATCACGGCTCTATGGGACTTCCAACACATGAATCCCTCATCACTGAAAGGCATTCACATCGAAGGCTCGCAGGACCACGTAGCTTCCAATCAGGCTGGCATACAGATGTTTGTCATTGCCAAAAGCGGCAAGTTCGCCGTACGCACCAACGACGTACAGGTAAACGCCAACACCTATCTCCGCATTCCGGTGAAGAGCACCGGTGATGTGGTAACGGTAGTGGCCAATGGAGGCTATTACCATTTTACTATCGGCGGCAAGGCAGCCACCTCCAACACCACGACATACAAGGCTACGAGCAGCGACGTCAGCAAAGGCTTCGTTGAGCTCGTGGCAACGGCGACAAGCTATATCTACAGCATCAAGGTCGTACAGAACAACGTCAGTTCTTCATCGTCAACGCCCCAGACCGGATCCCAGACCAGCAACAGCACACAGAGCTCCGGTTTCTTCACCTCAGTGGCACAGAACTACTTCGTTGTCAAGGCAGGCTCGGCAAGCAGTTTCCTCGCCGCTCTGAAGCAGGCCAACGCGAGCAAGGCATCCGGACGGAAGTATATCTTCCTCCCCAACGGCACCTACGACCTCGGCACCACATGCCTCACCGCTATCACAGGCAACGACATCTCCATCATCGGCCAGAGCATGGACAAGACCATCATCCGCAATGCTCCCGACGTGAAGAACGAGGGCATAGGCACCACGGCCACTCTGCTCAACCAAGGACAGAACACCTATCTTCAGGACCTCACCCTTAAGAACGCCCTTAACTACTACAACGCCGCTTCCGCCGGACGCGCCGTTTGTCTACAGGACAAGGGCAGCAACACCATCTGCAAGAACGTGCGTATGCTCTCTTATCAGGACACCTACTACAGTGCCAACCGCAGTGGGAAGTTCTACTTCGAAGGCTGCGACATCCACGGAACAGTCGACTTCATCTGTGGTGGCGGCGACGCTTTCTTCAACAAGTGCACACTTACCATCGAAAAGCGTACGGCAAGCGGCAAGGGCGGTTGCGTGATAGCAGCACCGTATACCGAGAGCACATGGGGATACGTGTTCAACGACTGTAAGATTGTCAACTACGCCGAGAGCTACTCCCTCGCACGCGCATGGGGCGGCAAGCCACGCGCGGCATACATCAACACCACCCTCACCAGTCCTAACAGCATCGCCGCATCTCGCTTCACTGCACAAGGCATGAACGTCATCGCCGACAAGTTCGTAGAGTACCGCTCCGTCAACAGCAACGGCACCGTCGTCTCACCAAGCTCCAACAAGGTGAAATTCTACAAGGGAGGCGTCTCCGCCACCAAGGAGACCATTCTCTCCTCTTCGCAAGCTAAGAGCTATGCTATCGACAACGTCTTTGGCTCATGGAAGCCATACAACGATGCGGCACAGCTCTCAGTAAAGACACTCACACAGAATGGCAACAGCATACAGTGGGATAAGGTCAGCGGGGCCAGTTCCTACGCTTTATTCAAGGACGGCACGCTGCTGACCATCGTCGGCAGTGCGGTAACCTCATACACCATCACGGCAGCAGGCACCTACAGTGTCAGAGCCTCCAACCCTAACGGTGGCTTCGGTCCTGCCAAGAGCCTTACAGTGACGAAGGTCGGCTCGTCCTCATCATCGTCTTCTTCGTCTTCATCATCTTCATCATCAAGCACTACCCAAAACGGTCTCAGCAAGTACGACGCCAACGCCCCCGTGGGATGGGGTACGGTAGGCGGCACCATCACCGGTTCCGGCGACCGCAATGCCGTTGTCGTCACCACAGCCACAGACCTCGTGAAGGCTATGGCCGGCACTGATGCCAGGACCATTTACATCAAAGGCACCCTTACCTTCGACGGACAGCTCTCCGTGGACGGCGCACAGAACAAGACCGTCTATGGTCTTCCGGGCTCCGTACTCATCAATCCTACCCACACCGCCGTTGTGAAGAAGACGGGTATACTGATGATAAAGAACAGTAAGAACATCATCCTGCGCAATATCACCTTCAAAGGCTCAGGAGCTTACGACATCGACGGTGAGGACAACCTCACGCTGCAGAACTCACAGTATATATGGGTGGACCACTGCGACTTCCAGGATGCCGTGGACGGCAACTTCGACTGCAACAACGCTTCCGACAATATCTGCGTTACGTGGTGCCGTTTCCGTTACCTGAAAGCCCCCTACGCCGGTGGTTCCGGTGGCAGCAACGACCACCGCTTCTCAGACCTCTGGGGTGGCAGCGACAAGAACACCAAGGACCTGGGCAAGCTCCGCACCACCTTCGCCAACTGCTGGTGGGACGAGGGCTGTAAGGAGCGTCAGCCGCGTGTGCGCTACGGACAGGTGCACATCGTCAACTGCCTATACTCGTCATCCGTCTCCAACTACTGCGTGGGAGCCGCCTACCGTAGTAATATATATGTAGAGAACTCCGCCTTCACCAGTGCCAACGCACAGAAGACACCGTGGAAGGTCTATGCCACCGCAAAGGGATACACCGACTACAACATCACGGTGAAAGGCTGCTATGGTGCTGCCGACGTGCAGCAGCGTTCCGGCAACATCGCCTACTTCATCCCATCAGCCTACTATAAGCTGACGGCATACCCTGCCAGCGAGGTAAAGACCGAAGTGTCGGCACACGCTGGAGCGACAATGAAGATCGCGGCTCCCTCAGCAGCGGCAAAGGCGATGGTATGGGAAGGCACTACCACAGCAATAAAAGCCGTGGAGGCTGATGAGGGCTCGATGGTAAGCACCGTCTACTACAATGCCAGCGGTGTCCGCGAGGGCTCTTTGCAGCATGGCCTGAACATCATCAAGACACAGTATTCCAATGGCAAGACAACCGTCAGGAAAGTAATGGTGAAATAGACTAAAGATTATTTTACGCCGAACGCATAAGCAATGCATAGCGAATGGCGTAACGATCTTTAAAACCCGCATTAAAAAATAAAAGTCAATTTAATCCAGTGCAGGGTGCGGCCCTTGTGGCCGTCCGCAAGACAACAATGAATTCAATTTATAACGGACGGCCACAAGGGCCGCACCCTGCAGCCGTCTGTCATGACAGGCATGGCAAATAGCGTAGTTAATCTTTAAAATCCATATAAAAAATGAGTCCGACAATATCCGGTACAGACTAAGAGGCTGACTACACGGATATTGCCGGACTCATTTGTTATATCATCGCCTCGACTTCGCGATAATAATGATAACCCCGGAGAGGATAAGGACTATTCCTATGGCGAGCCTTGCAGTGAAGGCCTCGCCGAAGACCATAACGCCTATCACCACAGCCGTTACAGGTTCCAACGCGCCGAGGATTGCCGATGGCGTGGAGCCGATACGCTCTATGGCTATGTTCATCAGAAACAGCGACAGCACCGTCGGCAGTAAGGCGAGCTGAAAGCCGCACGCCCACTGCTTCACCCCGTGGAGCATCATGATAGGCTCACGTGTGAGGAACGAGAACAGCAGAATAGTACAAAGCCCGAAGAGCACTATCCAGAACGTGAACGTCACCGAGGAGTAAGGCTGGTCCCATCGCTGTACGGCAATGATATAGATAGCGTAGAGCAGTGAGGAGATGATGACGAACGTCATTCCCGTCGCCGACAGTCTGGCATTGCCGTCGCCATGGTACAGAAGGGCTATCCCCGCCGTGGCCAGTCCTATCGACAAAGCCGTCATCCAGGACGCGCGCTCATGGAAGAAGACCACCATCAGCACCGCTACCATGATGGGATAAGAGAAGAGAATTGTAGACGCTATGCCGGCGTCCATATACAGGAACGACACGTAAAGGCTCGTCGAGGACAACGAGAAGATGGCACCCAGCATCGCCATCCGTATCAGATGGCCGGGCTTTACACGAAAGGGGTATTGCATGACTGCCATCACAACGGCTAAGATAGCCACCGCTATGGCATAACGGTAGAAAAGGACCGTAACAGTGTTGACACCTTCAGCATATAGAGGAAGTGAGCCAAGGGGGTTGGTACCATAGAACATAGCGGCAAGGATACCACAGAGAAAGCCTACTCCCCTGCCCTTCCCTTTTCCTTTCAGTGGTTGTGAGTTATCCATCTTATCAAAATAAACAAAAAAAACGTCGCAAACCATGTAGTCTGCGACGTCCGTTTTCTATAACTTTTCGTTTTCTGTAGTCGGTAAGAGAATCGAACTCTTATGCCAAGATTGAGAATCTTGTATCCTAACCGTTAGATGAACCGACCGTTAGTTGCGTATCTCAGAACAGCATCCCTGCGAGTCTTCTAAAAGACTGTTGGACGAATCCCTGGCGGAAGGAGGGGGATTCGAACCCCCGGTACGCGTAATTGCGCACGGCAGTTTAGCAAACTGCTGGTTTCAGCCACTCACCCATCCTTCCTTGGGGCCTTAGGCCTTTCCTACCAGACGTTCTTGTCAAACGCGGTGCAAAGGTACTGCAAATATTTTAACCGTGCAAGAAAATTCCACACTTTTTTCAAAAAAAAATTGATTTCCCCTAGAAATCGCGCTAAAAAGAGCCTTTTTCTTAGGCTTCAAGCCCCTTCAGAAGTCCCTTAATAGTTGCCTTCGTCGACAATTGGGTACAGTTCGATGAACTCTCCGTTATGGCATTTTCCGTCGTCGATAATCTTCTCTATCTTGTCGGCAACGACATCAGGCTGGTGAGAACCGGGTCCGCTGTAATGATTGTTAAGGTCCGTGGACGTGGCTCCGGGATGAATATCAAATATCTCCAGCGGTTTCTTGTAATGGTCGAACTCCCATGCCATGATACTCGTCATGGTGTTCTGTGCCGCCTTGCTGGCCACGTAAGCCATGGGATGCCAGTAAGGACTCATCTCCGTAGGAACGGTGATGTTGACAATCCTGCCATTATTCTTCTCAAGCAACGGCACCAACAGCTTGGTGAGGCAGAACGTGCCTACATAGTTCACCTGTATGGAGTTGGCGACATCTTCCACCGTCTGCTCATAGCTGGGCACAGACATGTCACCGGGGAAGACTGCGTTGTTCACCAGCATCTTCAAATCAGGGTATCTCTCCGCTATCTCCTTTGCCGATGCCTCTATCTCCTTATTATCCGAGAGGTTGACATACTGCCATCCAATGACGTCCACGCCCTCAGCCTTCAGTGTCTCCATTGCTTTCAGTGCGCGTTTCTCGTTTCTTGCTCCTACTATCACCTGCCATCCGGCCTTTCCCAGATGACGCGCGGTCTCATAACCAATGCCCTTGTTGGCACCTGTAATCAAAACTTTTCCCATTCTTCACATTATATTATAATCTAACGTTCCGCAAAAATAATCAAATTTCGGTGAAAAGAAAAATAATTATAAAACTTTTCTCTTTTAGAGGATAGATGTCTGGAGATAATAGGTGCACACTTCGTGTCTGAACCTCTTCGAGGCTCTGAGTGGATACTCCGCCTTCGCCCGCACCACAGGCTGCACTCGCTTCGCTCGTTTAGCCTGGGGTTACTAAGAGTGTGCCTCCGAGGCTGTAAGTCACTGTTGCGCTTGGTGGATGGGGATAAACCCCACCCCTACACAGGCGGAACTCCGCTGAAGATGCTGCAGGGCGCGGCCCTTGTGGCCGTCCGTCATAAATTCAATATTCATATGTTCGCGGACGGCCACAAGGGCCGCACCCTGCATCCGTCAGACACCACGCGTTGAATGGATACCTCACAGCCTAGGAAGCTGACTTTCCAGTAACCCCAGGCTAAGCGATCGAAGCGAGGGCTGTCTGGGGGACAAGCAGATGAGCGAAACCCACAAAGTGCCTCGGAGTGGCACCGGGACTCTTCACACCCTTTTCTTATTTTACGGGAGTAACACCCGCTTGCAGGGTGCGGCCAGGTAGGGTTAGGGGCCGTCCGTAAAAAACATATGCCATTGTGGCCGTCCGCAAACATCTTCTTATTTAAATTATTACGGACGGCCCCTAACCCTACCTAGCCGCACCCTGCAGCCGTCAGACACCACGCGTTGAATGGATACCACACAGTGCCTCGGAGAGGTACACTCTCCGTAACCCCAGACTAAGCGAGCAAAGCGAGTGCAGTCTGGGGTAGGTAGATGACAGAACCTTACTCCGTGCCTCGGAGAGGTACAGACACGTAGTGTTCATCATTATATCCTAATGGTTGGCTTATAGGACTAATGGTGATAGCTTTATATATGTACACACTACGTGTCTGAACCTCTCCGAGGCTCTGAGTGGACACTATCCTTTCTATCTGTCCCCAGACTGCGCTCGCTTCGCTCGCTTAGCCTGGGGTTATTAAGAGTGTGCCTCCGTTTTATCCCAAAAGTCAGCGACTACGTCCAACAAAATATGTAAATATATTTCAAATTCAAGATTTTTAAAATTCTCCTTGTAACGCACTGTAACCCAGTCGATTGCATTTTCCGTACACTTACATTCTATTTTCCGTACACTTTTTTGTAAATGTAGTACATTTACGACGTATTTTCCGTACACTTACAATGCAAGTGTACTACACCTATTTTGATGTAAATATTTTTGATATTTTATATAGTAAAATTCAAGTTTCGAAATAGGGCGTTCAATATGAAGTTCCCACTCTTTCGGCGGATATCCGCTTGCAGGGTGTTACTCCCGTAAAATAAGAAAAGGGTGTGAAGAGTCCCAGTACCACTACGAGGCACTTATCCCATTCCTGAGCAAAAATTGGTACAACAAATTGAACACCTTACTTCCCTAGCCCCCCCTTACAGGCTCACCTGAAAGGGGAGTTATAAGAGGGCGTCAAATTAGCGTGTCGCTTAATAGAACTTTATGTCCGTGATCAGCATCGTACCGACCTCCGCGTTCAGCAGACTTATGTATTTCGACCGTTGCATGGTGAGGTCAGCACGCAGCGCCGGGTTCATCACCTTTATGTATAATGTCTGATTACGGATGAACCTGTCGCCGGTGTAACGGGCTATGAGGTCACCGGCCACCTTCGGCCATGCGTCGATGAGACGCTTCTGCAACAGCGGCGTCTCCAGTCCTTCCTTCCTGAGCGTGAAGTTCAACAGCTCATCAATATTCTTTACCTTTCTTCTAAACATAGCAATGGCCCTTCAAAATAAAATAGCACTTACTCCTCGCGCTCACTGATATCCCCGTCGACGACATCAAAGATCTTATACCCCGGACCGGTGTGCCGGAGTATCTTGTCGAGGTTCTCACGGTTAGTGTCGGTGATGAAAATCTGTCCATAGTCGTCGCCGGCAACGAGGCGTACAATCTGCTCCACACGCCGCGCGTCGAGTTTGTCGAAGATGTCGTCAAGGAGCAGCAGCGGTGTGGTGTTGCTCGTCCGCCTGAGGAAGTTGAACTGCGCCAGCTTCAGCGCCAGCGAGAATGTCTTCGCCTGTCCCTGACTGCCCTCGGTCTTCATGGGATAGCCGCCGATGAGCATCTCCAGGTCATCACGGTGGATGCCGTGCAGCGAATAGCCCACGGCACGGTCCTTTGCGCGGTCGCGACAGATGACATCGAGCAGAGGACCGCGCTGTGCATGCGACACATAACGCAGCGACACCGTCTCGTTGTCGCCCGACACCTGCCGGTAGATATTCTGGAACTCCGGTATCAGCTCACCGATGAACGCCTCACGACCGTGGAACACCGTCTCACCATACTCCGCCATCTGTTCCTCCCAGAGCTCAAGGAGCGACGCGTCGGGCTCTTCCTCCTGCCGAAGCAGAGAGTTGCGCTGCTGAAGCGCTTTGTTATAGCTCGTCAGTGCCTCGATATAATTATGGTCGTACTGCGATATCACCACGTCCATAAGCCTCCGGCGCTCCTCACTGAAGCCCTCGATAAGTATGGAGTCCGACGGCGACACAAAGATAAGAGGTATGAGACCGAGATGCTGCGACAACCGCCGGTACTCTTTCTTATTGCGCTTGAAATGCTTCTTCTGTCCACGTTTCATGCCGCAGTAGATGTTCTCGTTGGTACCGTCAGCAGAAACGTAGTCGCCCTCGACGACGAAGAAGTCCTTGTCGTGTGTCAGCACCTGCGAGTCACGGACACCAAAGGCACTCTTGCAGAACGAGAGATAGTAAACAGCATCGAGAAAGTTGGTCTTGCCTGCACCGTTATGACCTATGAAACAATTGATCTTCGGCGACAGAGCAAGATTCGCGGCCTCGATATTCTTGAAGTTTACGATGGAAATTCTGTTGAGTATCATTACGATTTTACATTCATTTCATGCAAAGTTACAACAATAAAACTCTATGAACGAAAAAAGTCAACGATAAATTTCAATATATGAGATAATTTCCGTAATTTTGCCACGCCAAAGAGAGTGTAAGCTCTTTTTTAAGGCTAAAACTGAAAAAATAAAAACAAATAAAACATAATGGCACAGCAGAAAGTAAGGGCCGTAACAGAAGAGCCCCTCAATCAGTCGGAAGCCTTCTTCATGAAGTATAAGAAGGCCATCCTCACAGGCGTCGCAGCTATACTTGTCATCATAGCAGGCGCTATTCTCTATTACAACTACGTATTCATCCCTGAGGAAAACGAGGCCAGCACAGCTCTCGCACGCGGCGAGCAGTATATGGAAATGGGCGACTTCGAGCATGCCCTCAAAGGTGACGGCGCCAACTACAAAGGCTTCATCGCCATTGCCAACAACTACAGCAGCACCGACGCCGGCAACCTTGCAAACCTCTACGCAGGTCTCTGCTACGCACACATGCAGAAGCCCGACTGGAAGAACGCACTGAAGTATGTCAAGGAGTTCGACACCTCTGACGATATGATCATCAGCCCTGCATCACAGATGGCCCTCGGCGACATCTACGCCAACAACAACCAGCTCGACGACGCCGTCAGCAGTTTCAAGAAGGCTGCTGAGATGGCCGACGACGAGGCTGCCGACAATACCAACAACAGCATCTCTCCGCTCGCCCTCCGCAAGGCCGGCATCATCCTCGAGAGTCAGGGCAAGAAGGCCGACGCTCACGACATCTACACGGAGATAAAGAAGAAGTACGTCAACAGTGCCGCTTATCAGGATATCGATAAGTACATTGAGCGTACGGCTAACTAATCGCGATATGGCTACAGCACTTCATAATCTCTCGGATTACGATTTCGACAGCGTCCCCGACGCCAGTAACATGTGCTTCGGCATCGTCGTCGCAGAGTGGAACCACGACATAACGGGAGCACTGCTTGACGGCGCGGTGAAGACACTGGAGAAGCACGGCACCATCCCCGAGAACATCCATGTAAAGACCGTTCCTGGAAGCTTTGAGCTCGTCTACGGCGCACAGCAAATGTGCAAAAACGACGGCTTCGACGCTATCATCATCCTCGGCAGTGTCATCCGTGGTGAGACACCGCACTTCGACTATATATGCCAGGGTGTGACACAGGGCATCGCTTATCTCAACGCCGTACAGAACATCCCGGTCATCTACGGCCTTCTCACCACCAACGACCACCAACAGGCTGCAGACCGTGCGGGAGGACGCCTCGGCAACAAAGGCGACGAATGTGCGGTAACGGCTATAAAGATGGCAAAGTTTTAAGGACAAATATGAAGTTAATAGAATATCTCCAGGCATACGAGTTCGACGAGATCTACCCACAGATAGGTCTCATGTACCCGAAAGGACGTCATCAGCGCGACCAGTTCCGTCATGCTTACGACATCCTGCGCAGTCTCCGTCCCGTAACCTCCAAAAAGCAGATACGCTATCAGCTGATGGAGGACCCCGACACCAACGAACTCTTTTTCGGTGCCGACGACACTTGCTTTAAGGGTACCTGGGAGGTTCTCATAGGCAAGGAGGTAAAGAAGGAACCGAAGGTTGACCTCACTCCACAGGAGATGGTAGCCAACATGTTGCTCAACGTCGTCCTCTTCGGCCGTCATCCGCGTTCCTTCGATGCCGACTACGATATCATCACAAAGTAACCAATCCGTAACTTACACGGTAACAGTATATTAAGAACCACACGATACCATCATCGTGTGGTTCTTTTTTTTTGTAGGGGTGGGGTTTATCCCCATCCTAATATCTGGGTTGGGTTATCACCGCCAATGTAGGGGTGGGGTTTATCCCCATCCTAATGTCCGGGTTGGGTTATCACTGCTTCTCTCGCTAGATATCTTTCTCTCGCAAAGACGCAAAAGACGCAAAGAGGCAGACACAGCCTCGGAGAGGAAGTACAAGCGAATGCAATCCGCAGGGTGCGGCCCTTGTGGCCGTCCGTAAAAAACATATGCCCTTGTGGCCGTCCGCAAACATCTTCTTATTTAAATTATTACGGACGGCCACAAGGGCCGCACCCTGCAGCCGTCAGACACCACGCGTTGAATGGATACCTCACAGCCTCGGAGGCTGACTCTCCAATAACCCCAGACTAAGCGAGCGAAGCGAGTGCAGCCTGGGGGATAAGCAGATGAGCGAAACCCGCACAGTGCCTCGGAGGCTGACTCTCCAATAACCCCAGACTAAGCGAGCGAAGCCTGGGGGATAAGCAGATGAGCGCAACCCGCACAGTGCCTCGGAGAGGTACACTCTCCGTAACCCCAGGCTAAGCGAGCGAAGCGAGTGCAGCCTGGGGGATAGCTCGAAAGGATAGTGTCCACTAAGAGCCTCGGAGAGGTTCAGACACGTAGTGTGCACATATA
>ONDK01000098.1 GCA_900316565.1 uncultured Prevotella sp. | reverse complement strand
ACATCTGAAACGCATCGCGAAGCGTCCGACCTACACCATCGGCCGCCTCAGCATCCGCCGCCGTGAGCGCGGGACACTCACCCCGTTCACCTATTTCTGCGACACCCTTGAACCCCACTGGGTCGACTTTCACCACGGCGGGCGCAAGACCAAGGGCAAGACCGCCATCCCCGAAGGTCGTTATCCGATAGTGGTGACGATGAGCCCCCGGTTCCACCGCTGGCTCCCGCTGCTCGTTGGCGTGCCCCGCTACGAGGGCATCCGCATCCACAGCGGCAACACCGCCCAGGACACCGAGGGCTGCATACTCGTAGGTAAAAATACCGAGGTCGGCCGCGTCACCGACAGCCGCCGCACCCTCTACCGCCTCATGCAGTTCATCAGCCACCGCGACGAGGGCGAGCCCGTGTTCATCGAAATAGAATAAGCACTCTTATCAGTTTTGCCGCAGCCACGCATAAAGAGCGAGGCTGCGGCAAATTGAGCGCATCCTCTATGCCAACTTCTGAGCGCATCCTCTATGCCAACTTCCTGAAAGTAAACCAGGAGGTGAAGGATATGATTGCCGAGATACAGGAGTTTTATAAGAAGTGAGGAAGGCTTTTAAGCATTCAAAGCAAATTTACTCATAATTCTTCCGATTTATATTGCTGCAAAAAGAAAAAAAATTGTAACTTTGCATGTAAATACTAATAATCGAACTCGTGTTAAAACTAATAGTCGTGCATACGGTTAATACTAACATTAACACACTACTTGTCACAGCCGGATTACCATGGACGGTTATCCCACGGCGAGCGACGGAGCAGCTATATGGCTGCACTTGAAAAAGCCAGCGTAGAGGGAAACATCTCTGATTTTGCACAATTTATCTTTAGTCTCATCAAAAAATCTTATTAACTTGTTTATAAATGTCTAAGCGCGAATACATCATTGCCAACCGTAAGTGGTTGGAGGAAAAAGCCAAGGAGGAGGGTGTGAAAGCCCTTCCCAAAGGCATCTATTATAAAGTGTTGAAGGAGGGTAACCCTAACGGGGCACAGCCCCAGCGACGGAGCATCGTCACCGTCCACTACACCGGCTGGACCATCGACGGCAGGAAGTTCGACAGCAGTCGTGGTGGCACGCCGATTGCCATGCGACTGAGCGACCTCATAGACGGTTGGATCATCGCATTACAGCAGATGCACGTCGGCGATGAGTGGGAGCTCTACATCCCGGCAGAGATGGGCTACGGCAAGTTCTCACAGCCCGGCATCCCCGGCGGTTCCACGCTTATCTTCGACATTGAGCTGATAGGGGTGGCGTAACACAAATAGGAGGGAGCCTATGAAGTTCGCATTCCTGTTATTTCTCCTCCTGCCAATCGCTGGTCAGACTTATGTGGCGTGGCGCACGTGGCAGCTGCTGCCGAGCATCATGCCATTGCGCATTGCCGTCGTGGGACTGATGGTATTGGCTTTTGTGACCTTCTTTGTCGCCATGTCAGGGGTTATCGACCGTTGGCCGATGTCCTTGGCGACCCTCACTTACGAGGTGGGGACATCGTGGCTGATGATCCTGCTCTATCTCTTTCTTGTCTTCGTCTGTCTCGACGTGCTGCGCAAGCAATCAGAAATAATATAAATAGCAACCATAGTATGGAATTGTCTACTGGAATATACGAAAGTCTTATCTATGAGGCGCTAAAGAAAAAGTTAGACGCTCTCAATAGAAGCCAATATGCTGTCAATACGCTGAGTATCGACAGTGCAGAGGTTCCACGCTTGTTGACAAATTATATTTCCAAAATCCTTTCCCGGTTACTGACTGACGACAAACTCTTTGAAGGTCTTGAAGAGCGAATTTCTTTTATCAACAAGATTCTCCACTTCATAGAAGGCGAGTGGTCGTGTGATACTGCTGATGACTTGTTGGTCGTACAAAATTACTTGCTCAGCGGGATTATTTCCAGGGCGGGTAAGAATGAGCAACAGATCAAGGCTTATAACCTACTCCGTCCGAAATCAGGGTTCACCGTCAGTAACCTTTTCACGGGCAGCAATCACGACCTGTCTCTGCAGAGTGAGATCAACCTCGACATTCAGTCGGCCGACGAAATCTATTGGATTGTTGCCTTCATCAAGTTTTCGGGTGTGAGGATCTTCAAGGATGCCCTCAGTCATTTCTTGGAGCGCCCTGATGCCCGTATGCATATTATCACGACCTCTTACATGGCGGCATCAGAGCCTAAGGCCTTGCAATTTCTAAA